>JBOHKB010000174.1:0-2350 GCA_050728815.1 Propylenella sp.
GCCGAGTTGCCGGTGCAGAGAAACAGCACGTTGTAGACCCTGTCGCTCATCGTTGCTCTCCCTCCCTCTCGATCCGCGACGGCAAGCCCGCCGCAAAGCTCCGGCCGCCCGTCGCAGCAATCCTCGGTCAGGAACGTCAGGACACGGCGCATCGCCTCGTACTGGACGGCGTAGAAGATGCGGCGGCCCTCGCGCCGCGCTGCGATCAGGCCGGCGCGCTCAAGCGCGGCCAAATGAAACGACATGCCGGTCGGTGGGACGCCGAGCGCGCCGGCGATGTCGCCCGACGGCAGCCCGGAGGGCCCGGCCTTCACCAGCAGGCGAAAGGCGCGGACCCGGACATCGTGCGCGAGCGCCGCGAGGGCCGGAACGACGGATTCCTCATCCATACTGCAATTCTACAAGCATATTTGTAGTATTCGTGCAAGCTTAGTGGCGGTTCTTCCGTGCCAAGCGCTCACGCCACGAGAAGCACAATCACGTAGGCGAAGTGCGTGAGCTGGTGCAGGGTCTGGTCGGTACCGATCGCCCACCAGAAGCCTGCCCTGTCCAGCGACAGGCGGAGGCGGCGGACGATCAGTCCCTTGCAGCGGTCGATCGCGCCGTGGACGAGGAAATCGACGAGCGCCAGCCACCAGAATGATGGCCGCACGGCGAGCACGATGACGAGCGTGGCGGCCGCATGGATGCCGGCGTGCGTGACAAGCGGTGCGATCCACCCTTCGGCTCGCTCCTTGCCGAGCGCCATCCAGGCGGTCTGCAGATAATAATCGGCGAGGAGATGCTTGGCCGCGAAGGCCAGATATAACGCGACAAGCGGGCCGATGGCGATCATCGTTCCCAGGTCCCCAATCGTCCGCAACGGGCGTTCAGCGCCGGGCCGGCAGTCTAGACGCTCCGCGCCTCAAAGTCCCAACTCGGCGCGCCGCGGCGGATCCGCGCCGACACGGCTGCAGGTGACCGCCGCAACCGCGAGCGCGAAATCGAGAATGCCCGCCAGGTCAGTCTCGGAGAGGCGCTCGATCGCGGAGCGCTCGAGCGCGTTGCGGTCGAAGAGGGCCGCAAGCAAGCCGCCCATCATGGAATCGCCTGCGCCAACCGTGTCGACGACCTCGATATTGCGTGCAAGCCGGGAGACGCTGGCGCCACTCCGACTGAACAGGCTCGCCCCCTCCGAGCCGCGCGTGAAGAGTACGAGCCGCGCTTCTTCGCCGAGCCGGCGCGCGGCGAAGCGCTCCGGCTCCTCGCCCGGCGCGATCCAATCGAGGTCGGCGCCGCTCAGCTTGATCACGTGGGCCGAGCGCAAGAACTCCTCGAGCCGCGCTCGATAGTCCGCTTCGTCCTCGACCAGCCCCGCGCGGATGTTCGGATCGAAGCTGATCGTCCGCCCCGTCCGCTCGCGCGACATCAATGCGGCGAAGGCGCTCGCCGCGGGCTTTCGGATCAGCGACAGCGAGCCGAAATGCAGTGCGTTCACCCCGTCCGCGATCGGCGGCATGTCTTCCAGCCGCCAATGCCGCGCCGCCGCACCGTTGTCGAAGAAGGCGTAGCGCGGCTCGTCGGCCTTAAGGTCCACGAAGGCGAGCATGGTCGGCCGGTCGAGGCGGGGGACGTAGTCCATGGCGACGCCGTTCTTCGCGAGTGTCGCGAAAATCTCCTCGCCGAAGAAATCGGTGGAGACGCCGCCGACGAAGCCCGCCGGCACGTCGAGGCGGGCAAGCGTCAGCGCGACGTTTCCGGGCGAGCCGCCGACCGCCGGCCGGTAGGCGGGAACGCCGTCCCGCGTCTCCGCCGGGATGAAGTCGATCAGCGTTTCGCCCATGCAAAGGATCATGTGGCGTTCTCCGGCCGCTCAAGTTCTTGACACTGAGCCGGCTGCCGACCATATGCGGCGGCGATCCGAGCCGGAGCAAGCTCCCATGTAGCGACACACCCTTCGTTCGTCCCGTGGCTCCTGAAACCACGGGAAAGGTGTGTCTATGAACATGGAGACGATTAGATTACGGCGCACGGCGCTCGGCTGTGTGCTCGACGCCTGGCCGAAATGGCAGAAACACGGCATCCGCATCGCCAACCACCCCGTCAAGGTGAACGGCGAGCACCGCGAGTGGCTCACGGTCTTCCGCAAGGACGGTTCGCTGACGCTCTGGGAGCATTTTCCCGAATGGCGGCTGATCGGCCGCATCGCGCCGGGAGACGTCGGCCGCGGCGAGCGGGTCAGTCAAAGGCTCGTCCAGAGGCTGAACGACCTCTTCAGCGGGGAGTCACCGAAGTGACGTGACGCGAAGCGGCTCGGTTCTCCGCGCCGTTTCTACTGCGCAACCGCCCGCGCCGCCTCGCCGGGAAGGGT
>JBOHKB010000175.1:0-15887 GCA_050728815.1 Propylenella sp.
GGTCTGGCCGGCATGCGCGAGGGCGACCGGAAAGCGGGCCTCGAAGCCACGAAGCCGCTCCGCGAGGTCCGCAACGGCGCGCTCCATCAGGAACGCCGCGCCTGCTTCGCCGCGAAGGAGGGCGCGCTTCAGCCGGCGGCGGAGCAGCGGCTTGTCGATGACTTCTACGACCATGCGCGGCTCCCGGTGGCGATGATGCTCGCAACTCCGCGTTCGTGGATGACCCGCCGGAGATGCCGCGATAACATGCAGAAATGCTGGCGCTCAAACGCGCGGAATTCTTTGACGGCCTCAGGCGTCTGCCGCGCGCCGCCGCCGACCTGATCCTGCCGCCGACCTGCCCCGGCTGCGGCGGCGCGGTCGCCGACAGCCACGCGCTCTGCGCGCGCTGCTGGTCGGCGATCCGCTTCATCGCCCCGCCGATCTGCCCCGTCTACGGAACGCCGTTCAGCTACGAGATGGGGGAGGGCATCGTCTCCGCTGAGGCGCTCGCCGATCCGCCGCCCTTCCGGCGCGCGCGCTCGGCGGCAATCTACGGCGACACCGCGCGTCGGCTGGTGCATCAGCTCAAATACTACGACCGCCCACACTTGGCCCAGGTGATGGCCAAGACCATGCGCCGTGCGGGCCATGATCTGTTTTCCGGCTGCGGGCTCATTGTGCCGGTACCCCTATACCGTTGGCGACTCTGGAGCCGGCGGTTCAACCAGTCGGCGGCGCTCGCCGCCGCGCTCGCGAAGCTGACAGGCGTGCCGACGAATCCGCATGTGATTCAACGCATTAGGGCCACAAAGCAGCAGGTCGGGTTGAGCGCCCCGCAGCGCGAGGAAAACGTGCGCGGCGCGTTCCGCGTTGCGCCTCGACTTGCTCAAGACATCGCGCAGGTTAGCGTCCTCCTGGTCGACGATGTCTATACCTCCGGCGCCACCGCCAAGGCCGCAACCCGCGCGCTTCTCCGGGCCGGCGCAGCCTCGGTCGACGTGCTCACGTTCGCGCGCGTCGCGCCATGACGCGTGCAGGTTGTCGCCGGCGCGGCCTTTGGCATTTGTCATCGAAGTCGCTATATCTCTGAGCCGGAACGAGTTTCTCCACGAGTCGAGATGCCGCCCGTGACCATCTATACGCGCCGCTTCTGCGGCTATTGCACCGCCGCCAAGGCGCTCCTAACGGAGAAAGGCATTTCCTTTCAAGAGATTGACGCCAGCGGGGACCCGGCGAAGCGCGAGGAGATGATCGCGCGCTCCGGCCGTTTCACCTTTCCCCAGATCTTCGTCGGCGAGCGCCATGTCGGCGGCTACACCGACCTTTACGCACTGAAGGCGACCGGCGAACTCGAGAACCTGCTCGCAGCAGGAGCGACCGCATGAAGTTCCGCGCCGCCTGCATACAGCTCCGCTCCTCGACAGACGTCGAGGAGAACATCGCGACGGTTGACCGCTTGGCGCGTGAGGCCGCGGCCGCCGGGGCCGACTACATCCAGACGCCGGAAATGACGAACATCGTCGAGCGCAAGCGCGACCTGTTGGCGGAGAAGATCCGGCCGCAGGAGAGCGACCCGGCGGCGAGGCGGTTCGCGGCGCTCGCGGCTGAGCTTGGCGTGGTGCTGCACATCGGCTCGCTCGCGCTCCGGGCGACGGACGGCAAGATCGCTAACCGCGCGCTCGTCTTTGGCAGCGACGGCCGGCTGCTCGCAAGCTACGACAAGATACACCTCTTCGACGTCGATCTTCCCGGCGGGGAGAGCTGGCGGGAATCGGCGGTCTATCATCCGGGCGAGCAGGCGGTCGTCGTTGACCTCCCATGGCTCAGACTCGGCGTCGCTATCTGCTATGATCTGCGCTTTCCGCAACTCTACCGTGCGCAAGCGCATGCGGGCGCGGCGGCGTTGACCGCGCCCGCGGCGTTCACGCGCCAGACCGGCGAGGCGCACTGGCACGTGCTGCAGAGGGCGCGCGCGATCGAAAACGGCGCCTTCGTGATCTCTGCCGCGCAGGCCGGCCGCCACGCTGACGGCCGCGAGACCTACGGCCACTCGATGATCGTCGCGCCGTGGGGCGAGGTGCTGGCCGAAGCCGGCGGCGACGGGCCGGAGGTCATTTTTGCGGAGATCGACCCGGCGCTTTCGGCCGAGGCGCGGCAGCGCATCCCATCGCTGAAGAACGAGCGGTCCTTCGCACTGCCGGAGGAAGAGCCGCTGCCGATGAGGTCGGTCTCGTGATCCGCTACACGCTCGTTTGCCCGAAGGCGCACGAGTTCGAGGGCTGGTTCGCCGGATCGGACGCCTTCGAGGCGTTGCGGAAGAAGGCGTTGCTTATCTGCCCGATCTGCGGGTCGACCGCGGTCGACCGCGCTCTGATGGCGCCCGCCGTTTCGACGGCGAGAAGCAAGGAGGGCGGGGGCCGCCGCCTCCGCACGGAAAGCAGCGAGCGCAAGGAAACGGGTGAGGGCCACGATAGCGCCGAACCGGTGCGGCTCGCCGCCAACGTGCCGGAGAAGCAGGAGATCGTGGCAGCGATGCGCAAGCTGCGCCAGCATTTGACCGAGAACGCCGATTATGTCGGCAACCGCTTCGCCGAGGAGGCGCGCCGCATCCACTACCAGGAGACAGAGAAGCGCGGCATCTACGGCGAAGCGACGCGCGAAGAGACGCGCGCTCTCGCCGAGGAGGGGATCGAGTTCCACCCGCTTCCGCCGCTGCCGGAGGATCATAACTAAGGGCAGGGGGTGCCCTTCGCTTCAACCGCGAACGAGGTGAAAGCCATGCGCACCGCCGCCGTCATTCTCATCCTGCTCATGTCGAACCCCGCATGGGCGCAGCGCCCAAGCACTTTGGGCATGAGCTGCGCTCAGGCGCGAAGCGTCGTCGCTTCGCAGGGCGCGATCGTCATGAACACGGGGAGACACACCTTTGAGCGATTGGTCGCGTCGCCCGGCTATTGCGAGTTCGGCGAGTATGCGCTGAACGCGTGGGTACCGACGCGCGACGCCCGCAGCTGTCAGGTCGGCTACCGCTGCGACACCGTTCCGCCGATCTGGGTCGACCCGGACCGCGGCAGCGTATTCGGTCCCAGGTAGTCGCAAATAGCTGCGCCTGGCGCGGTGAACGCCGGGCCGGGGCGGCCGTCGCCGCTTACGCCGCCGCTCTTTCGCTTCCGTTTGCCGCGTGAGCGGCGGCGTGCCTGCGGAAGCCCGGCGAATCCTTGGTGAAGAGATTGCCGAGCGCCGTCGCCACGAGGTCTCTGCGGAACTGCGGTGGAATGCCCTCGAACTTGCAGGCCGCGCGGACCTGGTCGATGACGAATTTCGGCTGGTAGCTGGCGAGCGGGAAATCGTTCTCCACCGACAGGTGGCGGATGACGAAGTCCACGATCTCGTCAGAGGCGTCCATCTCGAACACCCGTGCGACGATCTTGAAGATACGCCGGAACTCGTCCGGCGTCGGGCCGCCGACTTCGAGCTTGTAAGGAATTCGGCGGAGGAACGCCGGGTCCATCAGGTCGCGCGGTGCGAGGTTGGTGGAGAACACGACCAGTTCGTCGAACGGCAGCGAAAAGCTCTTTCCGGTGTGCAGCTTCAGGTACTCAATCCGGCTTTCGAGCGGGACGATCCAGCGGTTGAGCAGCGCCTCCGGGCTGACGATCTGGCGGCCGAAATCGTCGATGGCGAAGATGCCGCCGAGCGCCTTGACGTGCAGCGGCGCTTCGTAGAATTTCGCCAGCGCGTTGAAGCTCAGGTCCAGCATTTCGAGCGTCAGCTCGCCGCCGGTGACGATGAACGGACGCCGGCAGGCAACCCAGCGCTGGTCGAAATCCTGGCGGCGGAGCGTCGCCGCCCCGTCGGTCCTCCGCTCGATCCGCTTGTGAATGCCAGGATCGAAGACCTTGATGACCTGCCCTTCGACCACGAAACAATAGGGAATGTAGATCGTGTCGCTGAAGATCGAGCCGATCCTTTCGGCGACCGACGTCTTGCCGTTGCCGGGCGGCCCGTAGAGCAGAATGGAGCGGCCTGAATTGATCGCCGGCCCGACGCGGTGGATGAACTCTTCCGCGACGATCATGTCGCCGAAGGCTTTTTTGACCGCCGCCTGATCCACGCGTTCGTTGGTGATGCGCTGGCGCTGAATGCGTTCGACGAGTGCGTCGAGCGTAACGGGGGCAGGTCCGAGATACTGGCTTTGCGAAAGGGCGTCGACGGCCCACTGGCGGCCCTTCTCGGTCAGCGCGTAGCGCAACTCCGATGTCACCGAGGCGCCCGACGAGCCGAGCACGTCGAGCATTTTGCGCTCCTTCGCCTCATCCAGCACCAGCTGAATCACCCGTTGCGGCAGCATCAGCATGCCACCGATGACCGAAGGCATCTCGGCGCCGGAATACATCGCCTTGGCGACGAGGTTGAGAAGCTCGGGCAGGCCGAGGCCCGTCTCCTCGATGTTGCGGGGAGAAGGGGGAGCGCTGCGCATCACCCGCTCGAGGTCGGCCGGGTCGAGCTTCCCCATGGCGATCAGGTGCTCGCCGAGGATGCCGCCCTGGCTCCGCTGCCGTTCGAGTGCTGCCTTCACATCCTCCGGCGTCACGAGTTTCTGCGCGATAAGGACGTCGCCGATCAGCATGAATGCGCTCCAAGTCGATTGCTTACCAAGGAGTGCCTCGAGCCGAGGCCGCCGTTTCCGGAGATCGCCGGCGGCCGCCGACGTCGAACGTTCCGGCACAAGCCGCGCTCCCTCTCAGCGCCCTATTTCCGGGCGTCGTGGCAGAGAGGGGTTAACAATGATGGCAGTGATTGCTTCGAATGCGCGCACGCTTCCCACCGGCTGCCGCATCGCGTCACGGCGGGGCGCCATGCACCTCAGAGTATATCGGGCGAGGCCGGGCGCTACTCCGGCCACGGACTTAGGTGGCACCGTCCAGAAAGGCCTCGGGTACTAAGCCCGCCACGTCAGGCCTTGCGTGTCTTGCTTCCCACGCCGCTCGCCCAATCCCTGTGACCGCTTTGAACGCGGAAACTCTCAATTTCGTGCAATATGCGACGCGCCGCTTAAGGCGGCGCTAACATTGGGAGCGATGGCCGCGTTTTCGGGCGAACTGCCGCCGCCGAATGCGATCGTGCTTACCGATCGGTTGCGCACCTGACGGCGTGCACGGGCGGCCGAAAATCGCAGAGCATCACGTTCGCGTAGGGGGACTTGCCGCAATCGCCGCTCGCCGCGATTGTCAGGCGACTGAAAAGGGAGACTCGAATGAGGTCCTATCGGGGCGCCTTCATCGCGGCGATGCTTGCCGTGCTAGCGGGCGCATTCTTTGCCGGGGGAGCGTCGGCGGCCGAGCCGCAGAAGGCCATATTCGCCGGCGGCTGCTTCTGGTGCATGGAGGAGGCCTACGAGAAGGTGCCGGGCGTTCTTTCCGTTGTTTCCGGATATACCGGCGGCGAGGTCGACAACCCGACCTACCATCAGGTGTCGGCCGGGGGCACCGGGCACTTCGAGGCGGTCGAGGTCGAATACGATCCCGACAAGGTCAGCTATGAGCAACTGCTCGACAACTTCTGGAAGAACGTCGATCCGTTCGATCCGATCGGCCAGTTCTGCGACAAGGGAAGCCAGTACCTGAGCGCCGTGTTCGTTGCCAACGACGAAGAGAAGTCCGTGGCGGAGGCGAAGAAAATCGAGGTGGAGAAGCGGTTCGGCGAGACTGTCGCAACGCAGATCCTGCCGGAGGCGACCTTCTATCCGGCGGAGGACTACCACCAGGGGTACTACCAGACGAACAGCGCGCGCTACAAGTTCTACAAGTTCGGCTGCGGGCGGCCGCAGCGGCTCGAGGAGCTGTGGGGGAAGCCGGCGGCCTGACCGCCGCCTGTCCCGATCTGACACAACCTCTTCTACGGAGTGGCAGCGCTGCAACGCTGCCGACTTGCTTGTCTGCCCGGGATTCGGCCGAATTGCATTGCCACGGCGCGGTAGCGTATTCTCCGAGACGTGAAGGATTGGCGCCCGGCGATCCGCTTCGGGCGCGGGAGGGCTTGGCTCGCGCCAGGCGAGGAGCGAACGTGCTGGAGAGAAGGCATTTTCTCGCGGGGGCCGCGTGTGTGTTCCTCGGCGCCTGCAGCGGGGCGGCCATGGGCCCGCTGGCCTATGCGCCGGGCGAGGGTTCGGGCCTACTTGTCCCGAGGACCGACGAGCCCTACCGCGTCAAGCCGGTGCACCTCTCCGAAATTCCGCAGCAGTACCGCCGGCAGACCGTGCGCAACCTGACCGGTGAGAAGCCGGGGACCATCGTGGTCGATCCCGGCCAGCGCTACCTCTACCTCGTCCTGGATGACGGGAAGGCCCGCCGCTACGGTATCGGCGTCGGCCGCGAGGGTTTTGGCTGGAGTGGCGAGGCCAAGGTCGGCGCGAAGCGCGAGTGGCCGAAGTGGTTCCCGCCGGTGGAGATGCAGGCACGCGACGAACGGGCGCGCGAATTCGCGAACGGCATGGATGGCGGACCGGAGAACCCGCTTGGCGCCCGCGCGATGTACCTGTTCCAGGACGGCAGGGACACGCTCTACCGCATACACGGCACGGCGGAGCCGCGCTCGATCGGCCGCGCCGTCTCCTCCGGCTGCATCCGCATGCTGAACGCCGACGTGATCGACCTCTACGAGCGCGTCCCCGTCGGAACAAAGGTGGTGGTCCTCCCATCCGCCAATCCGTTCGCACGGATCGGCAAGGCGATATCCGACCCGGACGCCGGCTGGCGGAGCGGGATCAAGCGACTCGCCGGCCAGCCGCCGGCCTGACGAGCGAGGCCGATCGTTGATGCCGAGCCGGCCCTGGGGCCGGCTCTCGCTTTTTCTGAGCGTGCTGTCCGTGGCATGACGATCCGGGGAGGGGCGCATGAAGATCGCCGCCATCGAGATCACGCATCACCGGCTAAAGCTCGATCCGCCGTTCCGGCCGAGCTGGGACTTTCGCCCGCGCGAAAAATTCGAGGCGACGATCGTGCGCGTGCGCACCGACGAGGGGCTGGAAGGGACCGGCTCCGGGGACACGATGACCGGCTTCGCCGGGCACGAGCATCTTTTCATCGGCCGCGACCCGCTCGACCTCGAGCGACACAACCGCATCCTCGACAACATCCAGTTCCACTACGGGCGCTGCTGGCCGCTTGACCTCGCGCTCTGGGATCTCGCCGGCAAGATCAGGGGCGAGCCGGTCTGGCGATTGCTCGGCGGGCGGTCGGACCGCGTCCCGGCCTATGCCTCCTCGGCGACGCTGCGCGATCCCGGCGGAATGGCGGATGCGGCGGAGCGCTATCGCGAACGCGGCTTTCGCGGGCTCAAGCTGCGCTTCCATCGCGGCGACTGGCGCGAGGACATCAAGGCGCTGGAGGCCGTGCGCGCCAGGATCGGCGACACGATCGAGCTGATGGTCGACTGTAACCAAGGCTGGCGCATGAGCCACGACGACGAAGAGCCTTGGTCGTTCGACGAGGCGCTGCCCGTGGCGCGTGAGCTGGAGCGCTTAAGAATCTACTGGATGGAGGAGCCGCTGCACCGCAGCGATCGCAAGGGCATGCGGCGTTTGCGCGAGGCGACGAGCGTCAAGATCGCGGGCGGCGAGATGAACCGCGAGCTCTACGAGTTCCGCGACCTGATCGAGGAGGGGTGCCTCGATGTGCTGCAGCCCGACGTATCGCTGACCGGCGGCATAACGGGGCTGCGTGGGGTCGCCAAGATGGCGGAGGAGGCGGGGCTGATCTTCACGCCGCACACATGGTCAAACGGGCTTTCTTATGTCGCGAACGCCCATTTCACTTGCGGGCTGACCAACGCGCCTTTCCTGGAATTTCCTTTCGACCCGCCGGAATGGTCGCTCGAACGGCGCGATTTCATGATGACGGAGACGCGGGACGTGGACGCCGAGGGGATGATCGTGCTGTCGGAGAAGCCGGGGTTCGGCGTGGAGCTGGACGAGGAGCGGCTGAAGGCGACGCGTATCGTTTAGGTCTGCCCGCCTCGGATGTCCTCGACAATGTCGGCCACGTCGCCGTCGTCGAACAGGTGGCCGCGCCCATCCACCTTCCTCACGATGGCGGTGGGGATCGCCGCCGCGTACCGATCGACGTGCGCTATGGGTACCTCGTCGTCGTCGCGGCTGTGGTAGAGAACGAGGCGAGGCAGCCGCGAAAGACGCGTCGCAAAGCCGGGCGGCAGCGTCCACTCCCGCATATTGGCTCCCCAGAACGGCGCGGCGATCGAGACGACGCCCTTCATTCCGGATGGCGCATCATGCAGCGCGAGATATTGCAGGATGGCCGATCCGCCGAGCGAGTGGCCGACCAGGACGAACGGCTTGTCTACTGCTGCAAGATGCTCGCCGATTGCCTTGCTCCATGCCGCGGCGTTTGGATCGTCCGGGTCCGGCATGAGGGGCGCGCTCAGGTTGATGTTTCGCAGGAGAGCCGACCGTAGTGCCGTCACCAATCGACCGCTCCCTTCCGTATCGCTTTGCGGCCCGGAACTGTGGATGAAGAGGACGTTCATCGGCGCCTCTACTAGAGCTCCCGCGTCTCCCCGTAAACGCAGCGCGTCGCGGCGAGGTTGCTCCGCGCCCAGAGCATCATCTTGTCACCGCACGCTCACCCGCTCCTGATGCTCGATCTCGCGCAGTAGCTTCCGCGTGATAGCCTCGGCGAAATCCTCGTAATCCACCGCCGTCATCACGAACGCGTCCTGACCGGCAATGACATCATTGCGATAGTATTCGGCGAGACGCGGGTCGTCGTTCAGGATGGCGAGGCCGTTGACGGTCACGCCGCGCGCCCGCGCCATGGCGTTGGCAGCCGGCATCAGAACGACGTTGTCGCGCGGCGGCGTCTCCCGCCCGTCGCCGGAGACGTCGACGACCTGCCGCCGAGCCGTCAGCCCGTTACGGTCCAGCTTGGCGATGGCGGTTGCGACTCCGGTGCCTATGCCGGTGCCGCCGATGGGGCTTCGGCCGAGCCCCGCCATGAAGGCGGCGAAGCGCTCGGCGTCGGATGGCGCGGCGAGCACGAACCACTCGCTCTCCCATCTTGGCCAGGCTGCGTCCGCCCACACGACGACTGCGACCCCGATGCGGCTGTTCGGGCCGGAGCTGATCGCCGCCTGCACCTTCTCGTCGCGGAAGGCGGTGGCGTAGCCCTGCATCTGCAGCGCCCACTCGCTGTCATCCACCGAGCCTGAAGCGTCGATGGCGAGCACGAGCTCGAGATCGACCGTTTCTTCCGCGCGGGCGTCGCCGGGAAGCGAAAAAAGCGCGAGAGCAAGCGCGATGATGAGGGTGGTCACGGCGGAGAGATTAGAGCATTTTTCGCCGAGAGCGCAGGCGGCAGTGCGCTCCGCCCGGGCGGCCGCCGCGAATCGGCTTGCGGCCTCTGCCTCCGGCGATACATAAGCCCGCCACATGGCCTCAATCGCCCAGCGTCTGCGCCGCCGCGCCGCCGCGACCATCGCCTCCGCGCTTACGCTCGAAGGGATAAGCCGCACCTTTGGCCGCGTGAGGGCCCTCGTCGATGTCGACCTCAACGCCGAGCCCGGCGAGATCGTCGCGCTCCTCGGCCATTCCGGTTGCGGCAAGAGCACGCTTCTAAGAATCGCCGCCGGCGTCGACGTGCCGACCTCGGGGCGCGTCCTGGTCGATGGGCGGGAAGTCGCGTCGGCGCGAGTCTTTGTACCGCCGGAAAAGCGCTTGATCGGCCTGATGTTCCAGGACTACGCGCTCTTCCCGCACCTCACCGTGCTCAGGAACGTGATGTTCGGGCTGACCGCGCTCGACCGCGGGTCGCGGCAGCAGGAAGCGCTCGCCGCGCTCGGCCGTGTGGGGCTCGCGCACCTTGCCGAATCCTATCCGCACGAAATCTCCGGTGGCGAGCAGCAACGCGTGGCGCTCGCCCGCGCCATCGTGCCGCGGCCGGGAATACTGTTGATGGACGAGCCGTTCTCCGGGCTCGACAGCCGGCTTCGCGACAGCGTGCGCGCAGACACGCTTTCGGTGCTGCGCGAGACCGGCGCGACAGCGATCGTGGTGACGCACGACCCGCAGGAGGCGATGCGCATGAGCGACCGCATCGTGCTGATGCGCGGCGGCCGCATCGTCCAGCATGGCAGCGCGGAAAGCCTCTACGACCGGCCGGAAAGCCTGTTCGTCGCGCGCTTCTTCAGCCATCTGAACGAGCTGCCCGGTACCGTCCGCTCCGGCCGCGCGCTGACCCGGATCGGGGATTTCTCCGCGGAGGGCCATGCGGAAGGGCGCGAGGTGACGGTCGCGATCCGGCCGCAAGGCGTGCTGCTTCAGCCGGCCGGCGACGCCGGGGCGGGCACGCCTGGACGCATCATGTCGCGCCACTTCCTCGGCGAAAACGATCTCTTCGATGTGGCGGTGGACGGCTGGGACGCCTATCTTGTGGCGAAAGCCCGCGCCGGCGAGGGACTTGTTCCGGGCGCCGACGTGCGGGTCAGCTTCGATGCGCGGGACGTCCTGGTGTTCCCGGACGAGGACCGGCCGCGCGATTGATGGCGCTCGGGCGATTTGCGATAACCCGCGCCAAGCTCCCAAAGGGGCGGAAAGGTTGACGCTCATGTCTATTGGTATCTGGCAAATCCTTCTGATCGTGGCGCTGGTCGTGCTGCTCTTCGGGCGGAACAAGATTTCCGACCTGATGGGCGACGTCGCCAAGGGCATCAAGAGCTTCAAGAAGGGCATGGCGGAGGACGACTCGGAGGAGCCGCGCACGATCGACCATGACGTGGCCGAGCCGATGACCGCCAAGACCGCCCCTGAGAAAGAGAATACGAAGGCGGGCTGAGCCGCCGGCGCGACAGGCTTAAGCGATGTTCGATATCGGTTGGTCGGAGCTGCTGGTTATCGCGGCTGTGGCGGTGATAGTGGTCGGCCCAAAGGAGCTGCCGCGCATGCTGCGCTCCTTCGGCAAGACCATGGGCCAGGTCCGCCGCATGTCGAATGACTTCCGCCGCCAGTTCGACGAGGCGCTGCGCGAGGCGGAGCGCGAGTCCGGTCTCGACGAAACCCGAAAGGATTTGCAGAAGATCGCGAAGGCCGATCCGCTGAAGGGGGTCCAGCGCGACCTTGACAAGGCCACGCAGCAGGCCGCGGCGAAACCTGCTGCCGCCGGTCCGAAGCCGGTACCGGCGATGCCGCCGGCGCCCGAAATGCCGGATGCAAAGGCGCACGAAGCCGAGCCGTTGAAGACCGGCGCCGCCGCCGAACGCGGGAGCGACGCGGCGTGAGCCAGGACGACATCGAATCCTCCAAGGCGCCGCTGATCGAGCACCTGATCGAGCTGCGCCAGCGGCTCATGCGCGCGCTGATCGCGATCTTCATCGCCTTCATCGTCTGCTTCTACTTCGCCGACGACATCTTCAACCTGCTCATCGTTCCCTACGAACGCGCCGCCGGCACGGAGCGCGAGATCAAGCTGATCTACACCGCGCCACAGGAATATTTCTTCACGCAGATGAAGCTCGCGCTGTTCGGGGCGCTGTTCCTCGCCTTCCCGGTCATCGCCAACCAGATCTACAAGTTCGTCGCGCCCGGGCTCTATCGCAACGAACGAAACGCCTTCTTGCCCTTTCTGGTCGCCACGCCGATCCTCTTCGCGCTCGGGGCGTGTCTCGTCTATTTCATGGTGATGCCGCTGGCGCTCGCCTTCTTTCTCTCTATGGAACAGACGGGTAGCGAGACGCGCGCCACGATCGAGCTCCTGCCCAAGGTGAACGAGTATCTCGGGCTGATCATGACGCTGATCTTCGCGTTCGGGCTGGTTTTCCAGCTGCCCGTGGTGATGACGCTCTTGGCGCGCGCCGGCCTGATCACCGCGGAGACGCTGAAGACGCGGCGCAAATACGCGATCGTCATCGCCTTCATCGTGGCCGCGATCCTGACGCCGCCCGATCCGATCAGCCAGATCAGCCTCGCGCTTCCGACGCTGCTGCTCTATGAGATTTCGATCCAGGCGGTGCGTTTCATCGAGCGCTCGCGTGCTGTCGCCGAGACGAAGCAGGCCGCCGCCGACGCCGCCGCGGAATAGAGCCGCCTCCGAAATCCGGTCTGTCGTCTTTGCCGGGCTTGACCCGGCAATCCATTCCGCTATCGCCGGTGCGCGCTCGACGATACGGAATGAATGCCCGGATCGAGTCGATCAAGTCCGGGCATGACGACAAAGAAAGGCCCGCCGGGCATGCTCGATATCCGCTGGATTCGTGACAATCCCGAGGTGCTCGACGGCGCGCTGAAAAACCGCGGTGCGGAGCCGGCGGCGGCGCGGCTCCTCGCGCTCGATGAGGCGCGGCGCGTGGCGGTCACGAAGCTGCAGGAGATGCAGACCCGGCGGAACGCCGCCTCCAAGGAGATCGGCCAGGCGAAGGCGCAGAAGGACGAAGCGCGCGCGAAGGCGTTGATGGACGAGGTCGCCAAGCTAAAGGAGACGATGCAGGCGGCCGAGGAGGAGGGGAGGGCGGCGGAGAAGGCTCTCCGCGACGCGCTCGCGGAAATTCCGAACGTGCCGCTCGACGAGGTGCCGGTCGGTCCGGACGAAAAGTCGAACCGCGAAGAGCGGAAGTGGGGCGAGCCGAAGCGCCAGAATTTCGCCAGGGAGCACTATGAGCTGGGCGAGGCGCTCGGGCTCATGGATTTCGAGATTGCGGCGAAGCTTTCTGGCTCGCGCTTCGTGGTGGTCAAAGGGCAGCTCGCGCGCATGGAGCGCGCGCTCGGCCAGTTCATGCTCGACCTGCACACGCGCGAGCACGGCTACACCGAGGTGCAGCCGCCGCTCTTGGTGAAGGACGATGCCATGCGCGGAACGGGCCAGCTACCTAAGTTCGGGGCGGAATTGTTCTTCGGTGCGTCGCTAGCCACCAGAGCAGAACAGGCGAGGCGAGTTATCTCGGAATATTGGACCGATACCGATACCTCTGCATTAGCAGCCGGCACAAAGGCACCGGCGGATGTCGTTGGTGAAGTGTTTGAATGTGCCCCGACATCTGAAGACTTGTGGCTTATCCCCACTTCGGAAGTGCCACTCACGAATCTCGTGCGCGAGTCGATCGTCGCGGAGGATACACTCCCCCTCCGCTTCACCGCGCTGACCCCCTGCTTCCGCTCCGAGGCTGGCTCTGCGGGCAAGGACACGCGCGGCATGCTGCGCCAGCACCAGTTCGACAAGGTGGAGCTTGTCTCGATCACCACGCCGGAGCAGAGCCGCGACGAGCACGAGCGCATGACGATGTGCGCCGAGGAGGTGCTGAGGCAACTCGACCTTGCCTATCGCGTTGTGACGCTGTCGACCGGCGACATGGGTTTCGGCGCGCAAAAAACCTACGACATCGAGGTATGGCTTCCCGGCCAGAAGGCTTATCGCGAGATTTCGTCGTGCTCCGTCTGCGGCGACTTCCAGGCGCGGCGCATGGATGCGCGCTACCGCCGCGACGGCGGCAAGCCGCCATGGCCGTTCGTGCACACGCTGAACGGCTCCGGCGTCGCCGTCGGCCGCGCGCTGATTGCGGTGATGGAGACGTATCAGAACGAGGACGGCACGATCACGGTGCCGGACGTGCTCAGGCCCTACATGGGCGGATCGGAGAAAGTCGGCGGATGAGTGCTGCGCTTGGTATCGCTCGATGAAAATCCTCGTCACCAACGACGACGGCGTGCACGCGCCCGGCCTCGAAGTCGCGGCGCGGATCGCGTTGAGACTCTCGAGCGATGTCTGGGTCATTGCGCCGGAGACGGAGCAGTCCGGCGCCGCGCACAAGCTGACGCTCTCCGACCCGCTGCGTCTCCGCGAGATCGAGAAGCGCCGCTTCGCCGTGAAGGGCACGCCGACGGATTGCGTCATCATGGGGCTCAAGGTGGTGATCGGCGAGAAGCCCGACCTCGTCATATCCGGCGTCAACCGCGGCCAGAATCTCGCCGACGACATTACGTATTCGGGCACCGTGGCGGGCGCCATGGAAGGGACGATCCTCGGCATTCCCTCGATTGCGCTGTCGCAGGGTTTCGGCAAGGAGACGCGCGACGAGCCATACTGGGAGACGGCCGAGACGCACGCGCCCGAAATCATCGCCAAGCTCATCGAATCCGGCTTCGGCAACGGCACGCTCTTCAACGTCAATTTTCCCGATTGCCCGCCGGACGGGGTGAAGGGCGTTGTGCTGACGCGGATGGGGCGGCGTGTGCCCGACTGGCTGAAGATTGATAGCCGGAAGGATGCGCGCGGGTTTCCCTACTATTGGATCGGCTTTCAGCGCGCCAAGATGCAGCCGGCCGAGGGCACCGACCTCGCCGCGATCGAGAAGAACTGCATCTCCATCACGCCGCTTCAGCTCGACCTGACCGACGAGCATGCGCGCGAACGCCTTGCGAAGGCGTTTGGATAGAAAGCGCGTCGCCGCCGAAGCCCTATCTTAACCATCTTCGCCCATCCTCCGGCGTATGAGCGCCAACGCCGCCCTTGCCAAGGTCGAGGACGAGGAGACCCACGTCCAGGCGGCCTCGATCGTGCTCAAATTGCGCGGCATGGGCATTTCCGACCGCGCGGTGCTGCGCGCGATCGAGACGGTGCCGCGCTCGCTCTTCGTGCCGGAAAAGTGCCGCGGCCTCGCTTATTCTGATCACGAGCTTCCGATCGAATGCGGGCAGACGATCAGCGCGCCCTCGGTCATCGGGGTGACGACGGTGTCGCTCGACGTTTCCGACCGGCACTCCGTGCTCGAAATCGGCACCGGCTCCGGTTACCAGAGCGCCATCCTCGCGCGGCTCGCGCGGCGCGTCACCTCGATCGACCGCTTCCGCACGCTGGTGAAGGCGGCTGAGCTCCGCTGGCAGACTCTTGGCATCCGCAACATCAGCGGGATCGTCGGCGACGGCGCGCTCGGCTGGAGCCGCCAGGCGCCTTTCGACCGCATCCTGGTCAGCGCCGCGTGCGTGACGCCGCCCGTAAAACTCATCGCCCAATTGAGCGATCAGGGCATCCTGATCGCGCCGATCGGCGCGCCGCGCGGGCCGCAGCGCCTCACGCTTTTCCAGCGGATCGGCAAGAACGTCGACACGCGCGATCTCGGTCCGGTGCGTTTTCTTCCGCTTATCTCGGGCGTGGCGCAAAACCTTTAACCCGTTGTCAACCCTGAACGCTTCAAATGCTCCGCATCGAATTCCCGGTGCCGAGTAAAGCGATGCGAACCATCTCCAATTCCGCCATTCCCCAAAGAGCGCTCAAGTTGACCTGCCGTGTCGGGCTCGCGGCGATCCTGGTCGGACTTGGCGCGTGCAGCAATTTCGTCGGATTGCGCTCGCCGATCTTCACCGGGTCCACCAACCAGAAGCAGATCATCGCCGGGCAGCCGGCGGCGCCGCTCGGCGGCGCTTATGCCGGCGTGCAGGCCGGGGCCGTGCAGGGTGCCGACCTGCCGCCGCCGGTCGGAGCCGGAGCCGGCGCCATTGCGGCCTACACCCCGCCTGCGGCTTACGCTCCGCAGCCGGGCCCGCAGCCATACACGCCGCCCGCACAACCGTTGCAGATCGCCCAGGCGCCCGCGCCGCAGGCGCTTGGCGCACCGCCTACGACGCTGAACGAACAGGCCGCGCGGATTCAGCCTGCGGTGCAGCGTGGCTCCGCCACGCACACCGTCCAGCCGGGCGATACGGCCTGGAACATTTCGCGGCGCTACGGCGTCTCGGTCGCCGAGCTTGCCGCCGCCAACGGCGGATCGACCACCGTGAAGCTCGGCTCGCGCCTCGTCATCCCCGGCGCAAACGCACCGCAGGCGGGCGTGCAGATGGCAAGCCTGAACCCGCAGGCGACGCCGGTGGCGGTCGTTGCCCCGATCGCTCCTCCTGTGCCGCCCGC
>JBOHKB010000176.1:0-7371 GCA_050728815.1 Propylenella sp.
CCATCGCAAAGGCGCGCACGCTTGCCGCCGACGCTGTGATCTTCGACCTCGAAGATTCCGTCGCGCCGGAGGCGAAGAGTGCGGCGCGCGAAGCGCTGCGGCAGGCGCTCGGCGAGCCCCTTTCCGCCGAAGTCGCGGTCAGGATCAACGGCCTCGACACCGCGTGGGCGACGGAGGACATCCTGGCGGCGATTGCGGTCCGCGCCGATGCGGTGCTCGTCCCTAAGGTCGAAGGGCCGGGCGCGATCCTCACGGTTGCCGACGCGCTTACTCAGGCCGACGCGCTCGACGCCACCGAAATCTGGGCAATGGTGGAGACGCCGAAGGCGCTTCTGCACCTTCCCGCGATCGCGGCGCTCGCCGACGATCCGGCCGTCCCGCTCGCCGCCTTCGTCATCGGCACGAACGACCTCTCGCTCGCCACGCGCGTCCCGCTGACGGAGGACCGTGCTGCCTTCGTGCCCTGGTTCATGCAGATCGTGGCGGCCGCGCGGGCGCACGGAATCGACGTGATCGACGGACCGCTCAACGCGTTCCGCGACATCGCCCGCTTGGAGGCGGAGTGCCGTCAGGCGCGCGCGCTCGGCATGGACGGGAAGTCGCTCATCCATCCGGGCCAGATCGAGGCAGCCAACCGCATCTTCGCGCCGACCGCGGCGGAGCGCGAAGCGGCGGAGGCGGTGGTCGCCGCCTTCGCCCTGCCGGAGAACATCGAGAAGGCGGTGATCGCGCTTGAGGGGCGCATGATCGAGCGACTGCATCTGACGGAAGCCGAGCGGGTGCTGACGCTCGCCTTAGCGATCAAGGAGAGGGAGAGGCGATGAAGCTCTATCGGCTGCTCACGGGGGAGGGCGACGCCGCTTTCTGCAAGAAAGTCTCCGAGGCGCTGAACAAGGGCTGGGAGCTTTACGGGTCACCGGCGATGACCTTCGACGCTGCGAGCGGCAAGCTGGTCGCCGGCCAGGCCGTGGTGAAGGAGGCGGACAAGGACTGGGTAGAGGAAAGCGCCAAGCCGGACTTCCGCCTCGGTTCATATTGACCCGGGGCGCCGCCCCGCCGCAGCAGGACTCACCATCGACAAAGGCCGTCAATCGCCGCATCCGGCGGGGGCTTTGGCAGCTCCGTCCGCTCACTAAGTTGTCAATTGACAACTTAAATGGGAGCGAGAAGTCTTGGTCGAAGCGGAGCGGGAGCGGGTGGAGAGGAGAATCCGATGAGATTGTCGCGCCATGCCGTGGCGATCGGCGTGCTGTTGGCGGCATCCGGCCAAGCGGTGGCCGCCGAGCACGCGGTGACAATGGCAGGCGGCCAATACGCGCCGCAGAAGCTGACCGTCGCGCCGGGGGACACGGTCCGCTTCGTGAACGACGACACGGCCGACCACAACGTGTTCGCTCCGACCGGCGGGCTCGCCTTCGATCTGGGCAAGCTCGAGCCGGGTCAGGAGGCGACGTACGCATTCGTCAAGGCCGGTACCTACGACGTGGAATGCGTCTTCCACCCGCACATGCTGACCGTCGTGGAGGTTCGATGATGCGCCCACTGCACTACGTGCTGCCCGGGGCGCTTGGCGTGCTGCTGTTCGCGGCGCAGAGCCAAGCCGGCCCCGAGCGGATCGACTACCCGGAGGGATACGCCGAGAAGTTCGTCAACTATCTCGACGTAGATCACGTTGCCCGCAAGCGCGTCCGGAAGATGTACGTCAGTCCGGAGGCGAACGAGGCGGCGCAAGCAGGCGCGCCGCTGCCCGACGGCACGATCCTGATCATGGAGGATCACGACGCCGAGGTCGCTGCGGACGGGGCCGCCGAGATGGACGCCGAGGGCCGGCTTGTTCCTCAGGAGGCGATCGGCAACATCTTCGTCATGGCGAAGAACCCGGAGTGGGAGACGGCGAACGGAAACTGGGAGTATGCCCGGTTCAACGCCGACGGCAGCCGCCCGGCGGACGCCAGCTTCGAAGGCTGCTTCTCCTGTCACACGAGCCGGGTGGAGCGCGATTTCACCTTCACCTACTGGAAGTTCGTCTCCGACCGGGCGCGCTGAGCCGGGCCGGCGCTGACTGCGCCGCCAGCGGCAGGGTAAGGGTCGGCTCGCCCCTGCCGTGCAGCGCCTTGATCGCCGGCAGCGCGCCGGCGAGAAACGTCCGCACGTAGAGCGCGACGATGTCGTCCAGGCTTTCGGGCATCGGCATTCCGTAGACGTGCCGCCTGATATTGAGGAACACCATCGATGCGTGGAGCATCATGGCAAGCTCGCGTTCGCCGCGCATGAGCGGCGGCCTGGGGGGCGGCGGCAGGCCCGCCTCGCGCCGGAGCGACGTTATGATCGGCTCGAAGACCCTTGTCGTCAGCACAGCGCCGCGCCGCTGCGGCCAGCTGCGTCCGTCGAGGCCGGCACGGATGAAGAGTCGCATGCGGCTCTCGGAGGAGCCGCTCACGATCCGGCCGTAGTACGAGATCAGCCGCTCCTCCAGGCTGCGATCCGCATCGGCGAGGTCCGGCGTTTGTCCGTGCGCCACCCCCCCGCCCAGCGCGTGTTCGAGTGTCGCGTCGATCAAGCGCTCCTTGGAGCCGAAGTGCCGATAGATGAGCGCCTGCGTGACGCCCATCGCTCCGGCAAGCTCGCGCGTGGAGACCTCGAACCCCCTGCGCGCGAGGACGTCCACCGCAGCGTCGATCATCCGGAGACGGCGCTCAGTGGCCGGCAGACGCCGCCGCGTCTCGGCGGTGGCCTGCGCAGCTTCTTTTGCGGTATGCCTCGTCCTCAAGTGCGAAACACCAACGTTCTCGCGGTAAACGCACCGTAGCCGAAGTCTCGCCGCGCCGACAGCGCCGAGCCGGGATTCCCGGCTCGGCTCGTATTGAGCGGCTTGAGCTTTGCACGCCTCGTGCCTACGCTCGCCGATCTTGAGATCGCCGGTGGGCGGACATGCCTTTCGTCTTCAGAGTTCTGGGATACGGCGGCAATGGTCTGCTCTGCCTCTTCGGTCTGATCGCGCTGCTTGCGTCGGACGCCCCGCTGTTCAGTCTCTTCATGATCGGCCTCGGCGGCGTGAACCTCTACATCATCCGCAAGATCGACATCTATTCGCGTGAGGAGGTCTGGCTGCAGGCGGAGCTGAACAAGCGCGAGATGCGCCGCCGTATCGACGAACTCGACCGTAAGGCCGCTCCCGGCGGAACCACGACGGAGCCCAAGCGTATACCGCCAAGCAAGAGCGCGTCACCGTCCGAGTAAGACGCCGTACTCGGGTGTTTCACGGCGGGATTTTGCGCGCCCATTCTCCCCCAACGAGTGACGAGGAGAGCCCCATGCACCTCCGAACCACGATTGCACTTGCCGCCGCGATTGCGGCTGGCGCCGCGATGGCGCAGGACGAAATGGCGGCCACGATCGCCCTCAAGGGCGCCGATGGCGCCGATCACGGCAGCGTCACCTTGACCGGGACGCCGACCGGCGTGCTGGTCAGGGCGGAGCTGAAGGGACTGCCGCCCGGCGAGCACGGCTTCCACTTTCACGAAACCGGCGCGTGCGAGCCGCCGTTCGAATCCGCCGGAGGCCACTACAATCCGACCGCCGCCGAGCACGGCTTCAAGGCGGTCGGCGGGCCGCACGCAGGCGACATGCCGAACATCCACGTGCCGGAATCGGGCAGCCTCACCGTCGAGGTGCTGAATCCAGGGGTGACGCTGGAAGAGGGCGCGCCGGAGACGCTTTTCGACGATGACGGGACCGCTCTGATCGTCCACGCCGGCGCCGACGACTACGAGAGCCAGCCGTCGGGTGAGGCCGGCGATCGCATCGCCTGCGGCGTCGTGGAAAAGTAGCTCAGTCCGGCGGAAGAAACCTGACGTCGGGCGATTCGGCGTCCGGCGCGGCGAAGGCAAGGAGGCGTGCCCCTTCTTCCGCCAAATCCGCTTTCGTCGCTTTCGTCAGCCGCCGATAGGGCGCGATGACGAGCGTGGCGGAGTGGCGGTTTCGCGTAATCTTCCACGTACCGTGCACGAAGCCGTTCACCAGGATGGTGGAGGGCAGAACTCCCCCGCCGGAGAAGAGCCGTTTGCGATCGCTATCGCTGACGATGTGCGTACGATCGGCGTGCGACAGGAGCGCGTTGTCGTATTCGGTCAAGAAGCGCGCGGGCGCGGGCGTGTCTTCGTCGGGCCGAGGAGCGTTGGGCAGGTCGAAGAGCTCGCGTCCGGCCTCGTCTCGGAAGCGTCTCAGCCGAGGGCGCAGCCGGTCCACCGTCGTCGCAAGCTGCGTCAGGCCAGACCAGGTTTGCATGTCCTGCACGCTCGCCGGGCCGAACGCCGCGAGGTAGCGCCGGAGCATCCGGTCCGGAGCGGCCGGACCGTCGATCGGCCGCCCGAGCCAGGACTCGGCCGTCGTATGCTTCGGCGCCCCGGTCTTGCCCCACACGCCGCGCGGCGGCACCTGCACCAGCGGCACGAGGTTCCGTACCGCGTAGGCAAGCGACTGCGGGTCGCGGTCCGGCCATTCCTTCTTCAGCCGCGCCCCAAGCTCGCGGAACGTGCGCGGCTTCTCCTCGATGAAGGCGCGGCCGATCGTGAGCAGCCTGTCAAGATCGACCCCGGCGACGTTCCGGCCGTGGCGGCTCCCGACGAAGAAGCTGCGCTCCTGCACCGACTCCAAGACGGGGCGGAGCGCCACGCAGTCGCGCGCCGTGACGAGATGGAGGGTCGAGCGCATCAGCGAGATGCGCACCGCCTTGCGGCGTTCGATCAGGCCTGCGAGGTCCTCTGCCCGGAAATCCTTGAGCCGCGTCCACAGACCGAAATAGGGCGGCATAGGCGACTGCGCCTGCATCCCGACAAGATGCTCCAGCGCCTTCGCCGCGGAGAGTGGCGCACGCTCCAGCAGCAGCTGCCGCGCGAGCCGCGCGCGGCTGAGCTGGAGGCGGGAGAGCATGTCGGCGTGCACCGTCCTCTTAGGACTCCGAACTGGCATCCTCATTTTCTCGCTGTGAGCGCTCGGCTTGTAACCATGCCGGAGAAATGAAGACGTCCGCTCTGAACGGCTCAATCGTCTTCGTGCTCACGTTCGCGAGCCGGATGCCTCACAGCAAGGATTATGATTTCGTCGTGCGCGGTATCGATCGAGTAGTAGACGAGGTAGCCAAACCGCGACGTGACCAGCTTGCGCACGCCTTCCGTCTTCTGGCGCCGTCCGATGGAAGGGAAGAGGAGTAGCAGCTCCAGACTCGCATAAATGGCGGCGCGGACATTAAGGGCGGCTGAGGGACTGCGCCCCTTCAGGTAGTCGGAAATTGCGGCGAGATCTTCGATGGCTCGCGGCGTGAACCGAAGCCTCATCCTTCAAAGCGGCGAAACGCAGCTTCGACCTCCGCCTCGCTGGCAAACTGGCGCCGACGCGCCTGGGCCAGTCCCTCCAAAACATCGGCCAAATGCGCGGGGTCGACCTCTTCCGCTGGCCCCTCGGCCGCCGCGAGCGAAAGCATGGCCCGCGCGATTTCGTCCTGACGTACCGCCGGGAGCCGCCGCACCGTCTGAAGCGCTTCTTCCAAAAGCTGGGTCATCCTGCAAAGATAGCATCGCGAACCGCCCCGTGAAATACTTCGCGGGCGCGCTTGCGCCGTCCCCTTTGCCTCCTATCCCGCACTGCGGTATGTCTCCCGCCGCGATGGCTGAGACTCACCTGAAGGCGGGGCCTGGGGCGGCTTCTCGCCCGCTTTCCCCGCACCTCACGATCTTCCGGCCGCTGATCACGATGGTGATGTCCATCGTGCACCGCATCACCGGCGCCGCGCTCTATTTCGGCATGCTGTTCCTCGCCTGGTGGCTGGTCGCGGCGGCGAGCGGACCGGATGCATTCGCAACCGCCGACGCCTTCTTCGGCTCGTTTTTTGGGCGGCTCATCCTCTTCGGTTTCACCTGGGCGCTCATCCACCACTTGCTCGGCGGCATCCGGCATCTGATCTGGGACACGGGTGTGGGACTCGAGCCGGAAACCGCAAACCGCCTCGCCTGGGCGACGATCGTCGGCTCGGTGGCGCTCACCCTCATCGTGTGGATCATCGGCTATGCGGTGCGGTAGCGCGCGTTTGCCAAGGGTCGCGCCATGATGCGCACCCCGCTCGGCCAAGTCCGCGGCCTCGGCTCCGCCAAGAAGGGCACGGGCGAGTTCATCGTGCAGCGGCTGACCTCAATCGCGCTGGTCTTTCTCATGCTCGCGTTCATCGTCATCGTCGTATCGCTGAACGGCGAGCCCTATGAGACGGTGGTCGCGACGCTTTCTTCGCCGCTCGTTGCAATCATCCTGATCGCAGGCATCCTCGCTACTGTCGTGCACATGCGGATCGGGATGCAGGTCATCATCGAGGACTACATTTACGGCGAGCTGGCGAAAGCGACTCTGCTGACGCTGAACTGGCTCTTCTCGTGGGGCGTCGGACTCGTTGCCCTCTTTGCCGTCATGAAGCTCGCACTCGGGGGCGCGTGATGCCGAAGAACGGCGGCGGTAATGGTGGCTCCCCTTCGGTCAACGGCCGCGCCTATTCGGTCACCGAGCATCTCTACGACGTCGTCGTGGTTGGCGCCGGTGGCTCGGGTCTGCGCGCCGTCGTCGGCGCAAGCCAGGCGGGGCTGAAAACCGCCTGCATCACCAAGGTGTTTCCGACCCGCTCGCACACGGTCGCCGCCCAGGGCGGCATCGCCGCCGCGCTCGGCAACATGGGCGAGGACGACTGGCGCTGGCACATGTATGACACCGTCAAGGGGTCGGATTGGCTCGGCGACCAGGACGCCATCGAATATCTCTGCCGCGAAGCGCCGGCCGCAGTCTACGAGCTCGAACACTGGGGCCTACCGTTCTCGCGCCGCGAAGACGACGGAAAAATTTACCAGCGCCCGTTCGGCGGCATGACCACGCATTTCGGCAAGGGCACCGCGCAACGCACCTGCGCGGCGGCTGACCGCACCGGTCACGCCATGCTACACACGCTGTACGGACAGTCGCTGCGGCATTCGGCCGAGTTCTTCATCGAGTTCTTCGCCATCGACCTGATCATGGATCAGGAGGGCGCCTGCCGTGGCGTGATCGCGTTGAAGCTGGACGACGGCACGCTGCATCGCTTTCGCGCGCAGACGGTGATTCTGGCGACCGGCGGCTACGGGCGCATCTATTATTCATGCACCGGCGCCCACACCCAAACCGGCGATGGCAGCGCCATGGCGCTGCGTGCAGGCCTGCCGCTGCAGGACATGGAGTTCGTCCAGTTCCATCCGACCGGCATTTACGGCGCGGGATGCCTCGTCACCGAAGGCGCGCGCGGCGAGGGCGGCTATCTCGTCAATTCGGAAGGTGAGCGCTTCATGGAGCGTTATGCCC
>JBOHKB010000177.1:0-5227 GCA_050728815.1 Propylenella sp.
CGATCAGAAAAGCTGTTACGGCCTGAACCGCGAAGAAGCGAAAATCGGGATTTCTCCCGGCCTTCCGGAAATCGATGCGGCGCGCCGCACTCCCCCAGACGAGCGCCACCATCGCCACAAAGAGCAGCGACTGCGTGGCGTATTGCTCGGCGAGCTTGACGGCTCCCGTAAGCGAGCGCGACGCGAAATCGACGTTCGGGTTCGTCACCTCCTGGGTGACGTTCGGAAAATCCGACACCTCTCCGAGCCCCCACACCGTCGCGAGTGTCGGCGGGACAGCGATCATGAGCATGACGAGGAACGAAAGGGCTGCCGCCGGGCGAAGCAGCGCCGCCCGGTATTCGCGCACGGAGAGCGTCGCGACAAACACCGATCCAAGGATGGCGACGAACGTGTATTTCGACAGAAGCCCGAGCCCGCAGATGGCGCCGAGCAGTAGGAACTTTCCGGTGTCGGGTGCCTTCCTGATCTCGACCACGATCAGAAACAGCGCCACCGTCATCAGGTTCAAGAGCACCGTATGTGTCTGATAGTGGGTTCCCTCCCAGGAGATGATGGGAAAGAAAACGTATCCGGCGAGGAGCACGTATTGCGACGCGGCGTGAACAGTGATGCGGCGGCCAAGCCGATAGACGGCTGCGAAGAGCAGCACGAGGAGCGCCAGTCGCACGAACTGCGTCGACGCCATCGAGACTCCGAGCACGGACGAGACGGCCTGATGGATCCAGCCGTAGAGCGGCGGCTGGGAGGTGTCGTAGCTCAGCCGCCAGCCCTGGACGATCGTCACGAGCTCCGCGTCGTCGAGCTGAATGCTGGATGAAAGCGCGACGGGCAAAGCCCAGAAGGCCGCGCCGACAGCTGCGATGGCGAGGTAAGTCCACCGCTCGCTCCCGGCGCGTTCGGCGGCCGCGTCAGCGATACGCCCGGCGGCAGCCCCTGTCGAAGCGCCTTCGTCTGCGCGCATGAACCTCCCCCCATAAGCGCCGACCCGAACGGGCAGGCAACCTAACTACCACACGCAAAACGCAGCGCACGCCGGCGATGAAGGCTTCGCCGGCGTTGGCAGAGACGTGGATTTCGTGTGCTCGCCCTCGACCCGCTCATCCACGCACCGATAGGTAACGGTGCTGCGGAAATAGCCCGGGCGGTGGGGGTGCCGCCCGGGCTTCGCCTGTTGTGCAACCAAGTCCAGGCGAATCAGAACTTGAAGCCGACGCCGCCGCGGATCGTGTGATCGGAGAAGTCGCTCGTCACCGGCACGCCGCCCGGCGTGAACGTCTCGTCGCCGTAATCCGTGTAGCGATACTCGATGCGCGCGGTGATGTTGTCGCGCACCATGCCCTCGAGGCCGGCACCCGCGGTCCAGCCCCAAAGCACCGCGTCGTCGCTTCCCGCCGCATTGCTCAGCTCGAGTTGGGTCGCCGCCCCGCCCGCCGTCGCATAGGCGAGGAAGCGGTCTAGCGCGATGCCGGCGCGTCCGCGGAGCGAACCGTTGAGCCCCTGCTCGACGGTCAGGCCGCCCGCCGACCCGTCGCGGAACGGGTAGAGCAGGTCGGCCTCCACGCCGACCACGAACTGGCCCCATTGCCAGTTGCCGCCGGCATAGCCGCCGATGTCGAACCCGTTGGCATCGACGTCGCCGACCGCGTTGGTCTCGGCCGTGCCCCATCCGTAGCCGCCGAGGACACCCAGATAGAATCCGGTCCAGTCGTTCGCCGGCGCGGCTTCTGTGTATTGCGGCGTGGGAAGCGGCTCGACCTGCCCGAGGTCGGCGGCTAGCGCCGGCGCGGACAGCAGCCCGGCTGAAACAGTTCCGATGAGAAGACCGACACGCATACAGAATCTCCTGAGTGGCCTCACGAACCCGCCGTGGAACGCGATTTCAGGCGGCAAGTTCCGTCGGCCGCGAGATTGGTGGGCAGTTTGGTCCCGGCAAGCCCGAAACATGAAAAAAGGAAGGAAATTCAGAAGTTAACGCCCGCAATGCGGCCACAATGCTTAACGGCGGAGGAGCCTCCAGCGCGCTGCCGCACGGTGATGCGGTCTGCGCGAGCGGCGCGCTCCGCCCTGCGGCATCGTCATGTCTGGCGATCGAATGTTTCTCCCGGCCTTCGTCGCGGTCGGACGCGTCCGCCGACACCCGTTCGGTTTGATTAGTGCGGCGGGCGTCGCATCAATTCGATCACGTCGACGACGTGCAAAAGCGCATCGTTGCAATTGCCGAGGACCGAATGCCTCGCACACGCGAAGCTCTTCCCGCCTCGCTCGAAATAGTGACTCGAATGAACCTCTCGCCTAGTATGAGCGTTAGAGGGTGGCGCTGCTTCGACACACCGCGCTGGCTAAGGAAATATCCGGCCGCCGCTGACTGTGTCGACGATCGCGGGGGCAACAATGCTTATGTCTCGGCAGCGGCTTGGCCGGCTGGGCCTGATCCTGGCTAACGTCGTGGTAGCCGTCCTCCTGGTCGCCGTTGGTGCGCTGGTCTATCTCGAAGCAGGATGGGCGACGTCGCGCTTGCGCGATCCCGCGGACGCGTTCTGGAGCGGCAGCATCGGCACCGAAGTGATGCCGCTTCCGGTCGCGGTTGCGCTGCCGGCGCTTGCGCCGCAGCACTTCCAGCCGGGCGGAGCGGAAGCCGGCGACTGGATCGAGCAATTCGGCTTCCTGCGTGAAGAGGGCGATCCGAACGGGCTCCCCATCGGCTTCACCGTTCACAACTTCCGTCCGCAGACCGGAGCGCCGTCGCCGGTGCCTTTCGTCGGCTTCGCCTGCGCGCTTTGCCATACGACCGGCATTCAGACTGCCGCAAGCGAGCAGCCGCGCGTCATCAGCGGACCGGGCAGCGTTTCGCTCAACATCTTCGCCTACGTCGACGCCCTGCAGGCGGCCATCGCCGAGCGTGAACCGCCCGCCGATGGCGCCATGCCCGAGCGAGAGAATCCGCCGCCCTACCTGCTGACGGCCGGCCGGCTCATCGAAACCTATGAGAGCGAGACCGGCAACGCCGTACGCCTGCAGGATCGGTTGATGATCCGGCTCTGGCTGTCGCAGTTCCGCCAGCGCATCGAGGATGCCGCGCAGCGTTACGGCGAGCCGTTCGGCCACGGCCGGTCGCGCGACGAAGCCGTCACGCCGACCGGGCCGACCCGCACCCAGCCGTTCCGCGTGCTCATCCGGACCCTCGTCCATCGGCCAGGGACCGACATGAAGGTGTTCAGCAAGATGGCGACGGTCTTCTCCGAAGACTGGCGGCCGCGCGCGCAGTTCGACGGCTCGATATCGGACATCGATGCGCGGAGCGCCTTCGCCGCGCTCGCGCAGGGCGCCACCTCCATCAATCTCGCCAAGCCGGAAATCTCCCACAACATCCGCCAGGCGAGCGCCTACACGACGACGCTGCGTGCGCCCCGCTTTACAGACGTTTTTCCCGACGCCCAGCTCGCCGACGCCGCTACGCTCTCACAGGGACGCAGCGTGTACCGCGCCCATTGCTTCGACTGCCACGGCGACCGCACCGCCGACGGCAGTTGGGAGGTGGGGCCGCGCACGAACACTGTCATTCCCCTCGCCGAGATCGGCACCGATCCCGAGCGGGTGACGTTCCGCTATTACGGCGAGCTGGCGGGGCTTGTGCACGCCCATTTCGATCAACATCGCCAGGGAGCGCCGTACCTCGCGACTGCCCCCCACAAGAGGCACCCGTTCAACTTCGACCGTACGCTGATCTATCCGCTGCCGGGCGAAGAGGAGAATGAGGAGGCCCGCGGCTATGTCGCCGGCCCGCTCGACGGCGCCTTCCTGCGCGCTCCCTATATCCACAATGCGAGCGTGCTGACGCTCGCCGAGCTGATCAACCTCGAGCCGCGGCGCGACGTCTTCTACCGCGGCCGCAACCTCTACGATCTCTCGCGGGTCGGCTTCGTCTCGCCCGCGAAGGCGGACGCCAGACACTACTTCGAGTACGATACGGAAACAGTCGGCAACGCCAATACCGGCCACGACTATCCCTGGGCGTACGACGATCCGGCCCGCTCCGAGCCCGACCTCCGTGCGCTCATCGAATATGTGAAGACGCTCTGACCAGGTGAGGCCGGACAGATGACGACGGAGTCCCCGCACAACATCACGCTTGCCCAATTCACGGCGGTGTTCGTTCCGGCCGGCTTGCTCCTTGCCTGGGCTCTGATCGCGCCGGAGCTCGGTGGCGATCTCGAAGTCGGCCGCTCCCGCGACACGATGTGGGCGGTCGTGCTGCTCGTGCTGGCGTCGATGGTGCTCTACCCTTTCCGAAATGAGAGCCAGCGGATCGCGAATCTCTCCTATCTGCTGTGGACGGCCGGGCTCCTCGTCTTCGTCGTGCACGCGTATTGGGGATTCTTCTATTACTACGGGTCGATCGCCGACGCCTACCGCGGCCAGGGCCCGGAAATATTCATCCCCAATACCTTGGTACTACTCGTGTGGATGATCGATACGGCGTTGCTGTGGTTCGCCCGCGAGAGCCGCGCCGGCGCCCTTTTCCATGTCGCCGTGCGGGTGCTGTTTTTCCTGTTCTTCGCTGTCGACATGATCGTGACGCGGGTGGGAGCGCCAAAAATTCTAGGCTTCGTATTTGTCGGAATCATTGCCGCGGCTTGGCTGCTCCGCCTCGCCAGGACGCGCATGCGCGCGACCGCCTAGCAGGCGGGTGGAGTCGTCTCGGTCGAGGCGATCCGCTTCTCCCCACGTGCTTTATTGCGCTTCCGCTGGCAGTACCCTGAAATCGTCGGCGACCAACACGTCCGGCGGGAGTAAGTGGAACGCGCGGTAGAGTGCGTTGCTACGTTCGTAGGCGAACGTGTTCGGCCAGATCCGGCCAGCTGCATAGACGCAAAATCCCTTCATCCTGTCTCCCCTGATGCCGTTCAACCTTAAGCCCGTGAGTCACGAGGTCAACAGGAGAGGCAAGCTCCGCGGGGACGTCCTTGGCGATGGGTCGGTCTGTGTTAGGGTACGGCATGGCGTCAACCGGCAGGATAGATCGGGGCCGAGCCGCATTTGACAATCGACAATGGGCCCTGGCCTTCGCAGAGCTTACCGCGGCCGATCATCAATCACCGCTCAATGCCGAAGACTTGGAGCGACTGGCGACCGCTGCGTATCTTGTTGGCCGCGACGACGAGGCAATTGCGACCTGGACGCGGCTTCACCGTCTTTGCCTGAGCCAATCTGCCCCGGATCAGGG
>JBOHKB010000178.1:0-22277 GCA_050728815.1 Propylenella sp.
TCGCCTCCCTGCGCGCCACCCAGGACAGCATCCGCGCGCTCATGCTGATCCGCGCCTATCGCGCCATGGGCCACTTGGCGGCCAATCTGGACCCGTTGGGCATCGCCGAGCGCAAGAAGCATCGGGAGCTGCGCCCCGATTTCTACGGCTTCACCGACGCTGATCTCGACCGGCCGATCTTCATCGACAAGGTGCTGGGGCTGGAGACTGCCAGCATCCGCGAGATCCTCAGGATTCTGAAACGCACCTACTGCCGCCACATCGGCGTCGAGTTCATGCACATCACCGCGCCGGTGCAGAAGTCGTGGATCCAGGAGCGCATCGAGGGCCGCGACAAGGACATCGCCTTCACCGAGGAGGGCAAGCGGGCGATCCTCAACAAGCTGATCGAGGCGGAGACCTTCGAGAAATTCGCCGACGTGAAGTACACCGGCACCAAGCGCTTCGGCCTCGACGGCGGTGAGAGCATGATCCCGGCGCTGGAACAGATCATCAAGCGCGGCGGCGCACTTGGCTGCAAAGAAATCGTGCTCGGCATGGCGCACCGCGGCCGCTTGAACGTGCTCAGCCAGGTGATGGCAAAGCCGCACCGCGCCATCTTCAACGAGTTCAAGGGTGGCTCGTTCAAGCCCGACGACGTGGAGGGCTCTGGCGACGTCAAGTACCACCTGGGCGCCTCCTCCGACCGCGCCTTCGACGGCAACAACGTCCACCTCTCGCTCACCGCGAACCCTTCGCATCTCGAGATCGTCGACCCCGTCGTGCTCGGCAAGGTGCGCGCCAAGCAGGACCAGCTCGGCGACAAGGAGCGAAGCCGGGTCATGCCGCTGCTGATGCACGGCGACGCGGCGTTCGCCGGGCAGGGCGTGGTGGCGGAGTGTCTCGGCCTGTCGGGCCTGCGCGGCCACCGCACCGGCGGTTCGCTGCACGTCATCGTCAACAACCAGATCGGCTTCACCACCAATCCGCGCTACGCGCGCAGTTCGCCCTATCCCTCCGACGTGGCGAAGATGGTCGAGGCGCCGATTTTCCACGCCAACGGCGACGATCCGGAGGCCGTTGTCTTCGCGGCCAAGGTGGCGACCGAGTTCCGCCAGATGTTTCACAAGCCTGTCGTCATCGACATGTTCTGCTACCGCCGCTTCGGCCACAACGAAGGCGACGAGCCGGGCTTCACCCAGCCGATCATGTACAAGGCGATCGCCAACCACCCGACGACGCTGGAGATCTACGCCGAGAAGCTGGTCGGCGAGGGCATCGTCGCCGCCGAAGAGGTGGAAATCTCAAGACGCCGGTGGCGCGACCACCTGGAGCAGGAGTTCGAGGTCGGCGAGGCCTACCGTCCGAACAAGGCCGACTGGCTCGACGGCGCCTGGTCCGGGTTGACGACGCCGCAGGCGAGCGACGAGCGCCGCGTCGGCCGCACGGGCGTCGCCGCCGAGACGCTCAGAAAGCTCGGTGAAAGCCTGGCGCGCGTGCCCGACGGCTTCAAAATTCATCGCACCGCCAAGCGCTTCCTCGACAACCGCCGCAAGATGATCGAAACCGGCGAAGCGGTCGACTGGGCGATGGGGGAGGCGCTCGCCTTCGCCACGCTGCTCAAGGAAGGCTACAAGGTGCGCCTGTCGGGGCAGGACGTCGAGCGCGGCACCTTCTCCCAGCGCCATTCGGTGCTGTTCGACCAGGAGACCGAGGAGCGCTACACGCCGTTCAACAATCTCGGCGGCGAGCAAGCGGCGTTCGAGGTCATCAATTCAATGCTCTCGGAGCTCGCCGTCCTCGGCTTCGAATACGGCTACTCGCTCGCCGAGCCGAAGGCGCTGACGCTCTGGGAGGCGCAGTTCGGCGACTTCGCCAACGGGGCGCAGGTGGTGGTGGACCAGTTCGTCTCGTCCGGCGAGCGGAAGTGGCTGAGAATGTCGGGCCTGGTGATGCTGTTGCCGCACGGCTACGAAGGGCAGGGGCCGGAGCACTCCTCGGCGCGGCTCGAGCGCTATCTGCAGCTCTGCGCCGAGGACAACATGCAGGTCGCGAACTGCACGACGCCGGCAAACTACTTTCACATCCTGCGGCGCCAGATGCACCGCAATTTCCGCAAGCCGCTCATCCTGATGACGCCGAAGTCGCTGCTCCGGCACAAGCGCGCCGTGTCGCGGCTGGACGAGCTGGCGGAGGAGTCGACCTTCCATCGTCTGCTCTACGACGACGCCGAGATGATGCGGGGCCAGGCGATCAAGCTGGTACCCGACGAGCGCGTCCGCCGCGTCGTCATTTGCTCAGGCAAGGTCTATTTCGACCTCTATGAGGAACGCGAGGCGCGCGGCATCGACGACATCTATCTCCTGCGCGTCGAACAGCTTTATCCGTTCCCGCTGAAGGCGACCGGCGACCTCCTTTCCCGCTTCCCCGAGGCGGAGATCGTCTGGTGCCAGGAGGAGCCGCAGAACATGGGCGCCTGGACCTTCGTTGAGCCGCGCATCTGCGCTGTGCTCGACGGCCTGAAGCGGGGACAGAAATCGGTGCGCTATGCCGGGCGCGCCGCCGCGGCATCGCCCGCCACCGGTCTCCTGTCGAAACACGTCTCGCAGCGCGATCACCTGCTTGACGAAGCGCTCGGCGGCTGAGCAGCCTCCGGCGATGCTGCGGCAAGCGACTGGAAATTGAGATGGCGCTGGAGATCAAGGTTCCGACACTCGGCGAGTCGGTAACGGAGGCCACGGTCGGCCAGTGGTTCAAGCACGAGGGCGACGCGATCGTGCGCGACGAGCCGCTGGTGGAGCTTGAGACCGACAAGGTGACGATCGAGGTTCCCGCCCCAGCCTCGGGCAAGCTCGAAAAGATCGCGGTGAAGGACGGCGAGACGGTCGAGGTCGGCGCGCTTCTGGCCACGCTCGCCGAAGGCGAGGCGGGGAAGGCCGCGCCGATCAAGGCCGGACCGGAGATCCCGCAAGAGCGTCCGGTTCAGCCGAAAGCAGCGGCGAAGCCCGTTCCTCCGGCCGCCGAGATGCCGCCAGCGCCGTCGGCCGCCAAGCTGATGCGCGAGAGGGGGATTTCAGCCGCCGAGGTGGAGGGCAGCGGTAAACGTGGCCAGGTCCTGAAGGGCGACGTGCTCGAGGCGCTGTCGCGCCCTCCGCAGCCCCGAACCGAAGCGCCGCCCGCCGCCCGCGCGCCAGCCGCTCCTTCCGACGAGGCGCGCGAGGAGCGGGTGAAGATGACGCGCCTCCGCCAGACCATCGCGCGGCGGCTGAAGCAGGCGCAGGAGTCCGCCGCCATGCTCACCACGTTCAACGACGTGGACATGAGCGCGGTGATGGAACTCAGGAAAACCTATCGCGATGTCTTCGAGAAAAAGCACGGCGTGCGGCTCGGCTTCATGGGCTTTTTTGTCAAAGCCTGCGTGCACGCGCTGAAGGAAATCCCCGCCGTCAACGCCGAGATCGACGGCGACGAGATCGTCTACAAGAACTACTACCATGTCGGCGTTGCGGTCGGCACCGAGAAGGGGCTGGTCGTGCCGGTCGTGCGCGACGCGGAGAACCTGTCGTTCGCCGAGATCGAAAAGCAGGTCAACGATTTCGGCCGCCGCGCCCGCGACGGGCAGCTTAAGATCGAGGAGATGCAGGGCGGCACGTTCACGATCTCGAACGGCGGCGTCTACGGCTCGCTGCTCTCCACCCCGATCCTGAACGCGCCGCAATCCGGCATTCTGGGCATGCACCGCATTGTGGACACGCCCGTCGTGCGCGGCGGCGAAATCGTGGCCAGGCCGGTCATGTACCTGGCGCTTTCCTACGACCACCGCATCGTGGACGGGCGTGAGGCCGTGACATTCCTGGTGCGGGTCAAGGAGGCGATCGAAGACCCGCAGCGGTTGTTGCTGGATCTGTGATCCGCCGCAAGGCGGGGTTGGCGGACGTGTCACAAACGATCGATCTTCTTGGCCTGTTCCACGATGGTGTCAGCGGAGGGCTTTCGCTCGGGTCGACCGCGCCCGCCGATCTGCAGAAAGTATCTGGGCATGACGACGACGCCGGCGGGAGGGGGCCGGTTCCCTTCAGTTCGTGGATCACCTGTATCAATGACGGTGAGTTCTATTTTCAAGGCACGCCCCCGTACCTCTACGGCCTGAAGCTTACGGTCAGTCCGTACGCAATGGGGTGGGGTGGGGGCCGGCTGATACTCATGGAATTGAAGGAGGTAGTTTGCGGCGAGCTTAAGTTCGTCGTTGGTGAGTTCTCTTGGAGTGAGTTGTTGATGTTGCCGACGGCGCTTCATTTCGCGGCTGATCAGCGCTTTGACGTCAAAGGGGGCGACGAGAAGACGATTTGGTTTGAAAACCGTGCTAACGATCGGGTCTTGTCCTTCGAATACCGGATCGAACCAGCGCAACGCGAAAACGGGATTTATGAGTTTGACTACTTTCTGCACGCCGTTCGGCTTATTGATTGGGAAGCGGATGAGACACTATCATTGACACTCGGCCATCGAGCTAAAGCTCGAGAATGATCTAGACTGCTTGTGCCGAAGGAGGGAAGCTTGCTCGGAACCCTGGACCCACTTCGGAAGAGTCCTCTTGAAAGAGGCTGACTCACTGACAATTCCGACTATTGCCATTGTCTCCGGAGTTCGGATTATCATCTATCCCAAGGACCACCTGCCGCCGCATCTGCACGCGAAATTTGCCGAGTATGAGGCTATGATCTCGATCTTGACCGGCGATGTTCTTGAAGGCTCACTTCCACGGCCGAAGCTCAGCGCGGTTCAGGAGTGGCTCACGGGGCGGCGCGAACACGTAGCCTATGTCTGGGATGAGATTCGCAAGAATCGCTATCCGGGAGGCATGATCGAGGAATGAACTATCGCATCAAGAGTGTCGGCGTCGTGCGCCATCCGGTTCTGCGCGTTACCTTCGATGACGGCCTTTCCGGTGAATACGACCTCTCTCGCCTGATCTCGGCTGGACCGGTTTTCGAGCGCCTGAAGAATGCGGCGTATTTCCACACGGTTTCGGTTGGCGAGCATGGCCATACGTTCGGATGGAATCTGGACGACCTCGGAAACGAGATCGACTTCTGTCCCGACGCGACGCGCATTTTGATCGAGACGCAGAAGGTCGAAGAAATGGCCGACCACTATCGGCTCCGCCGGTCCGCCGCAGAATGAGTCGCACGCTGCGTTCGCCCGCTATCCGTATTCTGTGGGTCGCGGTAGTCGCGCTGCTTGTGCAGTTCGCGCCGCTTCTAACTGGCGCTGCAACTGCCGCCGAGCCGCGCACGGCCCTCGTGATTGGCAACGGCGCCTACACCTACGGCACGCTTGCCAACGCCGTGAACGACGCCAGTGACACGGCCGCGGCGCTGCGCGAGGTCGGCTTCGAGGTGACGCTCATCACGGACGCCGACCAGCGCGCCATGGACGAAGCGGTCGGCGCGTTTGCGGATGCGCTCCGCTCCAGGGGCGGCGTCGGGCTTTTCTATTTCTCCGGCCACGGCGTGCAGGTGGAAGACCAGAACTACGCGCTGCCGATCGGTGACGAGCTTACGCACGAACGCGACGTCAAATACAAAGCCGTCAACATCGGGCAGGTGATCGAGGAGATCGGCGCGACCGGGAATAGCCTCAACATCGTGGTCATCGACGCTTGCCGCAACAATCCGCTGAAGTCTGAGGGGAGGGGCGGGACGCGCGGGCTCGCGCGCGTCGATGGAGGCCCCGGCCTCTTCATCTCGTTTTCCACCTCGCCCGGCGCGGTGGCGCTCGACGGCGACGGGCGGAACAGCCCGTTCACCGCGCATTTCGTACAGGCCATCCACATTCCGGGCATCAGCCTGGAGCAGGCCTTCAAGGAGACGCTGAAGGGCACCTACACGGAAACCGGCGGTGAGCAGATGCCGTGGGTTTCGTCCACGTTCTTCGGAGACTTCGTCTTCAATCAATCCGGCGCCCCGCCTCCTGCTCTTACGGCGAAGGTCGATGCCCCGCCGAAACCGATCGCGCATGGGGGCGGGGAGAAGGTCGAGGTCGCGGCACGCGCCGCCGGATTCCTGCCTGTTGCAGGCGTTTACCGAGCGACCGGCCGGAACCCGGACGGCAGCACCTATCAGGGCATGACGTCGATTGTGATTACCGGGGGCGTCTACCGGCTTACCTGGTGGATCGGAAGCGACGTCTTTCAGGGCGTCGGCCGTCTCGGCGGGCGGCTGCTTATCGTCGATTGGGGCTCGAACGCGCCCGTCATCTACTCGCCTCGGGCGGATGGGGTGCTCGACGGCGAATGGGCCGACGGCACGGCGACGGAGACGCTCGAGCCCTTTGCGCTTGCCGCGTTCGGGGCGGCGCGTGACGTAGCAGGAAACTATCGCGTCGAGGGCCGCAACCCGGACGGCAGCAGCTATTCCGGCGCCGTTACCATCAAGCGGGCGCAAGCCGGATTTCATTTGTTCTGGAATGTCGGCAGCCAGGCCTATGAAGGCTCCGGCAGCCTTGATGGCAATCTGTTGACCGTGGAGTGGGGGGATGCGACGCCCGTCGTCTACGCCGTGACCGACGATGGCCGCTTGGCCGGCCTCTGGGGAGGCGGCAAGGGAGGCGAGGTGCTGCTGCCGCGGCCTTGAGGCTGATGCTTAGGCGTCGGCCGCTGCCCGGCTGGCGCGCAAGTATCCTTGGGCAGAGCTGAGTGGAGGGGGAACACATGGAACCCGTAGCGGAAATGCCGACAGAGATAGTGCTTCTCGGATGGACCGTGGTGCTGCTGCTCGTCCAGCTCGTGCTCCACACGCTGGCCGCTGTGGCGGAATTCGGCCTTCCATACTCGCTCACGTCGCGCGACGAGGGACTCGAGATCAAGGGCAAGATGGCCGGCCGCCTGACGCGCGCCTTCCAGAACCTGCTCGAGACGTTTCCGGCCTTTGCCGCGGTGGCCTTGGCGCTTGCCGTGAGCGGAAAGACAGGCGGGCTTGGCGCCATCGGCGCGCATGTCTGGTTCTGGGCGCGCCTCGCCTATGTCCCGTTCTACGCGTTCGGAATTCAGGGCCTCAGGACCGCGGCCTGGGCAGTCTCGGTCGTCGGTATCGTGCTGATGGTCATCGCGCTCCTCGCGTGACGCGGAAGCCGCGGCGTGCCTCAATTCGATGTAGCGATCATCGGCACGGGGCCGGGCGGCTATGTCTGCGCAATTCGCGCCGCGCAGCTTGGACTGAAGGTGGCGGCGATCGAGAAGCGCGCCACCCATGGCGGCACGTGCCTCAATGTCGGCTGCATCCCGTCGAAGGCGCTTCTCCACACCTCGGAGCTATTCCACGAGGCGGCGCACGGTTTTGAGAAATTCGGCATCAAGGTGAAGCCGGAGCTCGACCTCAAGGCAATGCTTGCCCATAAGGACGCGACGGTTAAGGCGAACACCGACGGCGTCGCCTTCCTGTTCAAGAAGAACAAGATTGACGCATTTCGCGGGGCCGCCCGAATCCTCGCGCCCGGCAGGATCGAGGTGCGCGGCGAGGACGGAAGCAAGCAGGCGGTCGAGACAAAGGCGATCGTTGTCGCGACCGGCTCGGAATCGACGTCGCTCCCGGGCGTGACGATTGACGAAAAGCGCGTCGTCACGTCGACCGGCGCGCTCGAGCTAGAGAGCGTGCCGCAGCGTTTGCTCGTGGTCGGCGCCGGCGTGATCGGGCTCGAGATCGGCTCAGTCTGGCAGCGCCTCGGCGCGAAGGTGACGGTGATAGAGTTCCTCGACCGCATCCTTCCCGGGATGGACGGCGAGGTCGCGAAGCAGAGCCAGCGCATTTTCCAGAAGCAAGGTTTTGACTTCCGGCTCTCATCCAAGGTGACCGGCGTGACGGAGAAAGCAGGCGCGCTCGAGGTCGCAGTAGCGCCGTCGAAAGGCGAGGGCGGCGGCGAGACGCTCCAGGCCGACATTGTTTTGGTCGCGATTGGCCGCGGTGCCTTCACCGATGGGCTTGGCCTCGCCGAAATTGGCGTTGCGTTGGACGAGCGCGGCCGCGTCAAGACCGATGCGCATTTCAAGACGAACGTCGATGGCATCTACGCCATCGGTGACGCGATCGCCGGGCCGATGCTGGCTCACAAAGCCGAGGACGAGGGGACCGCGGTCGCCGAAATTCTGGCCGGCCAAGCCGGCCACGTGAACTACAGTGCGATCCCGAGCGTCGTCTACACGATGCCGGAGATAGCCGTGGTCGGCCGCGGCGAGGAGGAGCTGAAGGAGGCGGGCGTCGCCTACAAGGTCGGAAAATTCCCGCTCACCGCCAACAGCCGCGCCCGTGCCATGAACAAGACCGACGGTTTCGTGAAGGTGCTCGCCGACAAGGCTACCGACCGCGTGCTCGGCGTTCACATGATCGGAGCGAGCGCGAGCGAGATGATCCAGGAAGCGGCGGTGCTCATGGAGTTTTCAGGCTCCGCCGAGGATCTGGCGCGCACCTGCCACTCCCACCCGACCATGTCGGAAGCGGTCCGCGAGGCGGCGATGGCGGCCTGGTTCAAGCCGGTCCATATCTAGCGCTGTCGGCCGGCGCTACTCAGTGCAGAGGCGCCGATTCCCGCCATCGAACGGCTGATACGTGCAGTCCGTGGCGCGGAACGAGCTGTATTTCGCGTCGCACGCGGCGATGTTGCATGAAGCGGGCGCCGTCGCTGGCCGCTCCGGCAGCGCCCCGGTGATGATGTCCGCATCGTCCGTGCGAGCCGGAACGTATGCGGTCGCGCCGCCAGGAACGATCTCGCACAGCTCGCGTGGACCGCCGTCGTAGGGTTGATAGGTGCAGTCCGCCGTGCGGAACGAGCTGTATTTCTGCGAACAGGCATCGAGATCGCAGAGAGACGCGGCGGCAGCGGCGGGAGGCCGATCCGCTTCTGTATCTGCCATGAGTTCGTCGAAGCTCTCGATGCCTCCCCTCGTACAGAACCTCCGCGGGCCGCCGCCATAGGGCTGATACGTGCAGTCCGACGCGCGGAACGACCGGTAGAAGCGGGAGCAGACTTGGTAGTCGCAGCTCGATGCTCTCGGCCCCTCCGCCGGCTCGAGCAGCCAGCCAAGCGAGGCGTCGGCCGTCGGTCCTGGGGCCTCGTCGGCGGGCTCTCCCGACAACAGCGGCGCGGCCTGCGTCATGAACTCCTTCCACATCAGCGCCGGAAGCTTGCCGCCGGTCACCGCGTTCATCGGCGTTCCGTCGTCGTTGCCGACCCAGATTCCGGCGACCAGCGTATCGTCGAACCCGATAAACCACGCATCGCGGCTGTTCTGGCTGGTCCCGGTCTTGCCCGCCGCAAATCGGCCGAGCGCGGCCTGGCGGGCGGTGCCTCGCTCGACCGCGGCCGTCAGCAGCTCGAGGAGCGGCGCCCGGTACGGCCCGAGCGCGTTCCGCGGCTTCGCCGGCGGCCGCATTGTGCCGAACTGCGCCCGCTCGCCGGTGCCGATCGCGGCGACGCCCCACGGCTTGACCGGGGCCGAGCCGGCAAGCACGGCCGCGTATGCGCTCGTGAGATCGAGCAGGGTAATCTCCGATGCTCCGAGCGCGAGGCTCGGCGTTTCGGTGAGCGGCGTGTCGATGCCGAGGTCTCGCGCGGCGGCGATGACCTCGTCGATCCCGACGTCGAGCGCTAACCGCACCGCGACCGTGTTGATCGAGCGGGCGAACGCTTCATGCAGCGTCACCCAGCCCGCATATCGGCCGCCGAAGTTCTCCGGCTCCCAGCCATCGATTTCGATGGGCGCATCCTCGACCATGTCGCGGAGGTCGTATCCGTTGCGCAGCGCCGCGAGATAGACGAACAGCTTAAAGGCTGAGCCCGGCTGCCGCAGCGCCTGCACTGCGCGGTTGAAGTGGCTTTCCCGATAGTTGCGTCCGCCGATCATGGCGACGACCGCTCCGTCCGGCCGCATGGCCACAAACGCTGCCTGCGTTATGCCCAGCTCTCGGCCGCGCTCGGCGAGCGTCTCCTGCACGACCTCCTCGGCAAGCTTCTGCAGCTCCGGGACGAGCGTCGTGCGAACGGTCATGGCGCCGCGGAACGGTCCCGCCAGGCTTGCCGCTTCGTCGGCGGCCCAGGCGGCGAACCAGGTCTCGGCTTCCGACGCGGTCTGCGGCCTGTTCAGGACGATCTCTTCGCCGATCGTCTTCTCCGCAGTCTCCCGATCGATCGCGCCGCTTGCCGCCATCACGCGGAGGACTGTCGCAGCGCGCCGGCGTGCCGCTTTCAGGTTGCGGAGCGGGCTGTATTGCGACGGCGCCTGGATCAGGCCCGCAAGCAACGCGGACTCGGCGAGCGTCAGCTCCGACAGCTGCTTGTCGAAGTAGAGCCGCGCAGCCGCCGGCATGCCATGCGCGTTCGCGCCGAGGTAGACGTTGTTCAGATACCGGGCCAGTATTTCGTCCTTGCTGAGCCGGCGCTCGAGCCAGATGGCGGCGAGCGCCTCGCGCAGCTTGCGCCGGTAGGTCCGCTCGTTGCCGAGCGTCTGCATTTTCACGAGCTGCTGCGTGATGGTGCTGCCGCCCTCGACGATGGAGCCGGCAGCGAGATTGCGGCGAAACGCCCGCACGATCCCGCGCGGGTCGATGCCCGAATGGCTGAAGAAGCGGCGGTCCTCGACGCTCAGGACCGCGTCGACGAGATGTTTCGGGTATTCCTCGATGGACGCGTCGGCGATGCGGAGCGGCCCGATCCGGCCGAGCGGCGATCCGTCCGCCGCCTGGAGAAGGATTGTCGGCTCCGGATCGGCAAGCCGCGCCTCACGCAGTTGGACATCCTGCAGCGCCCACAGCATCGCCGCCGCGAGCGTGACGCTCGCGGCCGCCACGATAGTGGCGGACACGACTAGGAGTTTTCGGAGGACTCGGCGGCCTCGCCTCGGGTGAGGCTGCGCCGCCTGAACCCTCCGTCGGCGGGCGTGGGAAAGGAGCCGCGCCTTTCCCAACCGGCCAAATTCGGCGAAATCGGCCGCAACAGCCCGCAAGAACTCGCGTCCCGCCGACGCGGTCCGCCCTGCCGGAAAGGGCGGCTGCGAGGGTAGGGCGTTCCGATCCTCTGCGCTCTGATCGTCTCTCGTGGGGCCCATGCGTTGCCGTCGGGGTTCCCGTCCGCAAGGCGGAAACAGCTTATAGAACGGCGATGGCGGCTTTCCGTTGCGCCTGCTTCGATATCGGCGCGGGCGGGCCTTTCCGCGCGGCTATGGCGGCGCAGTCCGTGCGGGTCCATATTTCGGCCATGCCGATGAATGCCGCAGCCGAGCTGAACGCCGCGCCCTCGGACCGCGCCGGCCTCATGCATCTGGCGGGTCACGTTGTGCTTCTGACCGTGACCGGGCTGCTCATCGCGTGGACCCGCGGGAGCCTGCTCCTGCCGGTCGCGCTCGTGCTCCACGGAATCGTGCTCGCCTTTCTTTTCGCGCCGCTCCACGAATCCGTGCATCGCACGGCCTTCCGCTCGCGCTGGCTGAACGACTCCGTCGCGGCGGTTGCCGGCTTCCTGCTCCTCCTGCCGCCGAGCTGGTTCCGCGCCTTCCACTTCGCCCATCACCGCCACACGCAGATCGCCGGCCTCGACCCGGAGCTCGAGGTGAAAGAGGTCGAGACGTGGCCGGACTATCTTATCCATCTGAGCGGCTGGCGGAACTGGAAGGCCTCGATCCTCCTCATCCTGCGCCAGGCGTGGGGGAGGGCGGACGCCGCCTTCGTTCCGCCGCGGCTCGAGCCGCGCCTCGTCCGTGAGGCGCGCATCATGCTCGCGGCGTATCTCGCGATTGCGGCGCTGTCGCTCGCCCTCCGCAGCAACGCCGCGCTTGTCTACTGGGTGATCCCGGTCCTCCTCGGCCAGCCGTTTCTCCGCGCCTATCTGCTAGCCGAGCACACGGGCCTGCCGCTGGTCGAGAGTTTTTGGGAGAACACGCGCACCACGCTCACCGGCTATCCGCTCCGCTTCCTCGCCTGGAACATGCCGTTCCACACCGAACACCACGTCAACCCGGGCGTGCCGTTCTACGCCTTGCCGGAGCTGCACCGGCGCGAGCGCGAGAATCTGAAGGCAGTGTCGCCCGGCTACGTCGCTTTCCACCGCGAATGGCAGCAGCGCCTCAACGCCGCCCGTCGCGCGTAGCCCGGATGAGCGGAGCGAAATCCGGGGTCGTCGGCGAGACTCCCGGATTGCGCGCCCCTCGACAGGCTCGGGGCGCTCCAACCGGGGCACGAGCTACCGCTTCCGTTCGGCGAGGGTGAAACATCCGAACGCGGGCGATGACGAGTACGGCGCTGAGCTCCAAAAAAGGAAACGCCGGCCCCGAAGGACCGGCGCTCCGGCAACCTGGACTGGTCAGAATACGATCGGGTGGAGACCTATTCCGCCGTGGGCACGCAGTCGGTCGCGCCCTCCGGGCATTCGGTGGCAGCCGTCTTCTTGGCGATGGTCGGAGCAGCTTTGCCGTCATAGGTGCTCATCGCCACGCCTTCCTCGACCTTCTCGGTGCTTGCGGTCACCTGCTTGGTGACATGGAAGCCGCAATCGGCCTGGCCGGCCGAAACGAAGAGCGTGAGCGCCGCCGCCGCGGCCAATCCGGTGATGAGCTTCTGCATGGTGTGCCTCCGTCAGGGGCTCGGGTCGTAGTCGATTCTAGAAGGCTAGTCCTCAGCGCTCGCCGCGTGAAGCTCGGCCGGTTCAACAAGCGGTGAAGCGTTATCTGTCAATGGGTTAGGCGCGCGGATGCGCCTTTCGATAGATGTCGAGCAGCCGTTCCGAGTCGACCTTCGTGTAGATCTGCGTGGTCGAGAGGCTGGCGTGGCCGAGCAGTTCCTGGATGGTCCTGAGGTCGCCGCCACGCCCCAGAAGATGCGTCGCGAAGGAGTGGCGGAGCGCATGCGGCGTGGCGGTGGGCTCCAAGCCGAGCGCGCTTCTGAGCCGCTCCATCGTCTTCTGCACGATGCGCGGAGACAGCGGCCCGCCGCGCGCGCCGCGGAAGAGCGGTTCTTCGGGCGCGAGCGCGAACGGCGCGAGCCGCAGATACGCATCGACCGCCTGTCTGACTGCCGGCAACACCGGCACGACGCGCTCGCGGCCGCCCTTGCCGATGACGCGGATCACGTCGCGCCCGCCGGCCGGCGCCTCGGCCGCCTTCAGGGCGAGCGCCTCGGAGATGCGCAGCCCGCAGCCATAGAGAAGCGTGAATATGGCCGTGTCGCGCGCGGCGATCCACGGCTCTTCGGCGAGCGCCTGGGCGGTCTCGATCAGCGACCGGCTCTCGCCGATGGAGAGCGCTTTTGGCAGGCTCTTGGGCTGCTTCGGAGGGCGGATCGCGGCGAAGGCCGTCGTCGCGGCGAGCCCTTCCTTCTCGCAGAAACGGGCGAATGAGCGGAGCGCCGCGATCTGCCGGGCGAGCGTGCGCGGCCCGGCGTCCTGTCGCCGGCGGTGCGCCATGAAGGCGCGCACGTCGGCGGGCTTCAAGGCAGAAATGTCGGAAAGCTTCGGGGGCTCCGCTAAGTGCGTCGTGAGGAAGCGGAAGAATTGCTCCACGTCGCGGCCGTAGGCTTCAAGCGTCTTTGCCGCCAGCCGTCGTTCGCGGCCCAGGTGCTCGCGCCAATCAAGCGCCGCCTGCCTGAGCGATGAGGCGGCGGTGATCAACAGCGCGTCGTCGGTGGATGGCGGCATTCTTCCTCCAAGGCCATTCGTCCGCCGCGAGAGTTAGCGGCGGGTTAAGGACGGTTGCGGGGATAGCCGGTTCGGGCTTCCCTCGATGTCATGAGTCGCATGCCGCAGTTCCCCTCCCTCTTGTGGGGAGGGGCTAGGGGAGGGGTGGTCAAGCTCGCGCGCCGCGGTGCGGGCCCCCTCACTCAGCCCGCCTACGCACGGCTTCGGCGGGCTACCCTCTCTCCACAAGGGGGAGAGGGTCACAAGGCGCTCGGCCGCAAAGCGACATGAGCGGAACGCACCTCCTCTCCGTCTTGCTGCCGGTCGCTGTGGAGCGCCCCTACACCTACGCCTCCGATCGGCCACTCCAGCCGGGCACGCTCGTCGCCGTGCCGCTCGGGACACGCGTCACGCTCGGCGCGGTATGGCCCGACCCGCCCGATGACGTGCCGGCAAACAAGCTGCGCGAGATAGACGCGATCTTCGACGCGCCGCCGCTTCCGCGCGAACTGGTCCGCTTCGTCGACTGGATGGCCGACTACACGTTGACGCCGCGCGGCATGGTCTTGCGCATGGTCCTCCGCTCGCCGGAAGCGCTGCTACCGGAAAAGCCGATGGTGGGCGTGCGGCTCGCCGGACCGCCGCCCGACCGCCTGACCGCTGCGCGCCGGCGCGTGCTCGACATCGCCGCCGACGGGCTCGCCTGGTCGAAGCCGGGCCTCGCGAGCGCGGCCGGCGTGTCGCCGGGCGTCGTGGACGGGCTCATCGCCCAGGGCACGCTGGAGTTCGTCGCGATGCCTGCGCGTCCGATCGCCGCCGACCTCGACCCAGACCACGCGCGGCCCGAGCTTTCCGAGGAGCAGGAGCGCGCTGCCGCCGCGCTGCGCGAGGCGGTCGGCGACGCCTTCTCGGTCTCGCTTCTCGACGGCGTCACCGGCTCCGGCAAGACGGAAGTCTATTTCGAGGCGGTGGCCGAGACGCTCCGGCGCGGCAGGCAGGCGCTGATCCTCCTCCCCGAAATCGCGCTGACCGGCGCTTTTCTCGACCGCTTCGCCGCGCGCTTCGGCTCGCGGCCGGCTGAATGGCACTCGGAGGTCGGCACGCGGCAGCGCGAGCGCGTCTGGCGCGCGGTGGCGCATGGCGAAGCGCGGGCGGTCGTCGGCGCCCGTTCCTCCCTGTTCCTTCCGTTTCCCGACCTCGGCCTGATTATCGTCGATGAGGAACACGACCCCGCCTACAAGCAGGAGGAAGGCGTCGCCTACCACGCGCGCGACATGGCGGTGGTGCGCGGCAGTCTCTCGGAGTTCCCGGTCGTGCTCTCCTCCGCTACGCCCTCGGTCGAGAGCCGCGTCAACGCCGATCACCGGCGCTATCGCCATCTGCTGCTGCCGGCGCGCTTCGGCGTTTCAGTGAAGCCGGAGATCGCGGCGATCGACCTGAAGAAGCATCCGCCAGAGCGGCAGCGCTGGCTGTCGCCGCCTCTGGTAGCCGCGGTCGGCGAGGTCATCCAGCGTGGCGAACAGGCGCTACTCTTCCTGAACCGCCGCGGCTACGCGCCGCTCACGCTATGCCGCACCTGCGGCCACCGCATGGCCTGCCCGAATTGCTCCGCCTGGCTGGTCGAGCACCGCTTCCGCAATCTTCTGGTCTGCCACCATTGCGGCCACGAGGAGTGGCGGCCGGACGCCTGCCCGAATTGCGGTGCCGAGGAGAGTCTCGTCGCCTGCGGGCCCGGGGTGGAGCGGCTGCAGGAGGAGGTGCTTGAGCGCTTCCCGACCGCGCGCACCCTCGTCATGTCGAGCGACATTCTAGGCGGCGTGCAGCGGCTTCGGGCCGAGCTTCAGGCGATCGCCGACGGCGCGGTGGACATCGTCGTCGGAACGCAGCTTGTTGCGAAGGGCCACAATTTCCCCGGCCTCGCGCTGGTCGGCGTGGTCGACGCCGATCTCGGGCTACAGCACGGCGACCCGCGCGCGGCCGAGCGCACATGGCAGCTCCTGACCCAGGTGACCGGCAGGGCGGGGCGCTCTGGCCAGCTCAGCCGCGGGCTGATCCAGACTTACAGCCCCGAGCATCCCGTCATCCAAGCGCTCGTCTCCGGCGACCGCGAGACCTTCTACGCGACCGAGATCGAGAACCGCCGGCGCGGCGCTCTACCGCCGTTCGGGCGGCTCGCCTCGATCATCGTCAGCGCCGCCGACCGGCCGACCGCGCTCGCTCACGCGCAGTCGATGGCGATGGCGGCGCCGCTAGAGGAAGGCGTGCGCCTGCTCGGACCGGCGGAAGCGCCGTTTGCGGTGCTCCGCGGCCGCTACCGCTTCCGTCTGCTCGCGCAGTCGCAGACAGCCGCAAAACTGCACGACTGGCTGAGAAAGTGGCTCGCCAAGGCGCCAAAGGAGCGCGGCAGCGTCAGGGTCGCGATCGATATCGACCCGATGAGCTTCTTGTAGGTTGCGCCTCCGCGGCTACGTTCTCGTCAGGCCGCAAGCTCAGGCCAGCATCGCGTTCATTGGCTCCCAGTACATCTTCGGCCAGCCGCCGTTCAGCATGTCATGAGCCTCGTCGGGATATCCGGTCTGGTCGAACGTCAGCTTCGTGCCGCCTCCGGACTTCGCGAGTTCGAAGCGCACGATCGAGTAGACGCCCTCCGGCCAGGCATGCGACCGCCATGCCTGGACGACGCGCTTGGCCGGCACCAGTTCGACGTTGCGTGCCCGGATGTCTCCGCCGAAGAGGGAGACCGGGCCGCCCTCCTCGGTCGAGATCTTCGCGTTCCGCCCGCCCGTCATCTTGGCGAATTTCTCGGAGTTCGTGAGGATGTCGTAGACCGCCTGCGGCGAGCCCTTGATATCGACTTCCTGATGAATGGCCATAATGGTTCCTTCCCTGGATATCGGCCGCCGTCGGCTGCCTTGCGATATTTATCCGATCGGTTAAATATCTTCCGGCACAGTGGTGAGTCAAGCCTTGGAGACCGCCGATGATCGCGTCCGCACAATCGCTGTCGCACGATGATCGCCTCGACCTCGTGTTTCAGGCGCTTGCCAACCGCACGCGGCGGGAATTGCTGCGAAAGATGTCGGCCGGGCCTGCGCGGGTCACCGATCTCGCCGCGCCGTTCGGCATGTCGCTGCCGGCGATTTCCAAGCATCTCGGCATCCTGGAGCGAGCGGGACTGGTCAATCGCTCCGTGAAAGGACGGGAGCATTCCTGCGCGCTCGGCGCGGCGCCGATGGCGACCGCCGCCGAATGGCTGAGCGCCTACCGCGTCTTCTGGGAGAGAAACTTGGACAACCTCGCCGGCTTCGTCGAAGGAGATGCGGCTCGGAAGGCGCGGGAGTAGCGGCAATGGATGGACCCCGGATTTCGCTTTCGCGCATCATCAGGGCGCCTCGACAGTTCGTCTTCGACGCCTGGACCACTCCCGCGCTCCTCATGAAATGGTGGGGCCCGGAGGGCGTCGAGTGCACCGCGGCCGAAGTGGACCTCCGCGAAGGCGGCGAATACCGCATCGCCAACAGGCACTCGGACGGCAATGTCACCTGGATCTCAGGGGTGTTCGAGCGCGTCAGTCCGCCTGAGAAGCTGGTCTACTCATGGAACATCGGGATGCCCGGCGCCGACGGCTCCCGCGTCACGGTCGAGTTCCGGGCGCATGCGGAGGGAACCGAACTGATCCTGATCCACGAGCGGCTGGCGGCTGAGGCGCGCGAGATGCATCTCGCCGGCTGGACTGGTTGTCTCGACGGTCTGGCAGCCATGGTGGCTACGAGCTGAGCAAGTTCCGGCAGTCGAGCAACGAGCAAAGCGTGCGCACCCGAGGTTCGCTTCGGGCCCGCTGTGTACCGCCGTGGCGACGCTCGCTGCCATAAGGAGCGATCGCAGAACTCGCCCAAAATGCCGCTTCCAGGCCGTGTTGCGCCGCGAAAACCCGCATGTTATGCGACCCGCGGCTTGGCCAAGGACTGGACCGCGCCCGCTGAGCACTTGCCGTAACCCGGCCTGGAAAAACCAGGCAGCGTATGACCCGAAGGGGCCTCCCGCGTGGCGGATCGAACAAACTCCGTTTCAGGCGTCGCCGAGCGCTACGCCTCCGCCCTTTTCGACCTGGCCCGCGACGAATCGGCCATAGACGCCATCGAGGCGGAGCTTGTCGCGCTTTCCGGCCTGATCGACGCGAGCGAGGATTTTCGCCGGCTGATCCAGAGTCCGGTGTTCTCGGCGGACGACCAGGGGAGGGCGATCGGCGCTATCGCCGACCGCGCGGGCATTGCGGGCCTCACCGGCAATTTCCTGCGGCTCGTAGCCAGGAACCGGCGGCTATTCGTGCTGCCAGGCATCGTCAAAGCGTACCGCGCCATGGCTGCGGCCGAGCGCGGCGAAGTCACCGCCGAGGTCACGTCGGCGCAGCCGCTCAATTACGATCAGGTCGCAGCGCTGAAGGCGGCCATCAAGGAGCGGCTTGGCAAGGACGTGACGCTCTCCGCCAGCGTCAATCCGGCGCTCCTCGGCGGGCTTGTGGTGAAGGTCGGCTCGCGCATGATCGACACTTCCCTCCGCACTCGATTGATGACCGTTAAAACTCGTCTGAAAGAGGTTTCTTGATGGATATCCGCGCCGCTGAAATCTCCTCCATCCTGCGCGAGCAGATCAAGAATTTCGGCAAGGAAGCCGAAATCTCGGAGGTAGGGCAGGTGCTCTCCGTCGGCGACGGCATCGCCCGCGTCTACGGCCTCGACAACGTGCAGGCCGGCGAGATGGTCGAGTTCGAGAACGGCGTGCGTGGCATGGCACTGAACCTCGAAGAGGACAATGTCGGCGTCGTCATCTTCGGCTCCGACCGCGAAATCAAGGAAGGCGACACCGTCAAGCGCACGCGCGCGATCGTCGAGGTGCCGGTCGGCATGGGCCTGCTCGGCCGCGCGGTCGATGCGCTCGGCAATCCGCTCGATGGCAAAGGTCCGATCGAGGCGGCGGAGCGCCGCCGCGTCGACGTGAAGGCTCCCGGCATCATCCCGCGTCGCTCCGTGCACGAGCCGATGGCGACGGGGCTGAAGGCGATCGACGCGCTGATCCCGATCGGCCGCGGCCAGCGCGAGCTCATCATCGGCGACCGCCAGACCGGCAAGTCGGCGATCATCCTCGACACCATCCTGAACCAGAAGCCTGCCTTCGACGCGAACGACGAGGAGAAGAAGCTCTATTGCATCTACGTCGCCGTCGGACAGAAGCGCTCCACCGTCGTGCAGTTCGCCAAGACGCTCGAGGATAACGGCGCGCTCGACTATTCGGTCATCGTCGCCGCGACCGCCTCCGACCCAGCCCCGATGCAGTTCCTGGCGCCGTTCTCAGGCTGCGCCATGGGCGAATATTTCCGCGACAACGGCATGCACGCGGTGATCGCCTACGACGACCTGTCGAAGCAGGCGGTCGCCTACCGGCAGATGTCGCTGCTTCTCCGCCGCCCACCCGGCCGCGAAGCCTATCCCGGCGACGTCTTCTACCTGCATTCGAGGCTGCTCGAACGCGCCGCCAAGATGAACAAGGACAACGGCGCGGGTTCGCTCACTGCCCTTCCTGTCATCGAGACGCAGGCGAACGACGTGTCGGCCTACATCCCGACAAACGTCATCTCGATCACCGACGGCCAGATTTTCTTGGAGACCGACCTCTTCTACCAGGGCATCCGCCCGGCGGTGAACGTCGGCCTGTCGGTGTCGCGCGTCGGCTCGGCCGCGCAGATCAAGGCGATGAAGCAGGTCGCCGGCCGCATCAAGGGCGAGCTTGCGCAATACCGCGAGATGGCGGCCTTCGCCCAGTTCGGCTCCGACCTCGACGCGGCGACGCAGCGGCTCCTGAACCGCGGCGCGCGCCTGACCGAGCTTCTCAAGCAGCCGCAATTCTCGCCGCTCAAGGTCGAGGAGCAGGTGGTCGTGATCTATTCCGGCACGCAGGGCTATCTCGACCGGCTGCCGCTCGACAAGGTGCGCGAGTTCGAGGCGAACCTGCTCAGGCTGATGCGGAGCGAGCACAAGGACGTGCTCGACGCCATTCGCGAGAAGGGCGAGATGACCGACGAGATCACCGCCAAGCTCAAGGGCATTCTCGACAGCTACGCGAAGAATTTCGCGTGAACGGACGACAGATGACGGAGGACAGAGGGCAGATGACAGACGATGGGCCGCCGAGCATGTCCGTCGTCCGTCGTCCGTCCTCTGTTGTCTGACCCATGCCGAGCCTCAAAGCTCTGCGGAACCGCATCGCATCGGTGAAGGCGACGCAGAAGATCACCAAGGCCATGCAGATGGTGGCCGCGGCGAAGCTTCGCCGCGCGCAGGAAGCGGCGGTAGCAGCGCGCCCCTATGCGGAGCGGATGAGCGTCGTGCTCGCCAATATCGCCTCGGCCGCGGCCGGCCAGCCGGGCGCGCCGGCTCTCGTCGCTGGCACCGGCCGCGACGACGTTCATCTGCTTCTCGTCGCGACGGGGGAGCGGGGCCTCGCGGGCGCCTTCAACAGTGCGATCGCCCGGCTCGCGCGCGAAGATGCGCAGCGGCTGATCGATGCAGGAAAGACCGTCAAGTTCCTCGTCGTCGGCCGCAAGGGCTATGACATCCTCCGCCGGCAATATTCCGATCGCATCAGCGACCACTTCACGTTCCGCAATGTGAAGCAGGTGTCTTTCGTCGAGGCGAAGGAGGTGGCGGACCGCCTGCTCTCGATGTTCGAGCAGGGTGCCTTCGACGTGGCGACGCTTTACTATTCGCGCTTCAAGTCGGTGATCAGCCAGGTCCCGACGGCGCAGCGCATCATTCCGGCCCAGGTTCCCGAAGGTACCAAGCCGCCATCGCTTGGCGGCGCGGTCTACGAATACGAGCCGGACGAGGAGGAGATCCTCGCCGAGCTTCTGCCGCGCAACGTGGCGATCCAGATTTTCAAGGCGCTGCTGGAAAACGCCGCTTCGTTCTACGGCGCGCAGATGACCGCCATGGACAACGCCACGCGCAATGCCGGCGACATGATCGACCGTCTGACGCTTTCCTACAATCGCCAGCGGCAGGCGCAGATCACCAAGGAACTGATCGAGATCATCTCCGGCGCGGAGGCGGTGTAGCGCCAGCCGGACGACAAACGAGGATAACGATGGCGAATGACATTCCAAACCAGGCAGGCCGCGTGACGCAGGTGATGGGAGCGGTGGTTGACGTCCGGTTCGACGGCCAGCTGCCCGCGATCCTGAACGCGCTCGAGACCGACAATCACGGCAACCGTCTGGTGCTCGAGGTGGCGCAGCACCTCGGCGAAAACACCGTGCGCACGGTCGCCATGGACACGAGCGAGGGTCTCGTCCGCGGCCAGGAGGTCACGGATACCGGCGGCCCGATCAGCGTCCCCGTCGGCGAAGAGACGCTCGGCCGCATCATGAACGTGATCGGCGAGGCGGTGGACGAGGCGGGCCCGGTCAAGACCGCCCAGCGCCGTGCGATACACCAGGATGCGCCGCCCTACGTCGACCAGGCGACCGAAGCGCAGATTCTGGTGACCGGCATCAAGGTGGTCGACCTGCTCGCGCCCTATGCGCGAGGCGGCAAGATCGGCCTCTTCGGCGGCGCCGGCGTGGGCAAGACGGTGATCATCCAGGAGCTGATCAACAACGTCGCCAAGGCGCATGGCGGCTATTCGGTGTTCGCCGGCGTCGGCGAGCGCACGCGCGAAGGAAACGATCTTTATCACGAGATGATCGAATCGGGCGTGAACAAGGACCCGCGCAAGGAGGGCTCGGCCGCCGGCTCGAAATGCGCGCTCGTCTACGGGCAGATGAACGAGCCGCCGGGCGCCCGCGCCCGCGTCGGTCTCTCCGGGCTGACGGTCGCCGAGCACTTCCGCGACCAGGGCCAGGACGTGCTCTTCTTCGTCGACAACATTTTTCGCTTCACGCAAGCCGGTTCCGAGGTCTCGGCGCTGCTCGGGCGTATTCAATCCGCCGTCGTCTACCAGCCGACGCTCGCCACCGACATGGGCGCGCTGCAGGAGCGCATCACCACCACCACCAAGGGCTCGATCACCTCGGTGCAGGCGATCTACGTGCCGGCCGACGACCTGACCGATCCGGCGCCCGCGACCTCGTTCGCTCACCTCGACGCCACCACCGTACTGGCGCGTTCGATCGCGGAGAAGGGCATCTATCCCGCCGTCGATCCGCTCGATTCGACCTCGCGCATGCTGTCGCCGCTGATCGTCGGCGAGGATCATTACGCCGTCGCCCGTCAGGTGCAGCAGGTGCTGCAGCGCTACAAGGCGCTGCAGGACATCATCGCCATTCTCGGCATGGACGAACTGTCGGAAGAGGACAAGCTCACGGTGGCGCGCGCTCGCAAGATCGAGCGCTTCCTGTCGCAGCCGTTCCATGTCGCCGAAGTCTTCACCGGCCGTCCCGGCGTGTTCGTCTCGCTCGAGGACACCATCAAGGGCTTCAAGGGCCTGGTCGAAGGCCAATACGACGACCTCCCCGAGGCCGCGTTCTACATGAACGGCACCATGGAGCAGTCGATCGAGAAGGCCAAGCAGATGGCCGCGGACGCGGCGTAGGGGCGGGAACGGAAATGACCGGTCGAGATCAAGAACTCCCTCTCCCCTTGCGGAAG
>JBOHKB010000179.1:0-6643 GCA_050728815.1 Propylenella sp.
CCGGGCGCGGCCAGCGCGTGACCGCCGCCATGCAGGACGGCGTGCTCAACCTCTGTCGGGTCAAGCTGCGCGACCAGCAGCGGCTGGAGAAGGGTCCGCTCGCGGAATACAGCCAGTACGGCGAGGGTCTCCCCTTCGGGCAGGCAGTGCCGCGCGCCGGCAACGACTCCGGCGGCGGTCAACCCGGCTGGATCCTGAAATGCAAAGGCTGGGAGAACGATCCCGACGCCTACATCTATTTCATCACCCAGGCGCCGGTCTGGCAGGCGATCTGCGATCTGATCGGCAAGCCGGAATGGAAGACCGATCCCGATTACGCGAAGCCGCCGGCGCGGCTGCCGCGGTTGAGGCACATCTTCGACACGATCGAGCAGTGGACCATGACCAAGACCAAGTTCGAGGTCATGGACATCTGCAACGAGCACGACATTCCCGTCGGCCCGATCCTGTCGATGAAGGAGCTGCTGGAGGAGCCCTCGCTTCGCGCGACCGGCACGGTGGTTGAGGTCGACCATCCGACGCGCGGAAAATATTTTTCGGTCGGCAACCCGATCAAGCTTTCCGACAGCCCGTCCGAGGTGATCCGCTCGCCGCTTCTCGGCGAGCACACCGAAGAGGTGCTGCGCGAGGTGCTGAAGTTCGACGACCAGCGGATCGCCGAAATCCAGGCGTCCGGCGCGATCGGCGAGGCAGAGCGCCAGGCCGCCGAATAGAACGTCCACTCGGGCCGGAGGGTACGGCGTCCGGACGCCGATCATCAGCGCTTCGGAGCGCAGTCTGCTTCGGTCGACGGCAACAGCCTGACCGGATCGGCCTCCGCGCCCAGCCATTCGCCGAGCGCCGCGCAGCGCCCGGCCGCGCAGAGCCTCCAGTCCCCGGCGTGCGGATCGCGGCGGAGCGTGATCTCGGAGCGCGTGATCATCGGTTCCCACACATAGAAGCCCTCTTCGAGCCGCGCCTCCGGCGGCGGCTCCATGCCAGCGCCGGTGCCCTGGATGCGCGCCCGCATCAGCACGAGTTGGTCTTCTTCGATCAGCCAATCCTCCTGCCACAGCGTCTTTTCGACCGTGTGGGTCCAGGAGAGCGAGAAGGCGGATGCGGCGACATGGATCACCGCCCCAGCGGCGACGACGCAGAGCCCCGTCATTCCGCCGGCGCCGGAACCGCCCGCGTTCGCCAGAAATGCCAGGCAAGAAAGCCGAGGCAGCCGGCGAACCCGACCTCGTCCGTCATGGGCAATGCCGCCACCAGGAACGCGGCGGCGAGAAACGCCCACAGCCGCTCGGGCCAGGACAGACGGGAACGGAAATACCCGATCGTCGCCATGCCCCACATGGCGATCGCGAGAAGCGCCTTTGCGATGACGTAGGCGACCGCCGGCCAGTAGCCGATCGCCTCGGCGAGCGTGCCGCCGTCCTGCAACATCAGCGCGGGCGTGTAGACGGCCATGTAGGGGACGATAAAACCGGCGGCGGCGATGCGGACCGCATTCAGCCCGATCTTCATGCCCGATTCCTTGGCGATCGGCGCGGCCGCAAAGGCGGCGAGCGCAACCGGCGGCGTCAGGTCCGCCATGATGCCGAAATAGAAGACGAACATGTGGCTGACGATGAGCGGCACGCCGAGCGACAGGAGCGCCGGCCCGGCGATCGACGAGGTGATGATGTAGTTCGGGATCGTCGGCACCCCCATGCCGAGGACCAGGCAGCAGAGCATCGTCAGAACGAGCGACAGGAAGAGCGAGCTTTCGCCGATCGAGACGATGACGCGAACGAAGCTGGTCCCGGCGCCGGTCAGCGCCAGAACGCCGATGATGACGCCGACCAGCGCGCAGGCGACGCCGACCGGAAGCGCGTTCCGTGCTCCTTCAGCGAGGCTCTCCAGCGACAGCGCCAAGGTATCGCGGCCGCCGCGCACCGCCAGATTTGCCAGCACGAGCACCGCGACCATCAGAAGAACGACCGTGACGCCACGAAGCTGGAATCCCGCAACGGTGAAGGACGTACGGAAGGCGAGCCCGGCGAGCACACCGAGCGCGATCCAGAACAGCACTCGAACCGCGTTCGTTCCGAGGCGCGCGGCCACCGGCAGCCCGAGGATGATGAGCGCCGTCAGGCCGAGCCCGACCGTGCCGGCGAAGAGCGGCGTGTAGCCGGAGAAGAGTAGCCAGACGAGCGCCGCGAGCGGCAGGATCAGGTACCAGTTCTGTGTGAGCGCCCGGATAGCGCTCGGGCACTCCGCCTTCGGGAGTCCGGCAAGGCCGAGCCTCCCCGCCTCGAGATGCACCATCCAGAAGACGGTGATGAAGTAGAGAATGGCCGGCACGATCGCCGCCTTCACCACCTCGACATAGGCGATGCCGAGAGTCTCGGCCATGATGAAGGCGACGGCGCCCATGACCGGCGGCATGATCTGCCCGCCCATCGAGGCGGTCGCCTCGACGCCGCCGGCGAAAGCCGCGCGGAATCCGAACCGCTTCATCAGCGGGATGGTGAACTGGCCGGTCGTGACCACGTTCGCAACGCCCGAGCCGTTGATCGTGCCCATCAGGGCGGACGACACCACTGCCACCTTGGCCGGTCCGCCGCGCGTGTGACCGACGGTGCCGAGCGCGATGTCGTTGAAGAGCCCGATCATGCCCGCGCGCTCGAGAAACGAGCCGAACAGAATGAAGAGGAAGATGTAGGTCGAAGAAACGTAGGTCGGCGTTCCGTAGATGCCGTCCGTGCCGAGAAAAAGCACGTCGATGATCTGTGCTGCATCGTAGCCGCGATGTGTGAGCGGCGACGGCAGGAACTGGCCAAAAAGCCCGTAGGCGAGAAAGACCGCGCAGATGATCGGCAGCGCCCAGCCCATCATCAGCCGCCCGGCCACGAATACGAGCGCAACCGCGATCGTGCCGACCACGATGTCTGCGGTGTTGGGGTCGCCGGCGCGGAACAGTATCTCCGCGTAGAACTGCCAGTGATAGAGGCCGGTCAGGAACCCGGCGATGCCGAGGAGCCAGAGCAGCGCCGCGCTCAGGCGCTTCTCGGGCGTCCTGTTGGCGGCAATTCCGAAGAGGAGAAGCAACAGGAAGCCGACGTGGACGGCGCGGATGACCTGGCTCGGGATCGGCGCGTAGGCGGCCGTCCAGAGCTGAAACGACGAGAAGGCGACGGCGATCCAGAAAAGGAGCCGGGCGGGCCGCCCTGCTCCAAAGCCGTATTCCTGCGCCTCGCGCGGCAGCGTCGTGCTCTCGGCCTTCGCTGCGGTCATTGCCGTTCGCCCGCTCCCCCTTCACGGACTGGAGAAGGCGGCCACGCCGCCTCCTCCCGCGACTCTTCCGAGTTAAAGCGCCCCCGCCTCCTTGAAGTAGCGTTCCGCGCCGGGATGCAACGGCGCGGGCGGATTCTTTGCGGCGCTTTCCAGCTTGATTGCACCGGCTGCGGCATGCGCCGCGACCAGCTTATCGAGGTTCTCGAAGATCGCCTTCGTCATCTGGTAGACCACCTCTTCCGGCACGTCGGCGCTGGTGACGAGGTAGTTCTGGATCGACGCGGTGGGCACGTCGGCGTCCTGCCCTGCATAGGTACCGGCTGGGATGACCCCCGGCTGGTACGGCGCGCCGACCTTCTCGACGATCGAGGCTGGAATCTCGACGACGGTGATCGCGACGGACGCGGCGAGGTCGCGGATCGACGAGACCCCCAGGCCGGCCGACTGAAGCGTCGCATCGAGCTGCCGGTTCTTGATGAGCTCGACGGATTCCCCGAACGGCAGGTACTCGGTCTTCCCGAGGTCTTCATACGTGATGCCGGCGGCGCCGAGAATGGCGCGGGCGTTGAGCTCGGTCCCCGACTTCGGCGCGCCGACGGAGAGGCCTTTGCCGCGCAGGTCCTCCAGCGTCTTGATGCCGGATTCCGCGGAGGCGACGACCTGAACGTAGTTGGGATAGATCGCGGCGACCGTCCGCAGCTTGTCCAGCGGCTGCGCGAATCCGGCGTCGGCGTTGCCCTGGACCGCGAACAGAAGGCTGTCGCCGAGCGTCAGGGCGATCTCCCCTTTGCCCTGCTGGATCAGGTTCAGGTTCTCGACCGACGCCTTGGTCGATTGAACCGACGGCCTGGCATCGGGGACTGCCCCGGCGAAGATCGACTCCATCGCGACGCCGAGCGGGTAGTAGATGCCCGACGTGCCGCCGGTCAGGATGTTGATGAATGTCTCTGCCTTGGCGGGGGCTAAAGCGGCGGCGGCCATCGCTGCGGCGACGATCGGTGTCCAGATTCTCATGTTTTCGCTCCCGGTCCGGATTGTTGCTGACACGGGATTATAGCGACAGATCACAGGCTGGCGACCCATAGTCGCCGGCGGCGCCTATTCTTTCTTGTCCGCCTCGTCCGCCGAATCGGACTGCAAATGCATGTAGTGCTGCTCGCCGACCGAGTTCAGGAGATCGATCTGCGTCTCCAGGAAATTGATGTGGCCTTCTTCGTCCTCGAGCAGGTGCTCGAACAGCTTCATCGACACGTAGTCGCCCGCGTCGTGGCAGATCTTGCGCGACTGCGAATAATGGGTGCGCGCGTCGTACTCGCCGGCAAGATCGCCTTCGAGCACCTCCCTGATGCTCTCGCCGACGCGCAGCGGCGCGACCGTCTGCAGATTGGGATGGCCCTCGAGGAAAATGATGCGGTCGATGAGGCGGTCGGCGTGGTGCATCTCCTCGATCGATTCCGCCCGCTCCTTCTTGGCGAACTTGGTGAAGCCCCAGTCCTCGGTCAGCCGATAGTGCACCCAGTACTGATTGACCGCGCCAAGCTCCAGCTTCAGCGCCTCGTTCAGGCGCTCGATGACCTTCGGATCGCCTTTCATGGAGAATCCCCGCCGCCAAGATTTGGAACGCCGGCAATCTATGCCGGTTCCGGGCTGGGGCAAGACGTTGCGGGAATCATTCCAGAACGAGAGCGGCTGGCCTATGCCGCCGGCTGCGGATGACGCGTGGGTTCCTCCTCTTCGGTCGCGCCGTCCCACTCGCCGCGCTCCATCATCCCGCGCACCAGCGTGCCGTGCTCGACCAGGATTTCCGACACGTGCGGGAAGCAGCCGCAGCATTTTCCCCGCCGTCCAAGGCGGTGGTAGAGCAGGCCGGACGTCAGCACGGCGTAGGGATCCTCCGCGAGAATCTCCTTGATCACCCCTTCGAGATCGCCGCGGGTGATGATGTTGCAGGAACAGACGATCACGACGAAAGCGCTCTAAGATCAGTGAAACTCATTTTCATGTTTTCAAGCGCATTAATCGCAGCGCGTCAATTGCCGAAGCGGGATTGCAGCGAACGAGGAACGCAAAGCGTTAGGCAGCGGCGGGGGCGATGGTCCGTTCCCGAGAAAACACCGCTTAACCAAGCGATCACCGAAATAGCCGTAGAACCCGTATCCAAGCCCTCCAGGGGAGCCGCTTATGCCCGAAGACCGCAACGCGCCGCGCAGCAGCACCCGGCAAAGGGGCACTGCGGTGGTGAGCGCCGGGTCCGAGATCGCCTGCACGATCCGCGACCTGAGCGCGACCGGCGCGCGGCTGAGCTTTCAGCATCCGACCATTCTGCCGCGCACGTTCCGCTTGCGTTTCGACGGCACAGATCAGCGCGTTACGGTCATGTGGCGGCGAGGCCTCTTCGCCGGCGTAAAATTCACAGCTCCGATCAGAGGGCTGGCGGCGAAGAAGCGACGATCGTGGTTCTGGTCACGCTGATCGCCGCCCGCCGCGAGCCCGAGCGGGATAGCTGCCTACCCCCTCCCGCTGCCGCCCGCGCAATTTGTCCTTCCTTCGCAATCCGTGATAAGCATGGCGGATCAGAGCCCGCCATGCGATTGACAAAACAGACCAGCTACGCGCTTCGCATCCTGCTTCACTGCGCGCTTGATCCGGACAAGCAGCTGAAGGCGGCGGAGATTGCCAAGGCCTACAACATCACCGAATTCAACGTGCTGAAGATCATCCCGCTTTTGGTGCATGGCGGCTTCGTCAAGACCACGCGCGGACGGCGCGGCGGGCTCAAGCTCGCCCGGCCGGCGGCCGACATCCGCATCGGCGACGTCGTCCGCCTGACTGAGGAGACGCACATCCAGGCCGACTGCTTCGGCCAGCTGCACGAGCCTTGCCTGATCCAGCCGGCTGTTCCGATCAACCGCATCCTCGATACCGCGCTCACCGCCTTCATCGAGGTGCTCGACCAGCACACGCTGCAGGACCTTGTCGCGGCTCGGCCGCGCGCCCACGCCGATCGTCCGCGCGCGGCGCTCGACCTGACCGAGATGCTCGGCGACCGCCCGCACTGAGGCGGCTCAGCCGCGACGCAGCACCGCCTCCACCAGCTCTCCCACCGTTCGCTCGAAGAGAGGGATGCCGCCGAAGCGGACGCCGAGCGCCTTGAGGCCGGCGCAATCCATCACGTTGGTCGGCGGGGGCGCTTGGTCCGGCAGCGGTCCCGAAATCTTCGATAGGCGCTGCACGAGCCCGACGACGTCGCGAGTGGAGACGACGATGTCGCTGCAATTGAATGCGCGGCCGGCGATCGCGGCCGGATCGGCCTGGAGCAGGCGCCACACCGACTCGGCCACGTCGCGCGCATGCACCTCGCTCCCGGCGCGGACCGGCACGGGCC
>JBOHKB010000180.1:0-2240 GCA_050728815.1 Propylenella sp.
CGAGCTGGAGCCGGAGCCGCGCGGCGTTTACTGCGGCTCGATCGTCTATTTCGGCTACGACGGCTCGCTCCGCTCCAACATCGCGATCCGCACGCTCGTGGTGGAGGACGGCGTCGCCTCGATCCGCGCCGGCGGCGGCATCACGCTCCTCTCCGACCCGGAGGAGGAATACGTCGAATCGCTGGTGAAGGCGGAGCGCATGTTCCAGGCGCTGGAGCCCGCGCGCGCAACCGAGGGAGCGGCGTCGTGATCCTCGTCATCGACAACTACGATTCCTTCGTCTTCAACGTTGCCCGCTACGTCGAGGAACTCGGCCACGACGTCGAGGTCGAGCGGAACGACCGGATCGACATCGACGCGATCGTCGCCTGCGGCGCGACCGGCCTAGTCATCTCGCCCGGCCCTTGCACGCCGAACGAAGCGGGCGTTTCGACCGAAGCCGTGCGCCGGCTCTCCGGGCGGCTCCCGATTCTGGGCATCTGCCTCGGCCATCAATGCATCGGCGAGGCGTTCGGCGCGAGGGTAACGCGCGCCAGGACGCCCATGCACGGCTGTGCATCGACGATCCGCCACGACGGCAGCGGCATTTTTGCTGACCTCCCGCCGACCTTTCGTGTCGGCCGCTATCACTCGCTGATCGTGGAATCCGAACCGGACGCCGAAGAGATCGCGCCTTGCGCCTGGAGCGAGGGCGGCGAGGTGATGGCCATCCGCCACCGCACGCACCCGACCTACGGCGTGCAGTTCCACCCGGAATCGGTGCTGACCGAGCACGGCTACGATCTTCTCGCCGCGTTCCTCGCGCGGACCACCGCATGAGGGGCAAGCCCGTCTGGGTGAACGGGGCGCTCGGCGGCGGGATCGACCCCTTCGACCGGGGGCTGCTCCTTGGCGACGGCGTGTTCGATACGCTGGTCGCGTTCCGCGGCGTTTCCTTCGCGGGCGGGCGCCACCTCGAGCGGCTGACGGCGCACGCAGCGGCGATCGGGATCGCGCTCGATCCCGAACGCGTGCGCGCCGGCTGGAGCGCGGTCCTCGGCGCGGCGGCGGCGGAACATTCGATCGTCCGCACCACCGTCACGCGCGGCGTGACCGGCCGCGGCCTGTGGCCGGCAGCGAGCCCCGCGCCGACGATCGTCGTTTCGGCGACGCCGTGGAGCGCCGATCTCGTCGCGCGGCCAATGCGTCTTGTGGTGAGCAGCATCCGCCGCAATGCCGAGTCGCCCGCGTCCCGGCTGAAGGCGATCGGCTATCTCGACAACATCCTCGCCGCGCGTGAAGCGATGGAGAAAGGCGCGGATGACGCGCTCCTCCTCAACCAGTCCACGCACGTTGTCTGCACGACGATCGCCAACGTGTTCGCCGTCGCCGGCGACAAGCTCGTCACTCCGCCGGTAGATGACGGCGTGATGGCAGGCATAGTGCGTGGCCTCGTGCTCGAAAAAGCGGCCGCCGCGGGACTCAATTCCGAGGAGCGCTCGCTGAATGCGGCGGACCTCTTCGCCGCCGACCATGTGTTTCTGACGAACAGCGTGCGATTGCTGTCGCCCGCGCTGTCGCTCGATGGGCGGCCCCTTGAAGCGAGATCAGAGAAAACCGTCGCCACGCTCCGCGCCGCGATCGCCGCCCGGATAGACGATGAATGCGGCTTCAACCCATTGAGATAGCCGCGCGGGCTTCCGCAGCCGTCGCCAAGCTATTAGATTCCCCGGAAAACACGGACACGGAGGCATCCCGATGCCGGTCTCTCTCAGGCGGCTCGCCGTTTTCGCATCGCTTGCCATGGCGGCGATGCCGGGCGCATCCAACGCCGCCCTCACCAACGACTACCCGACAGAGTCGATCGCCGAATACGTCTACGCCTGCATGAAGGCCAACGGCGAAACGCCGCCAATGCTCTCGTCGTGCTCCTGCTCGATCGATGTCGTCGCGTCGCTCCTCACCTACGATCGTTACGTCGAGGCCGGCACGTTTCTCGGCATGATGCAGTTGCAGGGCGAGGGCGGAGAAATTTTTCGCAACAGCCCCCAATCGCGGTCCGCGATCCAGGACTTGCGCCGCGCGCAGGCGGAAGCCGACGTCCGCTGCTTCAAGCACAACTGAAAGGTGTTTGCTGGCGGACCGCTACACGTGGCTGCCTGACGCGGCTTCGCGCGCGCGACGAAGCGTCGGCTCTCGCCTCGCATCGGCGCGATCGGTCATCACAAAGAGACCATAATCGGCAAGCCAATCCGCGGCGC
>JBOHKB010000181.1:0-11067 GCA_050728815.1 Propylenella sp.
AATCCGGACGCGGCGGTCGGCGGGCGGGGATGGCGGGGCCATGCGGCCGCTCAGCTTCGCTGGTAGATGTCGTCGTAGCGGACGATGTCGTCCTCGCCGAGATAGTCGCCGAACTGGACTTCGATCACCTCGACGTCGATGGTCCCGAAATTCTCGAGCCGGTGACGCGCCCCCTTCGCAATATCGACGGCGTCGCCGCGCTTGAGCCTCAGCACGCTGTCGCCGACGGTGACCGTCGCCTCCCCGGCGACAACCGTCCAGTGCTCCGAGCGATGACTGTGGCTCTGTAGCGACAGCCGGCCCTGCGGCGCGACGACGATCCGCTTCACCTTGTAGCCAGGCCCCTCGTCGAGCACGTAGAAGGCGCCCCAGGGCCGCTTCTCGGTCGGTTCGCGGCTCGCCATCAGACGATCCTCGGCCCCGTCCTGGGATCGAAGGAGGCGGCGCGGCCCATGTTGAAGGCGAAGAAGTTCCCACTCTTCGGCGAGAACGATCAGGAGAACGCCTACTCGGCGGCTTCTTCCTTCTTGCTGCGTTTCTCGACCGGCTCGACCTCGCGGGCCAAGCCCTTTAGCGGCGGCAGCTTGTTGACGCCGCTCGAATCGTAGGTGGTGATCTCCAGTTCCCCAGGCGTCGATTTAAGCGCCCTCAGGAACACATCCAGCTCCGCCAGCGTCATGCGCAGATAGGCTTCCGACGCCTGGCGCTTCTTGCTTTCGTCCAGCACGGAAAGCGAGAAACCCATCCGTTCGAGATCGAAATCCCGGATCTCAATCCCGAGATTGAGGCTGCTCATGATCGCGTCTCCCTGCCCACTCGCCGATCGGCCGACCGGTGGAACTCATACTCGCAACACGATAGCGCGGCGCGTCGCGCGAAGCGATCATCCCCCGACCGGCGGTCCGGCACAAGGCCCATTGTTCCCGCCTGCACAGGCCCGCAATTGGCCGCGCGCGGCGGTTAGCTATGGCCGAAAGAAGTCGATAAGATGACGCACCGGAAATCGCCGAGGCCACGATGGATGTCCGCGCCGCCTTGCTGACCCTGGCGCTCTTCGCGGCGTCGGACGAAGCCGCCGCCGGGGCCACCTTCGCGGAGGCGGCCCGCCTCCTCGACGGCGAGTGGCGGGGCGCCGCGCTCATGCTCAAGATCGACGCCGAGCGGGCGCAGGCGAGCATGACGCCGGACCGCCCGTTCGAATGGCAGCGCTTCGTGATCAAGGACATCCGCGACAACGAGGTCGTCTTTGCGATCGGTGCGGAGCTTTTCGAGGCGACCGTCGCGGCCGACACCCTCACCCTCACCGGCACGAGCTTCCGCGGGTCGCGCGTGCTCTTCCGCGACACCGGGCTCCGCGGCAGCGCGGCCGACTGAAACGCCGGCGCCCCGCAGGTCACCTGCCGGCAGAAGCGCTCCGCCAGCCCTCGTGATAGGTCTCGCGCGCCTGCTGGGCGTAGGGCGTCGGCGCGACGGTCACGCGCAGCTCGGTCTGCTTGTGGCGCTCGACGGTCGTCTTCTTGGTGCCGCCGTCCTCCTCGCCCCAGACGAGCGTGAGCTGGGTTCCGACCTTGGCGTGCTCCTCGTCGACGAAGCCGAGCGAGAGCATCTTGCGCTCGTTCCACGTATAGCCTGAGAACATCGAGGCCCCGACCACCTTGCCGCCGCTCATCACCGCATCAAACGAACTCGACGCGTAGTTAGAGAGCGGGAGGTCGATCACCTTGTAGTTCTCGCCCTCGGTCGCGAACATCGACTTCAGCACCTCCATCACATCGTCGTCGTTCCAGGCGAACGTCACCTTCTTGCGATTCCGTTTCCCCTCCATCTTCTTCAGGGCGTCCATTCCAATGAAGTCGTGGTCGAACTTGGTGAAGCCGGAATAGCCGAGCTCGTACGGCGTCGTGTAATAGTCCTCGATGTTGTCGGAGACGAAGCTGCCCCCGAGCGAAGCGTTCGCCTCGTAGCCGGTCACCGGCAGCCATTCCCGGTAGGGTTTCATTTTGTCGCCGCTATAGACCGGCGGCACCGGCGACGGGATCCAGCCGGATTCGAGCGTGTTGGTGGCGTAGGCCCGCGCGCCCACCTGCACGATGCCGAAATCCCTACCGGCTTCGAGGATCGCGTTCCTGATCTCGTCGCCTTCCGGGTACGGTCCCCAGACCTCAAGTCCCGGCGCGCCGGCCATGCCGTGGCGGAGCGCCCGCACCTTGCGCCCGGCGATCTTGATGCTGCCCATGTTGAAGAACCTGATTTCCCCGAAAGGCCCGCCGTTGAGCTTGGTGATGACCTGCTCGGCGTTCGGTCCCTGAATCTGATACCGATAGACGCTGCGGATCACCGGTTTGCCCATCGGGCGCGAAGGCGACCGGTCGTCGTATTCCGTCGTCACGTCGTAGCCGCCGGTCTTGGCGTGAAACTCGATCCAATTGGCCGCCGGATTTCGCCCGACGTAAACGAAGTCGTTCTCACCGAGATAGAACAGGATCCCGTCGCCGATCACGTAGCCGTCGTAGCTGACCGGGGCGAATTGCTTGGCCTTGTTGGCGGCGAAATTCTTGAAGGAGTTGGTCGCGAGATGGGAGAGCATCTTCAGGGCATCCGGGCCCTTGATGTAGAGGTTCACCATGTGATGCGACTGGTCGTAGAGAACGCACGTCTCCTGCCATGCGCGCTGCTCGTCCCGCCAGTTGGAGAATTCGGGCGCAACGACCGGATAGACGTAGGCGCCAATCTGCGAATTGCGCAGCATCTGCACCGGGTTGCCGGCGGCTTTCAGCTTTTCTTCCAGGTTCCGGACGCTCATCGTTGCCTATCCTCCCGCCTAGCGTTAGTCCTGCCGCCGGTTTAGCCTAACATTCCGCGAAATAGGAAGAGACGGCGAACTCGCGCGCCCCCCGCGCGATTGGGATGCGCCCAGTTTCAGTCGACGCCCAGACCCCAACAGGACAAGCTCAAATGGCCCACGTCACGCCACCGTTTCGCGCCGACCAGGTCGGCAGCCTGCTCCGCTCGAGAAAGCTCGCCGACGCGCGCGCCAGGCGCGAGAAGAACGAGATCACGGCGGTCGAGCTTAAGGCGATCGAGGACGACGAAATCCGCCAGCTCATCAAGCAGCAGGAGGATGTCGGCCTGCAGGGGATCACCGACGGCGAATATCGCCGCTCGTGGTGGCACTTCGATTTTCTGGCGCTGCTGAACGGCGTCGAACAGTACGAGCCGGACGAGGGCATCAAATTCCACGGCGTGACGACGAAGCGGCGGGCGCTCAGGATCGTCGGGAAGGTCGATTTCCCCGCCGACCATCTGTTCATCGAGCATTTCAAATTCGTGAAGGCGAACACCAATCGGACGCCGAAGATGACGGTACCGGCGCCGGCGGTTCTGCATTTCCGCGCCGCGCGGAAGGACATCAGCAGCGCGGCCTATCGCGATCTCGACGCCTTCTTCGACGATGTCGCCAAGACCTATCGCAAGATCGTCAAAGGCTTCTACGAAGCCGGGTGCCGATACCTGCAATTCGACGACACGATCTGGGCCTATCTCTGCTCGAAGGACGAAATGGAGAAGGCGCGCGAGCGCGGCTGGCCCGTTGACGAGCTGCCCGGCATCTACAAGCGCGTGATCAACCACGCGCTCGCCGAGAAGCCGGCGGACATGACAATCACCACGCATGTCTGCCGCGGCAATTTTCGCTCCTCTTGGGTCTCGGAGGGCGGCTATGAGCCGGTGGCCGAGCTTTTGCTCGGCGAGGTGAATTACGACGGCTATTTCCTCGAATACGACACCGACCGCGCAGGCGGGTTCGAGCCGCTGCGCTTCCTGCCGAAGGGCGAGAAGCGCGTCGTGCTCGGCCTGGTCACCTCGAAGACCGGCAACCTCGAGGACAAGGGGGCGATCGAGAGGCGGATCGAGGAGGCGGCTAAATACGCGCCCCTCGAGCAGTTCTGCCTAAGCCCGCAATGCGGCTTCGCCTCCACCGAGGAAGGGAATATCCTGACCGAAGAGGCGCAGTGGAATAAGCTCCGACTGATCGTGGAGATCGCCAGGGAGACGTGGGGCGGGCTCTAGACTCGCGGGGGGCGCTCGGCCACCATTTCGCCCGGATTGCCGGGCGACATGAACGGCGCGGGCGGAGAGTGGCGGAGGAACGGTGGAAACCTCTGTGGACATCGCTCAACGCGGGCCCGCGTCACGCGCGGAGCTTTCGCTCGAAATATCCCGCCTCGTCTCGCGCGTCGTGAAGGGCGAGGCGATCGACGCCGCGGCGAGCGGCGCGGAGCTGGCGGCGCGATTTCCCGATGCAGGGATGTCCGGCGGAATGATCGCGGAAGCGATCGTCAGCGCCGCCGGCATGATGGGCATGATCCGCGAGGGCGGGGCGACGGAGGAGCGACCGGCACGGCGGCCGCCCGGGAACGGCGCGCGCGCCTCCGATAACGGGGGACGGCCTGCCCCGAGCGACGCGGCGCCGGACGAGCCCGCCGCCCAAACACCGGAAACCGCCCATCCCGGCGGCAGCGGCGCGGCGCCCTCCGAGGACTATCTTCCCGCCGAAGCCGCGCCCGAGGCGAGAACCGGCATCGGCGGTTTCATTTCGCGCGGCGTCCGCCGCGCCTTCTTCCGGCGCTGAACGCGCAAATCCTTGCACCTGCGCAACGGCGCGGCAGTTGCCTGACAAGGCGTCCGGGCGATAGACCGGGCGCGGCCTCTGAGACGGGGATGGGGGAATGCTCGACGATCTTGCGGACAAGCGAATTCTCGTAACCGGCGCAAGCACCGGCATCGGCGCTGCAGCCGCGACGGCACTCGCGGCGAAAGGCGCAATCCTCGCGCTCCACTACAATGCCAGCGCGAAGGAGGCGGAGGCGGTGGCAAAGGCCATCCGCGATGCCGGCGGGCGCTGCCATCTCGTGCAGGGCGACCTCTCCCGCCGCGGCGAGCCGCGGCGCGTGGTGGAGGAGGCGGCGCGGGCGCTCGGCGGCCTCGACATTCTGATCAACAACGCCGGGTCGCTCATCAAGCGCGTGCCGTTCGAAGAGCTTCCGGACGAGATGATCGACAGCATCTTCGACCTCAACGCGCGCTCCGTCATCGCCGCCTGCCAGGCGGCGCTGCCGCATCTGGAAAAGGCCGGCGGCGGCTCCATCATCAATGTCGGGTCGATCGCCGGTTCGCTCGGCGGCGGGCCGGGCGCCAGCGTCTACGGCGCCGCGAAGGCCTTCGTGCACAACCTGACTCGCCACCTTGCCGGCCTCTACGCAACGAAGAACATCCGCGTGAATGCGATTGCGCCGGGCGTGATCTTGACGCCCTTCCACGCCGCGACGCCGCCCGACCGCAAGGAGGCGATGCGCGCCACTGTCCCGATGGGGCGTCTCGGCACGGCGGAGGATTGCGTCGGCGCATTCCTCTTCCTCGCCTCGAACCGCATGAGCGGCTACGTGACCGGCCAGGTGATCCACGTGAACGGCGGGCAGCTGATGGCATGAGACGGCTCGCATGTGTGCCGGGCAGTTCCTCGAATGACAAATTCACCCTTCGACCTCACCGGCAGAATCGCGCTGGTGACCGGCTCCACGTCCGGCCTCGGGCAGGCGATGGCGCGCGGGCTGGCGGAGGCCGGCGCGACGGTCGTGGTGAACGGGCGCGACGCAGGGCGGTTGAAGAGAGCTGTGGAGACGCTCCGGGCCGATGGGCTCGAGGTGCAAGGCTCCCGCTTCGACGTGTCGTCGGAGGCGCAGGTGAACGCCGCAATCGCGGCAATCGAGCGCGAGGCCGGGCCGATCGACATTCTGGTCAACAATGCCGGCATCCAGCGGCGTGCGCCGCTCCTGGAGATGAGCGCGGAAACCTGGGACGAGGTGCTGCGAAACAACCTCACCAGCGTCTTCCTGGTCAGCAAGGCGGTCGCCAAGGGGATGGTCGAGCGCAGGCGCGGCAAGATCGTCAACATCGCCTCGCTGATGAGCGAGGTGGCGCGCCGGACGATCGGGCCGTACACGGCGGCGAAGGGCGGCGTACGGCAGATCACCAAGACGATGTGTGTGGAATGGGCCGAGCACAACATCCAGGTGAACGCCATCGGCCCCGGCTATTTCGCGACCGAGCTGAACGCGGAGCTGAGCGCCGACCCGGCCTTCGACGCATGGGTGCTCTCGCGCACGCCGGCCGGGCGCTGGGGGCGGCCCGAGGAGATGGTCGGCGCCGTCGTCTTCCTCGCCTCGCCGGCGTCCGACTTCGTCAACGGCCAGACGCTCTACGTCGACGGCGGCCTGCTCGCCTCGATCTAAGACGGCCCGGGCCGCGCTGCTTCGGCCGCCCAGCGCGGTCGTTGATCTGGATCAAATGCGACGCAGCTCTAACCGTTAGGCTCTACCAGGAGAATCTGACGAGCGCTCCGTTGCCGCGATCTTTGAAACCTCCGAAACCGCCCTACCCCCTCCGTTGCCCGGTCTGCGGCACGTCTATGGTCGGCGAAAAGTCCAGCGGCGAAGGCAAGGGATTCGATCGGCACCGCTGCCTGAATTGCGGAACGATCGTCGACCGCAGAGGCGACGCGCGCGCTGACAGGCAGGCGTCCAGCGGCTAGCGACGCCAGTCCCCACCGACTGTCACGCGACTGGCCCGTTCGCTTTCTTCCAGGCGTTTAGCCCGCCGGCAATATGGCAGGCGCGGGAAATCCCCGCCTCGTCGGCCGCCTCGAGCGCCATCGCCGAGCGCTCGCCATAGGCGCAGTAGAAGAGGAGCCGCTTGCCGGTGGAGCGGGCAAGGTTGTGGAGCAGCCCGCCCGGAGCGAGATGATCACTCAGATGCGAGTAAGGGGCATGGACAGAGCCCGGTATTTGCCCGTGGCGCTGGCGCTCCGAATCTTCGCGGAGGTCGACGAGCACGCATTCGTCACGCTCGAGCAGCCCGAGCGCGTCGTCCGAACCGAGAGACCGCTCCTTCAACTCAGGCCGATCCTGCTTCAAGCCCATCCGCAGATTGGCAGGAACCGCCACGTCCATCATCTTCGGGTTGGGGAGGTTCAGGTTGTTCATGATGTTTACGTACTCGTCGACGGAGCTGACCTGCAGGCGCGGATTGTTGGCCTTCTCCTCGCCGATCGTGCTGACCGTGTCGCCCTTGTAGTCGTGCGCCGGAAAGACCAGCGTCTCGTCGGGCAGCTTGAGCAGCCGCCCGAAGAGAGAATTGTACTGGTCGACGGGATTGCCGTTCTGAAAATCGGTGCGCCCGGTGCCGCGGATCAGCAGCGTGTCGCCGGTGAAGACGCGGTCGCCCATCAGGAAGCTGTAGGAATCGCTGGTGTGCCCGGGCGTGTAGATCGTGTCGAGGGCGACGCGTTCGATCTCCACCTTCTCGCCGTCCGCCACGCGCATCGACACGACGTCGACGCCGCTCATCTCGCCCATCACCGTGATGCAGCGGGTGCGGTCGCGCAGCTCGCCGAGCCCGGTGACGTGATCGGCGTGGACATGCGTGTCGATCGCCTTGATGAGTCGGAGCTTCAACTCGTCGAGGAGCGTGACGTAGCGGTCCACGCGCTCCAGCACCGGGTCGATGATCAGCGCCTCGCCGCCTTTGCGGCTGGCGATCAGATAGGTGTAGGTCGACGAGGTCGAGTCGAAAAGCTGGCGGAAGATCAAGGGCAGCCTCCAAGGCGTGCGCAGCAAGCGCTAGATTGGACGCCGCACCGACTCACGCAAGGGCGAAGAAACGTGCGCGCACGCCCGCGCTTAGCCAACAGGCGTCAGCCGACGCTCTCCTCCGCTTTCAATTGCCGGAGCGTGTCGGCGTTCGGGCAATAGGACGGCAGCCCCGCCAACCCCGCATCGAGATCGTGCGCGCAGCGCCGCTTGCTGCCGCAGAACGCACAGACCCTTTCGAGGTCGCGGGTTGTCGCAGCCTCCCGCTCCTCGATCTCTTCCGGATCGATCCCAAGGCTCTGCATACGTCGCGGCAGGAGATCGGCTGCATGGCGTCCCTTTGCCGTCAGTGCGCACAGCCCGGCAGGATCGAGGCCCACATCCACGGCAATACGGGCGAGCTCCTGCGCCGGAAGGCTCTCCAGTTCCGCAATGTCCGCGCAAGTGTCGCGCCAGTTGCGAAGCCACTGAGTCGCTCCGCCGAGCGGCCACTTGGCTCTCGTTTGCGGCATCGCTACCTCCATCGAAAAGGCCTTAGCTCGGCGGCACGCTAGCATTCGTGCTGGCAAGGCAAATTGATCCGCGTCAAAGGACGCCCGCGGCGCGACCGCTCCGTGCGCCGAGCGGACCGGCGCCACGCCTCACATCGCTTCGCGGAATCGCTCGAGCGCTTCCCGCCCCACGATCCACACCGCGCCGGACACGAGGACCGTTGCAGCGGCGCTGACGAGCGCGCAGACCCAGCCGAGCACAGCGGCGACGCCGTCGTGCTGGATGAGGGCGAGCGCGAAAGCGGCGATCGCCAGCCCCGAGAGGAAATTCGCAAGCGGTATCGGCAGCGCGATCAGCACCGCGAGCACGAAGCAGCCGAGCCCGATCAGCCGCGTGCCGAAGCCGCCGAACATGAAGACGAAGCGGGGCGCAAGCAGCCGCTCGGCACGCCTGAGATACGGCCGCGCCACGCTCACCGCCCGTTGGAAAAGCATCCTGTCGAACGATCTTCGCCGGATCGCCTGCGGCAGCCACACCGACTTCCGCCCCCAGGCGAGCTGCGCTGCTACAAGCATGAGCGGCACGCCGAACAGCGCCGAAGCGCCGGGCGGCAGCAGCACGAGGTTGGGGACGGCAAGGACAAAAAGGAGCGCGCCGAAGGCCCGCTCGCCAAACACATCCAGAAGCCGGGCGACCTCGATCCGTTCGGCGCGATCCTGCGCCAGGCGTTGCAGAACGGTCGACAGCCGGATGCGATTTACTTCGGCGCTCGCCATCGCGCCGGCCTATGCATGAGGTCTGCGACAGGACTATGTCGCCGCTTCGGTTCCGCCGCTACTGGCGGCCTCCCGCCGCGGCGGCGCTTTGGCGCGGACGCTCTATGCCAGCGACCGACGCGGCGAGCCCCGCGCCGGCCAGAAACTCGCGGACGGCGGCTTGCACCTCCTCCGCGCGTCCGATGAAGAGGTGTCCACCCGTGTCGAAGACGGCCAGCTTCGCGCCGGGAACCTGCCCCGCCATGAATTCAGCCGCCGGAAGCGTCTTGAAAAGATCGTCCCTCGCCGCGACGATGAGCGTCGGCACGGCGAGGCTCTCCAGCGGCAGACGCTCGAGCACGACCGTGCTGTCGATCCGGATGCCGGCGAGCCTCGCGGAAAGCGGCAGCACGCTGTCGACCCATCCGTCGAGCCGCTCGCGCTCGACGGCGGTGGCGGCTGCCGCAAGTTCCGGCGGGACGCCAAGGAAGCGCACCAGCATCGGCCGCGCGACCCGATCCGCCGACCACCAGGCGAAATCCGCGCCCGCCATCACGGCTCTCAGCACCATGCGGCTGCCGAAGGTATCGTCGAGCGACGGCAGGTGCCCGGGCGCGTAGGCCGCCGGAGCAATCAGGATGAGCGCCAGCACACGCTCGGGGTGGCGGAGCGCCATCTCCGCGGCCGACGGCGCGCCCGCCGACGCGCCCATGACGATCGCCTTGTCGATCCCAAGGCTGTCGAGGAGCGCCACATGGGCCTCGGCCTGCGCCGCGGGAGACGGATCGTCCGGAACCGGCGTGCGCAGATAGCCGAAGCGCGACGGTGCTACGACGTTGAAGCCGCCTCCCACGAGGTCATCCGCGACAGCGAAGCCCTGGTCATAGCCGCCGCCGGCGCCGTGGATCGACAAGAGCGGGACGCCCTCGCCGCGCACGGCGTACTCGATCGGCCCGGCCGCCGTTACGGCAATCTCGCTCCCCGCCGCGACCGCCGCGCGGATCGGGTCCATGTCGTGCTTGAAAAGCTCGTAGGCCGCCACGCCGCCAACGAAGACAACGGCAGCCGATACCCAAAGCACGCGTCTTCCCACGCGCCCCATCGTCCTGCTCCACCGGATTTGGAGCGAACGTTGCGGCGGTTCGGCCCGCGCAGCGTTGACTCAGGTCAATGGGCGCTCGCTTGCCCACCCCGACCGGGACGCCTACCCGTCCCGGAGCACCATGTCGTCGCGGTGGATCATCTCGGCGCGGCCGCGATAGCCGAGGATCGCCTCGAGATCACCGGAGCGCTTGCCAAGAATCTTCTTCGCGTCCTCGAGATCGAAGGCGACAAGCCCGCGGCCGAGCTCCGCGCCGTCCGCGCCGAGGATGGCGACCGCGTCGCCGCGCGTGAACGTGCCGCTGACCGCTGTGACGCCGGCCGGGAGCAGGCTCTTGCCGGATTTCAGCGCGGCCGCCGCGCCAGCGTCGACGCTGACGGAGCCGCGCGGCTCGAGGTGGCTCGCGATCCAAGCCTTCCGGGCGCTCGCTGGCGTCGCCTGCGGCGCGAACCAGGTCGCGCGCGTGCCAGCATCGATCGCGGCGAGCGGATTCCTGACCCGGCCGCTCGCGATCACCATCGCGGCGCCGGCGGCGGTCGCGATCTTCCCCGCCTCGATCTTGGTCCGCATGCCGCCGCGCGACAGGCCCGAGCCGGCCGAGCCGGCCATCGCCTCGATCCTTGCGGTGATCGCCGGCACGAAATCGATGAAGGCGGCCTCGGGGTCGGTCGCGGGGGGCGCGGAGTAGAGCCCGTCCACGTCGGAAAGGAGCACGAGGCAATCGGCGCCCACCATCGCCGCCACGCGCGCCGCGAGCCGGTCGTTGTCGCCGTAGCGGATTTCCGAGGTCGCGACCGTGTCGTTCTCGTTGATGACGGGGATCGCACCAATTTTCAGGAGCGTCGCGAAGGTCGCCCGCGCGTTGAGATAGCGCCGCCGCTCTTCGGTATCGCCGAGGGTCAGCAGGATCTGCGCGGCCTTCAGCCCGCGCGCCTCGAGGCACCCGGCCCAGGCGCCGGCAAGCGCGATCTGCCCGGCGGCGGCGGCGGCCTGCGCCTCCTCGAGCTTGAGCACGCCATCGCCGAAGCCGAGCGCGCCGCGGCCGAGCGCGATCGCGCCGGAGGATACGACG
>JBOHKB010000182.1:0-4441 GCA_050728815.1 Propylenella sp.
GCCGAAGCGGCTGCACGACGCGCGGCGATCACAGGGAACAGGCTTGCAGCAACTGAGCGAGGAGGTCGGCCGAATCGCCAACATCCTCGCCAGCCTTTCCGAAGGGGCAGAGGCTTCCGAAGCTCCCGCGCGGCCGCCGGAGACGGAGAAGGAGGGGGAGATAACGGCGGGGCAGGTGCGGACCATCATCCGCGCGCGGCGCCTCCGCGACCAGTATTTACATGCCGATCTGTTCGCCGATCCGGCCTGGGACATGCTGCTCGATCTGCTGGCCGCGCGGTTGGCGGATGAGCGGGTGGCGGTCTCCAGCCTCTGCATCGCCGCCGCGGTCCCGCCCACGACCGCGCTTCGCTGGATCAAGACGCTATGCGAACACGGGCTGTTCGTCCGCTCGGCCGACCCGCAGGACGGACGCCGCGTCTTCATCGAGTTGACGGACGAGGCGGCGGCGAGCCTGGAAGCCTATCTGAAGGCGGCGCAAAGGCTCTCGCCGCTCCTCATCTAGGTTTCTAGCGGACCTGATCGTCGCGGCCGCTATTGGCGCTGAGGAATACGAGCGCCATCAGGCCGCCCCCCAAAAGGACGGTGAAGCCGACGCCGAGGATGGTCGCCACGATCATGTGCCAGGGCATCTCGCCATCCTGCATGCCGAGATAGACGAGCGCGGCGATGATCGTCACGACCGCCGCGCCGCCGGTCCACGCGATCAGGCGACGGAACGCGACGCGGGCGTCGACGGGCCGTTGGGGCGTAGGGGTCATGCGCGGTCTCCTTGGGCGTATGGGGCCGAGAGAAAACAGGCCATCAGTTCCTGGCGGTCACGGCTGGCGGAATGCGGAAGAAGAGGCCGAGCTTCAGGCTTTCGGCGATATGGGCGGCCTTGGCCTGCAGCGCGGCGGCGGCGCCGGGCGGCATCAGCTCGTCCGTGACGTCGGCCCACAGCTCGAGCCAGCGATCGAACATCGGCGGTGCGATGGCTTCGGCATGGCGGCGATGCGCGGCCATCGGGTTGCCCTTGTAGCGTCCGCTGGTCAGCATCACCGACGACCAGAAGCGGCTGAGCCGGTCCAGATGATCGTCCCAATCCTCCACCGCGGCGTTGAACAGCGGCCCGATCCGGTCGTCCTGGCGGACGCGCGCATAGAAGGCGTGAACCACCTTCGTCAGCTCTTCCTCGTCAATTTCGGGCGTGGCTTTCATCGGTGGCTCCGAATCATGTATAGAAAATACATAATTGCCGCGCTAATAGATGTAAATGAAATACATCATTAGGTGGAGCCGGAACCGTAAGCCGGCGGACGGGGATGAGGAATGCGACTGACGCTCTACACCGACTATGCGCTGCGTGTGCTCACCTTTGCGGGGGCGAATGCGGATCGGCTGTGCTCGGTCTCCGAGATCGCCTCCTCCTACGGCGTGTCGCGCAATCATCTGACCAAGGTGGTCCACGATCTCGGCAAGGCCGGCTTCATTGAGAGCGCACGTGGCCGCGCCGGCGGAATCAGGCTAGCGCGGCCGGCGTCGGCGATCGGTGTCGGCGAAGTGGTGCGCCATACCGAGGACGGGTTCGCGCTGGTCGACTGCAGCCAGTGCCGGATCGCCCCCGGATGCCGGCTGACCGGCATCTTCGGACAGGCCGTGGCGGCGTTCATCGGCGTGCTCGACCGCTACACCCTGGCCGACCTGGTCGAGCGTCCGGACGAGCTCGTCTTGCTGCTCGATGGCGGCCAGGACTTGCCCTTGTCCTCACGAAATGGCAGTGCGCGGGCGCTGCGCAAGGGCGCGGGCGCTTAGCTCAGTTGGTAGAGCATCTCGTTTACACCGAGAGGGTCGGCGGTTCGAGCCCGTCAGCGCCCACCAGGCCGTGTCAGATCCATCCGAACAGTGCGAGCAGCATGATCGTTCCAACCGCTGACAGGGCGAGCGCGGCGATGCAGCCCAGGCGATTTGAAAAGAAGAAGAACAAGGTCCGCTAGCCCGTGGGCGTTTCTGCTCTCGCGAGACGCCGGGGCGGTACTTCGCCCTCGGGCACGAATTCCAGCGAGACCGAATTCAGGCAATAGCGCTGATGGGCCGGCGGCGGGCCGTCAGGGAATACGTGGCCGAGATGGGCGTCGCAGCGCGCGCAGCGTACCTCCGTGCGGACCATGCCGTGGCTGGTGTCGCGGATTTCGTTGATGTGGGCGGGGTCGAAGGGGCCGGTGAAGCTCGGCCAGCCGGTCCCGGATTCGAACTTGCTTCCCGACCGGAAGAGCGGAAGGCCGCAGAGACGACAGGCGTAGAGGCCGCCTTCCTTGTTGTTGAGGAGGGTGCCGCAAAAGGCCGGCTCGGTGCCTTGACGGAGAATGACATCGCGTTCCTCGGGCGTCAGCTCGCGGGCGAGGGCTTCGCGTTCCGCGTCGGATACCGGATCAAGGTCGTAGCCGCTCGCGCTCTTCATGGTTTGATCCTTTCCTGCAGGCTGCCTCCGAAACGGCGTTCCAACCGCGCCGGTTCCGGCTACAGCTTGCGGATCAGCTTCACCGCCATCGCGGCCCAAGGCGGATCGGCGATAACGAGTTGGCGCTGCCCCGAACCGAGCGGAAGGATGTGGAGCTTGCCCTCCTCTCGGCCGATCAGCCGTCCGAAGAGGAAGCGACCGGCGGGGCGGGGAACGAGAACGTCCTTGTTCATCGCTCGACCGAGTTGGTCGGGGCTCAGCCGACACAGCCAGATTTCGTCGCCTCCCCGATAGTCGCCCATTCCAGCGGCGACGGTGATCGCAACCAGGCCGGCTTCGGACCCGGGAGGGATCACGACGCCCTCGCGCCGAGGGGCATGGGCACCGTCATGCTCAAGCACAGCCGCGACCGGTATGTCCTCACGGTCCGGGAGTTTCACCAGGTCCCCAGCCTCGACCCCGAGCGCCCCGGCTATGCGGTTCAGCCAGCCGACCGACACCGTGCGCGTGCCGGTCTCCAGCCGTCCGATCGTTTGCGGCGTGGTCGGCGGCTCGCAGCGGTCGGCGACATCTTGGAGGGTCATCTTCTTGGCGCGGCGGACTTCACGGATGCGAGTGATCATTGGCTGGCTCATGAACCTTGGTGGTTATTTCTCTTTCCTACATACGCGCCGGAATGGCAAGAGGCTCGTTCGGAGATTCGTGAGGAGAGACATGTGGCGGCGCTGAAAAGGAACAGGATATTGATCGAGCGAGCCGTACCCGGCGATGAGGAGAGTCCAGGATACGCGCGCGCTCGAACGGCAACGGGGAAGCGAGCGCGCTCGGTCACCGTCAATCTCGCGGAATCGCCGTTGGGATGGCTGAGGGCCCGTGGTCATGTCAGCGCAGGGCAGTTCGATGCGGGGGAGCGGCTTCGGGCCGACTGGGAGCGTGCCCAGCTCGGGCCCAGCCTCACGATGAAATGGGATGCTCCGCCCTTGGACAAGACGGCTCGCGGAGCGCCGGAGGCGAGCGATCCGACCACCGCCCAGATCGCGGCAAAGCGGCGGTTCGACGCGGCTGTGACGGCCGTGGGTCCGGGTCTTGGCGACGTGCTGTGGCGTATCGTCTGCGCGGGCGAAGGCATGCGCGACGCGGAACGGGCGCTTGGCTGGCCGGCGCGGGCCGGCAAGCTGGTGCTTGGCCTGGCGCTGGACCGACTGGCGGACTTCTACAGGCTGCCTCGATCGGCGGAAAAGCGTCTCGTCACGACCCATATCCAGGCGGTTTCCGGGAACCCGAAAGCGGGAAGCGGGCTTTAACCCGCTGAAGGAGAAAGTCCGATGCGCCTTTCGATCATCGCCGCGGCCGGCATCCTCGCCGCGTGCACCGTTCAGCCGAATGAATCTGAAGGGGAGAATGAGATGGCCGCAGCCGAGTCGTCAGAGCCTGCGCCGGCCGAGAGCAACGTCGTTACGGAGCCGGTGGAGACCGAACCCGGCGAACCACCGTACGCGACGCCGATCGGCCCGCCGCCGGAAGGCGCCGACGAATGCGGCGCTTCGAACTATCAAAATCTGGTGGGTCAGCCGCGTTCGCGAATTCCGGAGAAGCCTGAAAACGCCAATTGGCGGATCGCCTGCACGACCTGTCCGGTGACGATGGATTACAGCCCCGCGCGGATGAACATCTTCTACGACGAGGAAACGGACGTCATCGAAGAGGTGAAGTGCGGCTAGGCGTCAGGCCGCGCCCACATCGGCCAGGATCGGACCGCCGCGGTGGCCGCGACTGCGCACGCCCGTGCCCATGAGTCCGCCGTCGGCCAGCGCGAGCGCGGTCGCGCAGAAGCCGCATTCGGCCGAGAAGCGCCCAATGATCCAGTGCGACCGGCCGCAGCCGGGGCAGTGATTGATCTCGCCCTCGCGATAGACGGCGTGATAGCCCCGTAGCGCTGGATCATGTGCGAATGCCTGCTCCCCCTGGCGATGCATGATTGAACCGAGCATGGCTTTTTTC
>JBOHKB010000183.1:0-11894 GCA_050728815.1 Propylenella sp.
GCATAAGGCGGCGATGGACGCCCACGGCATCGGGGCGATCGACCTCGTCTATGTAAACCTCTACCCCTTCGAGCAGACGGTCGCGGCCGGCGGCGACTACGAGACCTGCGTCGAGAACATCGACATCGGCGGGCCGGCGATGATCCGTGCCGCCGCCAAGAACGCCGCCTGGGTCGCCGTCGTCACCGATCTCGCCGACTATTCCTCCATCATAGAAGCGCTGAAGGAAGGCGGCGTGCCGCGCGAGCTGCGCGCCAAACTCGCCGCCAAGGCCTATGCCCGCACCGCCGCCTACGACGCGGCGATCGCCGAGTGGTACGCGCACGCGGTGGCCGACGATTGGCCCGAGCGGCTCAGCGTCGCGGGGCGGCTGCGCGAAAAGCTCCGCTATGGGGAGAACCCGCACCAGCCGGCGGCGCTCTATCTCACGGCGGCGCGCGGCCCGAGCATCGCCACCGCGCGCCAGGTTCAAGGGAAGCCGCTCTCCTACAACAACATCAACGACGCCGACGCCGCCTTCGAGCTAGTCTCGGACCTTGCCGCCGATACGCCCGCCGTCGCCATCATCAAGCACGCCAATCCCTGCGGCGTGGCGCTCGGCGCCGACCTTGCCGACGCCTACGCAAAGGCGCTCCGCTGCGACCCGGTGTCGGCCTATGGCGGGATCGTCGCACTAAACCGCAAGCTCGACGGCAAGGCGGCCGAAGCGACCGCCGGAATTTTTACCGAGGTGGTGGTGGCGCCCGACGCCGACGCGGATGCGGTGGCGGTCTTCGCCAAGAAACCGAACCTCCGCCTGCTCCTGACCGGCGGCCTTGCCGACCCGGCCGACCGCGGCAAGCGCGTGCGGAGCGTGGCCGGCGGCCTGCTCGTGCAGGAACGCGATTACGCGCTCGTCTCCGCCGCCGACTGCCGCGTCGTCACGCGCCGCGCGCCGACCGACGGGGAGATGGCCGACCTCCTCTTCGCCTTCCGCGTCGCCAAGCACGTGAAATCGAACGCCATCGTCTACGCGAAGGACGGCGCAACCGTCGGCATCGGCGCCGGGCAGATGAGCCGGGTCGACTCGGCCCGCATCGCGGCCGTGAAAGCGGCGGAGGCGGCCGGCGAAGCCGGGCTCGACACGCCGTTGACGCGCGGCTCGGTGGTCGCCTCCGATGCGTTCTTCCCGTTCGCCGATGGACTTTTGGCGGCGGCCGAGGCGGGAGCGACGGCGGTAATCCAGCCCGGCGGCTCGCTTCGCGACGACGAGGTCATTGCCGCAGCTGACGAGCAGGGGCTCGCGATGGTGTTCACCGACATCCGCCATTTCAGGCACTGATATGCCGGTGTTTGTCGCATTCCTTCGCGGCATCAATGTCGTCGGCAAGAAGGTGATATCGATGGCGCGACTAAGGACGCTCTTCGACGCGCTCGATTTCGAGAATGCGCGAACGCACCTGAACAGCGGCAACGTCATCTTCGCGAGCGACGAGAAGGACCGCGCCAAGTTCGCCGACAGAATCGGGGAGGCAGTCGAAAAGGAGTTCGGCTTCCGTCCGGCGATCATGATCCGCGACGCGGCGGCGATACGGAGAATCCTGAAGCGGAATCCCTTCCGGGAAATGGCGGAGAGCGATCCGAGCCACCTGTTCGTCACGATGCTCGCGGCGAAACCCGGCAAGGGCGCGGCAAAGCGGCTCGCCGACGCCTATCAGGGGCCCGAGGAATTCCGTATCAGCGGCGAAGAAGCCTATATCACCTATCCGAACGGCGTCGGCAAATCGAAGCTCACCAATGCGCTGCTCGAGAAACATCTCGGCGTCGCCGGCACGGCGCGGAATTGGAACACGGTGGCGAAGCTGCTGGGGATGGCCGAAGGAAAGTAGCCTCCCCTCCCGCCTGTGAGAGTGGGCGGGGCACTGCGTAGCCCGGATGGAGCGCAGCGAAATCCGGGTTGCTTGGGGACTCCCGCATTCCGCTGCGCTCCATGCGGGCTACGGGGCGCTCGGCTGCAGCATGCCCACGCGATTACCCTCCGTGTCGGTGAACGAGACGTAGCGGCCAATCCCGGGAATATCCATCGGTTCGCCCAGGACCTTGCCGCCCGCCTTGCCGACATCCTTCATCGCCGCCTCGATATTCTCGACGGAGATGACGACGGATGGCTGCGCCGGCCAATCAGGCTTCTTCTCGAAGAAGCCTCCATTGATCGCCCCAGGCTTCGTCGGCCGCCCATCCGCGCTCTCCGTCGTCGTGGCGAGAACGTAGTTCCCTATCTCCTGACCGAACTGCTGCATCTGCCACCCGAAAGCGTTCTTGTAGAACGTCGCCACGCGCTTGGCGTCGTCATAGGGCATCTCGAAATGCACCACTGGGTTCTGCTTGCTCACGGGGTCACCTCCGACAAAATCTTCCGCGGGAAGAGCGGGGATCGTGTCGCGAGACAAGGGCGATTCCATGTCACGCCTGGCTTGATTTGGCCGCGTCGCGGCCTCGGCGATACTGCCCGGCGCTGCGACCTGCGATCAGCCAGTAGACGAAGCCGGCCACAGCGCCGGCGGCTGCGCCGAGCTGAAGTTGACCGGGCGGTGCGGCGGATTCGCCGCCGGGGCCGGCGAGGAACGCGACGAAGCCGATGCCGGCGCCGACGAGGAGATGCAGGATAAGCGAGCGCCAGCCAAAAACTTCCGCCAGGACGATCATGATCAGCGCCGGTATCCCTGCGAAGGCGCCAACGAACATCGACGCGATGATGCTGACGACGAGGAGCTTGGCGACGACCTCGCCGGGACCGGGCTCTCCGCCGAGCGACAGGGTGATGACCAGCGCCGCGGCGAGCGACGCGGCGATGAACGCCGCCGGAATCAGCAGGACGATTCGAACGACCGCGCGCATTCCGCCCCCCTATCCCGTTTCCTCTCTCGGCACGCCGGCTCGGCGTCCGGCGATCAGCCAGAAGACTGCGCCGCCTCCGAGCCCGGCGATGACGAAGAGGACGGAGCGCGTGCCGGTCAGCGTTGGCTCCGCGCCGAGCGCGTCGCCGATCTGCGCGGCGAGACCGGCGACGCCGCCGAAGGCGAGCCAGAAGGCGAGCGAGCGGACGCGGAGCGCCTCGACGATGAAGACGACCATCAGCATCGGCATCAGCATGAACAAAGCGGCGGGGATCGCTACCGCAAGCGCGAGGCCGATCAACCCTCGCCCGCTGAACTCGGGATAGCCGGCGAGGCCGGCGGCCGCAATCAGTCCCGCGGCGAGGCAGGCGGCGATATAGGCAAGCGGGACGAGAAGCGCGTAGCGGAGGAGCGCCGGCAACAGGTCACGCGGCCCCTGCGACCGCTTCGCGCTCACGTTTCCGCATCCGCTCGCTCGCGCTTTTCAGCTGCCCGCAGGCGGCAAAAATGTCGCGGCCGCGCGGCGTGCGGATGGGGGACGCATAGCCGGCGCGGTTCACGACGTCGGCGAACGCTTCGATCCGCTCCCACTCCGAGCAATGATAGGACGCGCCCGGCCACGGGTTGAAGGGGATGAGATTGATCTTCGCCGGGATGCCCCTCAAAAGCTGCACCAGCTCTTTCGCCTCGGCGAGCGAATCGTTCACCCCCTTCAGCATCACGTATTCGAAGGTAATGCGGCGCGCGTTCGACAGGCCCGGATAGGCGCGGCAGGCATCGAGCAGTTCGGCAATCGGGTATTTCTTGTTGATCGGCACGAGCACGTCGCGAAGCTCATCGCGGACGGCGTGGAGCGAAATCGCGAGCATCGTTCCGATCTCCGCGCCGGCGCGCGGGATCATCGGCACGACGCCGGAGGTAGAGAGCGTGATTCGCCGCTTCGACAGTGCGATGCCCTCGCCGTCGGCTGCGATCAGAAGCGCGTCCTTCACGTTGTCGAAATTGTAGAGCGGCTCGCCCATCCCCATCATCACAACGTTGGAGACGAGCCGGCCTTCGCTCGGCACCACCGCGCCCGGCGGCGTTTTGGCGTCGGGGAAATCACCGAGCCGGTCGCGGGCGACGAGAATCTGCGCGACGACTTCCTCCGCCGTCAGGTTGCGCACCATGCGCTGCGTGCCGGTGTGGCAGAAGGTGCAGGTGAGCGTGCAGCCGACCTGTGACGAGACGCAGAGCGTGCCGCGCCCTTCCTCTGGGATATACACCGTCTCTATCTCGACCGGGCGGCCGGCGCCGCGCGGCGGGAAGCGGATCAGCCATTTCCGCGTGCCGTCCACGGAAACCTGTTCGGCGACGATCTCGGGCCGCGCGAGCGTGAAGCGCGTGGCGAGCGCGTCGCGAAGCGCTTTCCCCATGTTGGTCATGGCGGAAAAATCGGTGACGCCGCGGAAATAGAGCCAATGCCAAAGCTGGCTCGACCGCATGCGGACCTGGGCCTCGGGCACGCCCGCTTCGCGCAACGACTCGCCGAGCGCCGCGCGCGAGAGGCCGATCGGCGACGGGGCTTCCGCCGCGGTGTTGGCCGCAGTCGGGCGAACCGGTTCGATCAGTGCAGCGTGGGACATTGGATGAGCTTCTAGCATGCGCGGCCGACGCAAAGAAAACGGACCGCCAAGGCGGCCCGTTTTCGAAGCCCGATATGGGAACGGCGCGGCGCGGCCGCTACTGGCAGTCCGTCTGCATCTGGTCGGACGCCGCCGTTACGCCGGCGAGCGAATAGTCGTAGCTCGTGTTGTTGCCCTTTCCCGACGTGGCCTTGACGACCATGCGGGTGCCTCCCCGCATCGCCTCCAGCAGCGCCGGCTCATCCTCCTTGTTGACGAGCCATGCGCTGTCGCCCTCGGTGAACATGGTGAACTGGCTGTCGCCGATCTCCACCGTCACCTTGGACTGCTCCTTCAGCGGATAGCCGGCGACGAAATTCGCTTCGGTGCTCTTCTGCTCGGCCGGAACGATCGCCACCGAGAAACTCACGCGGCCGTGGTCGAGCTTCGTCGGCTGCATCTTCTCCGGCTCGGAATAGATGTAGCAGACCTTGCCCTGCGCGGCGCCGTAGCTTCCGTCGTAGGACCACATGGTCCAGTTCTTGTAGGTGCCGATCAGGGTGGGCTTGGCTCCCTGCGCGAGAGCGCCGGTCACGGCGGTCAGGGCGAGAGCTGCGCCGATCAGAAATCGAGTTTGGATCATGGTCGCAGGCCTTGAATCTTTTCGTCGTGCGGAGTCGTCGGATTTCGTACTCATCCCGTAGCCTCGGGCGAAGTCATACGCGGCTCGCAGACTCGCCGTCTTTGGTTAGCAAAGCGTCAATTGTGCCCCAAGCGGAAGGAACGCGCTCGGAATTCTTCGAAGAAAGTGGGCAAGACTGTGGCCGCGGCAGCGCTTAGGGCGCCTCGGCCCCGTCGGCGAGCGCGCGCCGCGCCGCCTCGCGGTGTTCCGGCTTGATCGAGCCCCTGACGGCGGCGATCGCGGCGGCGAGCACCGAGGCGTCGTCGAGGAATCCGATGCCGAGGATCAGGTCGGGCACGAGGTCGAACGGCGCCACGAAGTAGGCAAGCGCCGCGACGAGTGTCAGCCGCGCGCTGGTCGGCGTCGCCGGATCGAGCATCGCGTAGTAGGCGGCCACCACCTCCTCGATGAACGGGATGCTGCGGACCGCCTTCTTCACCGTCGGCCAGAAGCGGGCGCGCACCCGCGCCTCCTTCTGACCGGCCTCCTCGGGCCTGAGTATCTCGATGTCGGGAATGTCGCGCGCCATAAGGATCCTCCCTCGCCCGCGAAAATGGCGCGGGCGCCCGGCCTTCGCAAGCCCGCGGCATCGCGCCAGCCCAGTCTCCGCCGGATTGCCGCGACGAGCCGCCGCGGACACCCGTCAATACTTTGTTAACGAGCGAAGATGGAGATTTCCGCGAGGTGCTTCGGCCGGCGGGGCGCGGCCCGTTTTTGTCATGCCCGGACTCCGGAGGGATTGAGATGCAGGCGGCTAATCTGGACGGCGCGATACGCGATCGCGCCTACGCGATCTGGGAAGAGGAGGGCCGGCCGCACGGCCGCGACTGGGAACACTGGTACCGCGCGTTGCAGGAAATCGCCGGGCCAATCGCCGCGCCGAAGAACGGCGGCGCGACCGCGGCGCCCAGGGCCAAGCAGCGGAAAAGCGCCAAGACGAGCATCCGCGAGGCGCTGAAATCCGCTCTCTCTTAGGGCGATTCCCCAAGCCTACGTAGTCGTCGCCGCCCGGGGTTAAACCGGGGGGCGACCCGGCGAGTCATTCGGCGCCGCTTCGGCAGGTGGCTGCATCGCCGCGTGCGACGCGGGTACTGGCGCGCTCACCCGCCCGCCTGCCAATCCCGGATGGCATCGAGCGGCCACAAGAGCATGATGACGTTGAGGATCAGGTTGTCGCGGATAACCGCGCCGACGAAGAGCTCCAGCCCCACCCCAACCACCACGGTCAGCCAGACAGGCAGCCGCGCCGCCAGCGCGAAGCCGACCACCATGAACAAGATGTCGGAGACGGAATTCAGGACGCTGTCGCCGTAATAGTCGAGCGAGATCGTCGCCTCGCGGTAGCGGTTGATGATCCAATCGGTGTTCTCGATTACCTCCCACGCGGATTCCGCGAGCGTCGCGGCGGCGAGCCTCAGCCCCATCGGGACGCGCCGCGCGAAAAGCCAGAGCACGCCGAAGAAGACGAAGCCGTGAATGACGTGCGAGGGCGAGTACCAGTCGGAAAGATGCTGCGAGTTCTCCGAGCTGACGACGACGCCGTGCCAGAGCTTTACGTAGCCGCATTCGCAGATCGGCACGCGCCCCATCGCGAGCAGGATGATCGCCGCGAGCGCGATGATGGCGAGGGTGGCGACGCCGAAGACGGCCGGATGACGAAGAGAGATTCGCACGCTTGAAGCTATGACGGCAGTGCCGGCCGCCGCGCAACCCTCTTTCCCTTGTGGGGAGAGGGCGACCCGAAGACCGGGCTGCTCCACGTCAACGCCTGCTACTGTGATCCGGGGTCGCGCCGCTCGCCGATGTAGCCCTTCGCCAAAGTGAGCGCCGGGGGCGGGGGAGCGGAGAAGGCGACGCCGTAGGGCCGGTAGGCGGAGGCCTGCGACAGCGCACCGGTGGCATCGGTGCGGAGCCTGATCGACTGCGAGTGGTCGCGGGTGAGCCAGGTGGTGGCGGCGCTGCCGCCGCTGCCCACGATCACCGCGTCGGGATGCGGGTATTTCGTCCAGACGCCGGCCGGGTCGCGCTCGATGTCGGGACCGAGATAGAGCGTCGCGCCCGCGGCGGCGAGCTTCTTTAGCCACGTGCCGTCGGGGGCATAGACGAAGCTCGTCGTCGCGCCGCTCGCGGTGACCGAGAGGAGCCGGTTCTCGCCGTCCCACGTGTAGGTCTGCGTGCCGTTGGACAGCGCGTTGCCGTTATCATCGTAATCATAGGATCGCGTCCCGGCGTTGATCTGCGCGTGCGGACGGGGGCCGGTTGCGGGGCCGTAAGTGTAGGTTCCGACCACCGGATTGTTGGTCAGCATGTTGCCGTTCAGCGCGTAGGAAAAAGTCTGGTCGAGCGTGTTGTCGCTGAGATTGTCGGCGAAGGTCAGCCGGTCGAGCGTGTCGTGGGTGTAGGTCCAGCTCTCCTTCGCCCGGGTGGAGGCGACGGAGGTGATGCGCCCCGCCGCATCGTGCTGGTAGTCGAGACGCTGCAGGATCTCGAAGATAGGTAGCGGATCAAGCAGTGTCCTTCCGGTCTCCATGCTGTCCAGCCAGCGCCGCTCCGGGTCGTAGGCGAAGGTAACCTGGACGAAGTTCGGATAGGAGATGACGTCGGTCTGCCCGTCCGCTTCATAGGTAGCGGAGGTAACGACTCCCGGCACGGAATAGAGCCGCCCGGCGATATCGTAGGTCCAGGGTGTCCCGGCGCTGCCCACAGAACTGCCGTCCGGAAACGCCGTCCAAAGAACTTCGCCCATCGGGGCAAAGCCGGTGGTGGCGGTGTGGGTGACTGCCCCCAGTTCTCTGCTGAGTGCCAACGCACAGGGAGCGCGGGCAAAGACAGCGGGCCCTATTGGCTCCTCTTAACGACAAACCCTCCCTCTACGCGCTGAAGGGTGAGATTCCTGCCGCTAAAGGCACCACATATCTCGCTATGACTTCTGTAGTACTCCTCCGCAATATAGGACGCGATCGAGACGATATTTGAAAGTTTATCGTATATCTCATTGAACTCGGATATGCTCATTTGACTTTGATACAACGAATGAGAACCGAGAAACACGTCACTCGACCCCAGAAATCTTTCATGGCAGTCGGTGAATCTTACGATCGCAGGCAGGTGGCCGTCATAGATTGTGCGCACCGTTTCCTTTTCGATCTTGACCTCGATGAGCCGCCATGGGCCAACGCGCCGATCCCACGGGAAGAAATTGGACGCAGGGGGAGCCGAGACTACGCTGCCAGCCTCGATCGAACTGGGCTTGATATACTCAACACAACCAGACAAAATGACTGCCAGCACCAAAGTCGTTATACGGCAAATCTTTGTCATCTTCCTATCCTACCGCCATAGTTCATTTCGAATATCGTTGTGTTGGGAAGTACTCTTAGTCCTGGCCGTACCTATGTTTATCACCACCTTCCACCTCGGTCCAGGTCTGGTTCGAGAACGCGGCGAGTTGGCTCGGTGTCGTCTTTTTCGGACTCTGTCTTATCAAGCTGAGGCGGTTTGAAGCCAGCGTACGATTGATCCAAGGCGTCTAGCGCGCCTCCCTCTAAAAGAAGCAGGGAGAAGTCCGCGTGATGCCGAGGCACGCGATTATTCGTGGCCCCGCCGATCGGGCCCGACAGTGCTGGATTCCGTCCAACGCCGGCAACACGGTTGCTGAACCAAGCAAGGAACCCTGACCCAGCATTGGGCTCTGCGATGATGTTTATCCAATTTCGCACACTGTCGGGCTTCGGTCCAAGTGCAGGAGGCCGAGATACGACGGCATCCACTGTTATGAGATTATCAACCGCAATTCCGCTCCGCATTGCGATGCGTGCGGCCGTTGTAGCTCCCCAGCTGTGTCCAATTATGTTGAGAGGCTCCCCGGGCTGCCTCGCCTGCTTCATCGCGTCCAAGATCGCCTTCTCCTGGCTATGGGCCAGATAGGTCGATCTCCGCTCGCGGTAAGTCTCGGCGTACTGAGCCTGAAATTCCTTCACGTTTGTCGTTATCGACGCATCCAAGAAGCCTCCAATGAAAATGTCGAGATGCCCGTTTGGATCGCTCTTGTTGATGGGGTCGTTCTCGGCGTAGGCATAGCGGTTGGTGCCGACGCCCGGCTGCGTCGGGTCCCAATCGTCGGGCGAGAGGAAGCGCCCGAGCACGGGGTCCATGTAGCGGGCGTTGAGATAGAGCAGCCCCGTCTCCGGGTCGCGACGCTCGCAGATGTAGCCCTTCGCCAGCGCAAGCGCGGGCGGCGGGGGAGCGGAAAACGCGACGCCATAGGGCGGGCTGGTAGACGGAGGCCTCTGACAGCGCGCCCGTGGCGTCGGTGCGGAGCCTTATCGACTGCGAGTGGTCGCGGGTGAGCCAGGTGGTGACGGCGCTCCCGCCCGTGCCCACGATCACAGCATCGGGATGCGGGTATTTTGTCCACACGCCGGCCGGGTCGCGCTCGATGTCGGGGCCGAGATAAAGCGTCGTGCCCGCGGCGGCGATCTTCTTCAGGCGTGTGCCGTCGGGCGCATAGATGGCCTCGCAGCTCCGACGATTGATGTCCGCACGCCCGTCCCCGTCGTCATGCCCGGACTCGATCGACTCGATCCGGGCATCCATTCCGTGACGGCTTACCCCACGGAATGGATCGCCGGGTCAAGCCCGGCGATGACGAGGTGAAGAGGGGCGCCCGAACGCAGGGAGGCACGCCAGAACCCCTCCCCTAGCCCCTCCCCCACCCGACTTCGCCAAGGCTTCCGCCTTCGCCTCCGAGGCTACGGCGGACAAGCCGCCGGGCAAGCAAGGGGAGGGGGATTTCGCGGCTACTGCCTGAGCGGCTCCATCGAGGCAGCGGACTTGGCAAGGCGGACGAGGTTCACGAACTCCGCGCGGTAGCCGAACTCGTCATCGCCCTTGTTAGCTTGCGCGAGCGCGATCACGTCGTCGTAGGCGAAGTCGCGCAGATACTGCCCGCCGCGCAGGAGCTGGCCAAAGCCGGCGACCGAGGCGGCGAAGCGGGCCTCGCGCGCGGCCACGCCGCCGTCCGACGCACCGACCTCGTTCGCGGCCGTGACGGGCGTCTCGATCAGCCGGCTCGTCTCCTCCTCCGGCAGCTTGTAGCGGAGCTTCAAGAACGCGTATTCGCCGCTCTGGCCGCCGCCCGCGGCCGGCGCGGTCTGGTAGCGGAGATTGTCGACCAGCTCCGCCCCGTTTCCCGCCGGCGTCACCTCGTAGAGCGCCGTCACCGTGTGGCCGGAGCCGATTTCGCCGGCGTCGACCTGATCGTTGTTGAAGTCCTCGCGGTCAAGAAGCCGGTTCTCGTAACCGATCAGCCGGTATTCGGTGATTTCGGCCGGATTGAACTCGACCTGGATCTTCACGTCCTTGGCGATCGGGAAGAGTGTCGAGGTGGATTCCTCGACCAGCACCTTCCGCGCCTCGTTGAGCGTGTCGATGTAGGCCGCCGCGCCGTTGCCATTCTGCGCGAGCGCCTGCATCAGCTCGTCGTTGTAGTTGCCGCGGCCGAAGCCGAGCACGGAGAGGAAGATTCCGTTTTCCCGCTCGCGCTCGACGAAGCCCTGCAGCTCGTCGGTATCGGTGATGCCGACGTTGAAATCGCCGTCGGTGGCTAGGATCACGCGGTTAACACCGTCGAGGTCAAATCCCTGCCGGGCAAGCTGATAGGCCTGCCGGATTCCTTCCGCGCCCGCAGTCGAGCCGCCGGCCGAAAGGTTCTCGAGAGCCGCCAGGATTTTGGCCTTCTCCGACGCCACGGTCGGCTCGAGCACCGTGCCGGCGCTTCCGGCGTAGACGACGATCGCAACCTTGTCCTGCGGCGACAGCTCGCCGACCAGAAGCTTCATCGAGTTGACGAGAAGCGGCAGCTTGTTCGGCTCGTCCATCGACCCGGACGTGTCGATGAGGAAGACGAGGTTCGCCCGTGGCCGTTCCGCCGGCGCGACGTCGAACCCCTTGATGCCGATATGGAGGAGCTTCGTCGCCGCGTTCCAGGGGGTGGGCAGGATCGTGGCCGTAGCGCGGAACGGCTCGTCGCCGGAGGCCGGCCCTTCGTAGTCGTACGGGAAGTAGTTGATTAGCTCCTCCACGCGCACCGCATCGTCCGGCGGCAGCGTGCCGCCGTTGATCGCGGCGCGCATGAACGCATAGGAGGACGTGTCGACGTCGATCGAGAAGGTCGACACGGGGTCCTCCGCCGTCACATGCAGCGGATTGGTCTCGATCGTCTCGAACCGGTCGCGGCCCTGATCGCGGTATCCGTCGAAGGGCGCAGGCTCGAGCGCGGCGAGCGGCGCCATCGCGGGGTCGGAGGAGGCAACCTGGTCCGCGAACGTCCGCGCCGCGCGGTTGCTGCTCAACAGCTCGAACTCGCGACGCCTTTCCGCAAGAGCGGCAGCCGGCGGCTGAGGAGGCGTCGCGGCCGTGCCCGCAACGGTCTGCTGCCAAGCGGTATCCGGCGCCGGCTCGGCCGCGATATCCGCTTCCACCTTCGCCTCGACGGCTTCGCCGCTTTCGCCGGCCACCGCCTCTTCGTCGGCCGGCTGCGGAGCGGGAGGCCATCCAAAGCTCCGGATCGTTTCGACATTCGCCGCCGTCACCACGGCAAGCATGAGCACGGCAAGGCTGACGCCGCCGGCAAGCGCGTGTTTCATCTGCATGGGTCGCTTTCCCGTCATCATCTCGGACGCAGCGCGTGCTGCAACCCTGAGACGGCCGACGAGACCCGATCCTTGGCGC
>JBOHKB010000184.1:0-38788 GCA_050728815.1 Propylenella sp.
GACCGGGCTCGGCCGCTCGCTGCACGCCTGCATCCAAGAGCCACCAACGCAGGACATAGTCATGACCGATGTCGACGGCAAAGTGTTCAACGTCCTCTTTCTCTGCACCGGCAACTCGGCCCGCTCGATCATGGCCGAGGCGATCTTGAACCGCTTCGGCCAGGGGCGCTTCAAGGCCTATTCGGCCGGCTCGCACCAGAAGGGTCAGGTGCATCCCTACGCGCTGCAGCTCCTGCGCAACCTGAACTACGTGACCGACGGCATGCGCTCGAAGAGCTGGGACGAGTTCGCCGTCCCCGGCGCGCCGGAGATGGATTTCGTGTTCACCGTCTGTGACGACGCGGCGGCGGAAGTCTGCCCGATCTGGCCGGGCCAGCCGATGACGGCGCATTGGGGCGTGCCCGATCCGGCGGCGGTGGAGGGGAGCGAATCCGTCAAGCGCGCCGCCTTCGCCGATTCCTGTCGCATGCTGACGAACCGCATCTCGATCTTCACCAGTCTGCCGATCGCGAGCCTCGACCGGCTGTCGCTGCAGAAGCGGCTTGAAGAGATCGGAAAGCGGCGGGAGCTTACCGCGACCGAACGCGCCTGACGGACGATTACGTGGAGGCGTACGGTCTCACCCGCCGTCTCGCCGCCGAGGCGCTCGGCATTGCGTTTCTTGTCGCCGCGGTCGTCGGCTCCGGCATCATGGCCGACAGGCTGACCGACGACCGGGCGCTCGCGCTCCTCTGCAACACCATTCCGACCGGCGCGATCCTCGTCGTCATCATCACGATCTTCGGCCCGATCTCGGGCGCGCATTTCAATCCCGCGGTGACGCTCGCCTTTCGTCTGAGCGGCAAGATCGCGAGCGCCGAGGCGGCCTACTACGCGGTCGCGCAGATCGCCGGAGGGATTCTCGGCGCCTGGGCGGCGCACCTGATGTTCGAAGAGCCCGTGCTCCAGCTCGGCGCGGTGGCGCGGACGGGAGGCGGCCAGTGGTTCGCAGAAGGCGTGGCGGCCTTCGGTCTCGTCGGGGCGATCTTCGGCGCGCTCCGCTTCCGGCCGGACGCGGTCGCGTGGCTCGTCGGTCTCTACATCACCTCCGCCTATTGGTTCACCGCGTCGACGTCCTTCGCCAATCCGGCGGTTGCGATCGCGCGCGGGTTGACCGCCTCCTTCTCGGGCATCCGCCCACTCGACGTGCCGGCCTTCATCCTCGCCGAATGCGTGGGCGCGGCGCTCGCCGCTTTGGCTTTCGCGTGGCTTCTGCAACATGGGTCAAGTGGGGACCAGGTGGAGGCCAGGAGCCGGCGCCGAGGGTCAGCTACTGACGATTGAAATCCCCGGCGTTCTGGACCGATCTTCCCGCCGCCGGTATAGCGGCGGGCGGAGGAAAAGCTCATGAGCGCTGCGCCCGCCGCTGCCGATACGGCCCGCTACGACACGTTCCTCGACATTGCCCGCAGCCGCTGGACCTCGCGGCAGTTCGCGCCTGGCCAGGTTATCCCGCGCGAGCATATCGACATGATCCTGGAGGCGGCGCGACACGCGCCGTCGGGCGCCAACTCCCAGCCCTGGCACTTCATCGTGGTGACGAAGCCGGAGGTGAAAAGGGAGATTGCGGATTACTTCGTCGCCGAGCAACGGCGCCGCGCCAAGCTCAAGATGAAGTTTCCGACGCCCAATTACCGCGGGCTCGAGGATGCGCCGGGCTTCATCGTCGTGGTGGCGGATTTCCGCTTCATGCGCGCCTTCCCGGGCTTCGGTGACGGCTCCGACCTCGACATGCAGTATCGGGAGAACGCCGAGCGCATCCTGTTGCAGAGCGTCGCGGCCGCCACGATGTCGGCGCATCTCGCCGCCGCTGCTCTCGGCTATCAGGTGTGGTGGGTGACGGCGATCGGCCAGGAGCAGGCGCAAAAGGACCTGAAGCCGCTTCTCGGCATTCCGGACGACCTCTCGGTCATCGACATCATGCTCTTCGGCAAGCCGCTCAAGCCGCCCTACAAGCGCTGGAAGAAATCGCTCGCGGAGATTGTGAGCTGGGACAAGTTCGACATGTCCCACTACCTGACGCCTGCCGCGATCGATGAATGGGTCCGCGAGCAGCGCCACAAGGCGATGTATCGCGACGAGAACCGCATCGATTGATGGCGCGGCAAGGGTTCCACTTCGCGTCGAGTGATCAATGAAGGCGCGCCGCTACAAGATATACGACGTCTTCACCGACCGGCCGCTTGCGGGGAATCCGCTGGCGATCGTGCTCGACGCCGAGGGGCTCGACGACGCCGCGATGCAGGCGATTGCCCGTGAGTTCAACCTGTCGGAGACGGTGTTCGTCGCGCCGAGCCGCGACGCGGCGCATTCGGCGCATATCCTCATATTCACGCCGAAGGAGGAGCTACCTTTTGCGGGGCACCCAACTGTCGGGACGGCGGTCTGCCTGGCGCGCGAGCGCTTCGACGGCCCCGGCGAGCACGATGCCGTCGTCGTGCTCGAGGAAAGGGTTGGCTCCGTCCGCTGCGGGGTGAGAGTCAACGGAGCGCTGGGTTTCGCCGAGTTCGACTGCCCGAAGCTGCCCGAGCGCGCCGGCAAGCCGGCTGACAAGAAGCCGGTCGCCGCAGCGCTCGGCATTGATGCGACTGAGATCGGATTCGAGAACCATGTGCCGAGCGTCTGGTCGGCCGGGGTTCCGTACCATTTCGTGCCGGTCCGCAACATGGGCGTGCTTGCCAGAGCGGCGCCCCACCGCGGCGCGTGGAAGCAGGCGTTCGAAGGAGGAAGCGCTTTTCTCTACACGCGCGAGACGGAAGGGCACGACCACAGCTTCCGCGCCCGCATGTTCGCTCCGGTCTTCGGCATCGAGGAGGATCCGGCGACCGGGTCGGCGGCCGCCGCGTTCGCCGGCCCGATGCATGATTTCGACCAGATGCCTGACGGCGAGCATGTCGCCATCATCGAACAGGGCTACGAGATGGGTCGGCCGTCGCTGATCCGGCTCGAAATGTCGGTCGAGCGCGGCAAGCTCGCCGCCGTCAGGATCGGCGGCAACGCCGTGGAGGTCGCCGCGGGCACGCTCGTGGTCTGACCGTTCGCAAGCCATCAGGGCGAGGCGAATCTGAGCGCACGCATACAGCTGATCGGTCCGCTGGCAAGCGCGTCAGCGGCGCTTGCCTTGATATTCGCGGTTATTGCGTTCGTCTGAGCAATGCGGCACCGCAGGGCGGCGCCGCTGCTGACCGCTCTAAATACCCAGGAGAGTTTTCGCCTCCGCGAGCGCGTCGACGGACTCCTGGTGCTTGCCGGCTCCGTGCAGCTCTTCGCCCTTGGCGCGGAGCTCCTTCACCTTGGCGAGGTCGGCTTCGCTGAGTGTTGCGGTTTTCAGCGCCTCGTCGATCGCGGCCATGTCGGCCGGGCAGTGAAACGCGAATGAAGGGCTCGCCAGCGCGAGCAGGAACGCGAATGCCAATGACGCTCTCATTCTATCCTCCGAAGCTTCACGGAATGGCCGGTCGGGCACCTGAATTTCAACTTCGCCAGCATACTCCTTTGCCGGCGATACTTGGAAGCTTTGAGAATCCTTTTCGCAGCGCGTTGCGCCGGCTCATCTATTTGGCGGGGAACTCTGCAATGCGCCCGGGATTATCCAGCATAAGCCAAGGAGGCGCAGATGAGACAGACAAACAAGACACTTATGGCATCGGCCGCCGCCGCGGCGCTGATGCTTTCCTTTTCGACTGCGGCGTTCGCCGACTGCGCCGAGGAGATCGCAGCGCTCAAGTCGCAGCAATTCACCGGCAGCATTGGCCCCTCCGAGGAGCCTAGCGCCGCTCCGGACGAGCTGATCGATGAAGGCGCTGCCACGGCCGAGGCAACGGAAGGCGAGGCTGGAGCCACCCCGGCCGAGGAGCTTGAGGAGGGCGCGGCCACCGCCGAGGCCACAGAAGGCGAGGCTGGTGCAGCGACCGAAGACGAGCTCTACCAAGGCCATGCCACCGCGGATGCCACGGGCGAAGCCGGCGCCACGTCCGAAGAGCTGCCCGATCAGGGCACTGCCACCGCCGATGCGACCCTGGGCGACAAGAAGCCGGTCGCCGGCCAAATTCCAGGGACACAGGCCACCGCTGCCATGAACGAGGCGGTCGGCAGCCGCGCCACGTCGCCTGCCGATGTGAGAGCGCAGGACCTGGGCGAGGCTACCGCCGCGCAAAAGGCGGATTCGGCGGAAGAAGCGCCCGAGGTCGACACGCAGATCGCCGCCGCTGATGCCGGCACGGAGGCCGATCAGTTAGCGGCGCTTCTCAAGCGCGCCGAGGAGTATCAGAAGCTCGGCAACGAAGAGGCCTGCATGAACGTGGTCGAGGAAGCGCGCGGTCTTGTGCAGTAGAGAGCGACTTCCGAGACGGATCGAAGGCCGGGCGTTTCGCCCGGCCTTTCTTGTGCATCCCGGCCGGGCGTTGCGGTTGTTGGTGAAAAACAGTAAGAAACCGTCAGGATTGGGAAGGTACGACCGTGCGGTTTGTCGACCTGCCGCTTTTGCTTCTGAAGGCGTGCGCCCTGCGCAGCCTTTCGCTCGGCCTAACCCTCCTTCTTAGGCACCCCTGAGCGCCGGCAGCCCGGGTTCCGACGTGAACCGCGCAGGGCGGGCCTTCAGGGGATGGTCAGAAAGCCACGCAATAGCCTGAGACTCGCGGCCGAACGCCGCCCTGATCCCTAAGGAAACGACGATATGAGCGCACTTCAGGATTCGCGAAGCGAGAAGGACCGCGTCCTGATCTTCGACACGACGCTGCGTGACGGCGAGCAATGCCCCGGGGCGTCCATGACGCTGGACGAGAAGCTTCAGGTGGCCGAGCTCCTCGACGAGATGGGCGTCGACATCATCGAAGCCGGCTTTCCGATCGCCTCTAACGGCGATTTCGAAGCGGTGGCGGAGATCGCAAGGCGCGTCCAAATGGCCGTGGTCGCCGGGCTCGCCCGGGCCATCCCCGGCGACATCGCCCGCGCCGGCGAGGCGGTGCAGCACGCCAAGCGCCCGCGCATCCACACGTTTGTCTCCACGTCGCCGATTCACCTCGCGCATCAGATGCGCAAGAGCGAGGATCAGGTGATCGACATCATCCAGGCGACCGTCGCCCAAGCGCGCAACCTGGCGGAGGACGTCGAGTGGTCGGCGATGGACGCGACGCGCACCTCAATCGACTACCTCTGCCGCTGCGTCGAGCAGGCGATCAAGGCAGGCGCCACGACGATCAACCTCCCCGACACGGTCGGATATGCGACTCCCGACGAGTACGAGGCGATGTTCCGTGAAATCCGCGAGCGCGTGCCGAATTCCGACAAGGCGGTGTTTTCGGTGCACTGCCACGACGATCTCGGGCTTGCCGTGGCCAATTCGCTCGCCGGCGTCAGGGGCGGGGCGCGGCAGGTGGAGTGCACGGTCAACGGCCTTGGCGAGCGCGCCGGCAACGCGGCGCTGGAAGAGATCGTGATGGCGATCAGAACGCGCGCCGACGCGCTGCCCTACACGACCGGCGTCGATTCCACGATGCTGATGCGGGCTTCGCGGCTGGTCTCCGCCGTCTCGGCCTTCCCGGTGCAATACAACAAGGCGATCGTCGGCAAGAACGCGTTTGCGCACGAATCCGGCATTCATCAGGACGGAATCCTGAAGAACGCGAGCACCTACGAGATCATGCGGCCGGAGGACGTCGGCGTGAAGGAAACCTCGCTGGTCATGGGCAAGCATTCCGGCCGGCACGCCTTCCGCGAGAAGCTGGCGGCGCTCGGTTTCCAACTCGGCGACAACGCGCTCGAGGATGCGTTCCGCCGCTTCAAGGATCTCGCCGACAAGAAGAAGCACGTCTTCGACGAGGACATCGAGGCGCTGGTGGAGGATGAGGTCGCCGCGGCAGGCGACGGCATCAAGCTCGTGGCGCTCACCGTCATCGCGGGAACCGGCGGACCGCAGCGCGCGACGATCACGCTTGACGTCGATGGCCGACATGAAACGCGCGAGGCGACCGGAGACGGGCCGGTCGACGCGACGTTCAACGCCATCAAGAAGGTCATCGACCATCGCGGCAAGCTGACGCTCTATCAGGTGAACGCGGTGACCGAGGGCACCGATGCGCAGGCCGAGGTTTCGGTCAGGCTCGAGGAGGGCGATAAGGCCGTTACCGGCCGCGGCGCCGACACCGATACGATGGTGGCGTCCGCGAAGGCTTACGTATCGGCGCTCAACAAGCTGTCGGTGAAGCGCGAGCGGCTCCACGCCCAGGCGGTATAGGGCGCGCGGTGCGCTTCTCCGATCGCGCATGAGAGTAGATGCGCCCGCCGCCGCATCGCCGGCGGCGCGGCTGCCGCTGATCGACGCGGCGCGCGGCGTCGCCCTTGCGGCGATGATCGTCTACCACTTCTCCTGGGATCTCAGGTACTTCGGCTATATCACCGCGAACGTCACCGAGGATTTCGGCTGGCGGTTGTTCGCCCGCGCAATCGCCGCGAGCTTCCTCTTCATCGTCGGTGTGAGCCTCGTCCTTGCCTCGCGCGGCGGCTTCAAACGCCGACGGTTCCTGCGTCGGCTTGGCGTGATCGCCGCGGCCGCCGCGGCAGTCACGGTGGCGACGTATTTCCTCTTCCCCGACAGGTTTGTCTTCTTCGGTATCCTCCACCACATCGCCGTGGCGAGCGTGCTCGGCCTCGCTTTCGTCAACGCGCCGATCCCTGTCGTCGGGGCCGCGGCAGTCGCCTGTTTTCTCGTGCCGCCGCTCCTCTCGGGACCGACGTTCGACAGCCCTGCGCTGAACTGGCTCGGACTCGCCTCCTATTTTCCGCGCACCAATGATTTCGTGCCGCTCTTTCCCTGGTTCGGTGTGGTGCTTGCCGGCATCGTGGCGGCGCGCATCGGGCCGCGTTTCTGGCCCGCGGGTCCGCCGATAGCCACGATCGATGCATGGACGCCCCCGCCGCTCGTCTGGGTCGGGCGCCACAGCCTCGTCATCTACCTCCTGCACCAGCCAATCCTGTTCGGCGCCGTCTTTCTCGCTTCCGAAGTGGCGCCGCCGAGCTTTGCCGGCTTCGAGCCGTCATACGTCGAGAGCTGCACCAGCGCCTGCATCGAAGCGGACGTGGAGGCTGATATCTGTCGGCGCACCTGCGACTGCATGGCCGAGAGAGCGAAGGCGGAGGGCCTATGGCGCGATATGATGCGGCAGCGTCTCGACCGGGATCAGACCGAGCGTTATTTCGCGATCTCCGACGAGTGCCGTATTGCGGCGGAGCGATAGGCGAGGCGGCTATTCGGAGGCGGTGAGCGCTCCTGGCGGTGGCTTCCGTCCTTCCGCCGAGACCACGTGAACCACGCGCTGCGGGAAGGGGATGCTGATTCCGGCCTCATCGAGCCGTTTCTTGCCGGTTTCGGTCAACGCCCAGCGCACGTCCCAGAAGATCGAGGTGGGCGCCCAGGCGCGGAGCTGCAGCACGACGGCGCTGTCGGCAAGGCTGAGCGGCACGACGACCGGCGGCGGATCGCCGAGTACGTCGGGGTGCTCCTCCGCAACCTCCGTCAGGATACGCCGCGCTTCGGCGATGTCGTCCTCATAGGCGATGCCGAACTCCAGGAGCACCAGCCGCGTCGGGTTGCGGGTGTAATTGGTGACGGTCGTGTTCCACAGCGTGGAGTTGGGGACGAACTTGAAGATGCCGTCCCATGTCCTGATCTGTGTCGCGAACAGCCCAAGCTCCTCGACCGTCCCAGCGACGCTGCTCGTCTCGATGTAGTCGCCGACTTCGAACGGCCTCAGCCACAAGAGCATGATGCCGGCGGCGATGTTGGAGAGTGTTCCCTGCAGCGCGAGGCCGATGGCGAGGCCGACCGCAGCGAGGGCCGCGAGGACCGACGCGGTCTGCACCCCGAGCTGGCCGAGGGCCGCGACCAGCACGATAGCGAGGATGGCGTAGCGGACGACCGCTTGGATGACCGGCCGCAGCGTTCGGTCGACGCGCTCGGTCCGGCCAACGAGCTGAAAAGCCGCGCGGCTCGCCCAGCGCGCCACGAGGAAGCCGACGATCAGGATGATCAGCGCCGCGCCGAGCCGCGGCAGGAAGTGTTCGGACCAGCTCCACAGCATTGCGGCGAGCGCGTCCAGCCGTTCCGGGGCTTGCGTCAGTTCCATCGAGAATCCTCTCGGCGCCGCGAGATCGGCGGCCGACTTGGCGCAGACGTGCAGCGTTGCGATGTTAGCAAGTCCCGGCGGGCCTGTCGGCTTCGGAAAGTCTCCGGCAGCCGCCTCAGTATGGCGCCTCCACCCGCCCGAGGTTCACGTAGACGCTCTTCAGCTCCGTATAGAAAATCGAGGGCGGCGAGGCCGTTTTCGCGCCCGATGCCCGACTGCTTCGAGCCGCCGAACGGCATGGCGATCGCCGTCAGGTTGTAGCTGTTGATCCACACCACGCCGGCTTCGAGCGCCGCCGCGACGCGGTGCGCGCGTGAAAGGTTCTGCGTCATTACGCCGGCGGCGAGGCCGAACGGCGTGTCGTTGGCGCGGTCAATCACCTCGGCCTCTCCCTCGAAGGAAAGCACGCTCAGGAGGGGGCCGAACACCTCTTCGCGGACAATCGTCATGTCGTCGCGGCAGGCGTCGAATACGGCCGGTGAGACGAAGTTGCCTTTTGCGAGCGCGCCCTTGAGGCGACGTCCGCCGGTCAGGAGCTTTGCGCCCTCTGCCTCTCCCTTCGCGACGTAGGAGAGGACCTTCTCAATGTGCTCAGCTGAGATGAGCGGGCCCATCTGCGTCGAAGGATCGAGCGGATCGCCGATGCGGATTCTTTCCGTGCGCGCGACGAGCTTCTCGAGGAAGGTCGGCCGGATCGGCTCTTCGACGAAGAAGCGCGTGCCGTTCGAGCAGATTTCGCCCTGCGTGTAGAAATTGCCGAGGATCGCAGCGGAAACCGCGTCGTCGAGGTCGGCGTCGGCGAAGACGATCAGCGCCGATTTTCCGCCAAGTTCCATAGTGACGTGCTTCAGCGTTTCCGCCGCCGTCGCCATCACGCGCTTGCCGGTCGGCACCGAGCCGGTCAGCGATACCTTGGCGATGCCAGGATGCGCCGCCATCGCAGCGCCCAGCTCGCCCTTGCCGAGCACGACGTTCAGGAGACCAGGCGGAGCGCCGGCCTCCTCTACGATCTTCGCAAGCTCGACCGCTGTGACCGGCGTTAGCTCGCTCGGCTTGAAGACCATGGCGTTGCCGGCGGCGAGCGCCGGCGCGGTCTTCCAGCTCGCGATCTGGATCGGATAATTCCAGGCGCCGATCCCAGCGCAGACGCCGAGTGGCTCGCGGCGCGTGTAGGCGAACGCGCTCTCGCCGAGCGGCATGTATTCGCCCTGCACGACCTGGGTGAGGCCGGCAAAGAACTCGAAGCAGTCCGCCGCCGAGCCGATATCGGCCTCCGGCGCCTCCTGGATCGGCTTGCCGGTGTCGAGCACCTCGAGCAGCGCTAGCTCCCGCTTGCGCTCGCGCAGGAGCGCGGCGACGCGGTTCAACACACGCCCGCGCTCGGAAGCGGGGAGAGCGATCCACGCCTTCTGCGCCAGCGCCGCCGCCTCCACGGCCCCGTCGAGGAGTACCGCGTCGGCCGCGGCCACCTCGCAGATGACGGCGCCCGTCGCTGGGTTGATGTCGATGAACCGTTCGCCGTCATTCGGAGCGCAGTCCGCGCCGGCAATGCGCGATTTGAGCAGGGCGGGCGTAGGCAACTGCGCAACTCCTGTGGGCGGCGACGACGCAAAGACCGGCGGCGGCAAGCCTTGCGGTCGGCCTATCGCATCCCTATAAAACCGGCCGCAAGCGCGGGTGTATAGCTCAGTTGGTAGAGCAGCTGACTCTTAATCAGCGGGTCACAGGTTCGAGTCCTGTTACACCCACCATTTCCGTCAACAGGCTTCTTGCGAATGGCGCACGGCTTCGTGGGGAATTTCCCGCGCCCCATGTCTGAGCCTTCCGTCTTCCGCGCCGCCTTCGCGCGTTCCCGCCCGCGTGGAGTCTTGTTCTCGGCAAGCGACAAGCGCCGCGTGGGTCATGCATTGGCGGTGCGCGAGTGACCATCCTCGTCACCGGCGCCGCCGGCTTCATCGGCTACCATGTCGCGCGGCGGCTCGCCGATCGCGGCGAGCGCGTCATCGGCCTCGACAATCTCAACGAGTTCTACGGCACCGACCTGAAGCGGCGTCGGCTCACCCAGCTCGCCACCTTCCCGAACTTCGAGTTCAAGCGCGTTGACTTGGCGGATCGAAGGGCGTTGGCGCAAGCGCTCTCGGGCGAGTCGGTCCGCCTGGTCTTCCACCTCGCGGCGCAGGCGAACGTGCGCTATGCGCTGGAGAATCCATACGCCTACATCGACTCCAACGTCGTCGGGCACCTGAACCTGCTGGAGCATTTCCGCCATGCAGGCGGCGTGGAGATGTTTGTGTATGCGTCGTCGAGCTCTGTCTACGGCGAGGAGAACGCGCCGCCCTTCAGCGAGGATGGCAAGACCGATCGGCCGACCTCGCTTTATGCCGCGACCAAGAAGTCGCAGGAGATGATGAGCGAGGTCTACGCCAGGATCTTCGGCATGCCGCAGATCGGGCTCCGCTTCTTTTCCGTCTACGGGCCATGGGGCCGGCCGGACATGGCCTATTGGCTATTCACCGAGGCGATCCTGGCGGGGCGTCCGATTCGAGTCTTCAACCGCGGCGAGATGCAGCGCGACTTCACCTACATCGACGATGTCGTCGCCGGCGTCCTGAAAGTTGGCGGGGCGGCGCCGGGAGGGCCGAAGCAACGCGTCTACAATATCGGCAACAGTGCGCCGGTGAAACTGCTCGACATGATCGCGATCCTTGAGCGGATCATCGGTCGTAAGGCGGAGCTTGAGCTGCTTCCGGCGCAGCCGGGCGAAGTGACGATCACCTGCGCCGATGTGTCGGCCATCGAGCGCGACTTCGGCTTCCGGCCGAGCACGCCGCTTTCGACTGGCCTTACGAAGTTCGTCGAGTGGTTCCGCCGCTATCAGCGCGGAAAGTGAACGCGGGTCGCGGGAAGATCGAAAAGCTCAGGGATCGAGGGCCACGCCGCCGCCTTGTGGCGGGCGGTCAGCGAAAAAAGCTCTTCGAGAAATCTCCGGCTCGGCTCCTGATGCACCAGATGGTGGGTCAGCACGCCAAGCGGCTCGGGATCGTCGCGGAGCCGCCGTTCCACTTCCTCACACAGCCTTGCGTAGGCTTCGGCACGGGGGAGGGGGCCGCGCGCCTGCCAGTCGATGATGTCGAGATGCGTGTTGACCAAATGCGGTTCGGCGGGCGCTGGGCCGAAGGTCGATAGACCGGCCAGCCCTATCTCGTGCCGCGCGTTGCGCACCGACCTTGAAATGCGGTTCCAGGGCGGCACAAGCACGGGCAGAAATCTCTCCGGAAACATCCGACCAAGGCGCGCAAACCCTTCGCCGAGCTCCTCCAGCACCGCAGCGAGCGGCCGGTGGTCGCCCAGCTCCATTTTCTTTTCATGCGGCGGAGCGTGATTTTGGTGCCGCCAGCCGTGCTGAAGGACGAAGACGCGCGGTTCGGCCGCGAGTGTTGCCACCAACGCGTCGGTTGCGTCGCCGGGAATGACGGCAAGCGCCAGCGGCAGCGCATGTCGGCGCGCAAGCGCGAGTAGCTTCTCCAGATCCGGGGTCGTCGTCACCGCGTCGTCGTCGCGCCACCAGAACGAAATCCGGCGCGTCTTTGCGGCGGCCTGATCGAGCAGGGCGACAAAGCGGTCTCGGGCCGCCTCGCCTCCCGGATCGGCGCCGGTCATGCCGCCTGACGCCGCGCACGCGACGCCCGGAGCATCTTCGCGACAAAGTTTATGCCGGGCTCCGACGAGAAGCGTTTGCGCACCTCGACCGCGCCGGCCTCTGCGAGCTTCAGCCGCTGGGCCGGATCGCCGAGCAGCCGTCGCATCGCCTCGGCGAGCGTGTGCGGGTCGCGCTCCGGCACCAGCCAGCCGGTCCGCCGGTGCGTCACCAGCTCGGGAATGCCCGACACGTCGGTGGCAAGCACTGGGACGGCGAAGGCCTGCGCCTCCATCAGAACGTTGGGAAGGCCGTCGCGGTCGCCGGACGGCGTGAGCCGGGAAGGGAGCACGAAGAGGTCGGCGCGGGCGAGAAGATCGAAGATGAAGCCGCGATCCTGCGCGCCGTGCCAGGTCACGCGGTCCGCGATCCCGAGCGTCTCTGCCTGCGACTGGAGTTCTGCGGAAAGCGGTCCGCCACCGGAATGCTCGAAGCGCCACGGGATTTCGTCACCGAGTTCCGCGAGCGCGCGCAGGAGGTCGGCGTAGCCCTTCTTCTCCACCGCGCGCCCAACCGAGACGATGACGAAAGGTCCTTCCCGCTTCGCCCTTCGCGCCGGCGCTGGAGGAAAACGCGAAAAGTCGAGGCCGTGATAGACGAGATGCACCTTGCCGGGCGTCCGGGTGAGCGAGCGGAGATAGTCGAGGTTCGCGCGCGTGCAGGTGACGCCCCGTTCGGCGTCGGCGAGCTTTTCGCGAAGCTCCCATTGCGGCGTTGTCCAGATGTCCTTGGCGTGGGCGGAGAACGACCAGCCGAACCCGCGGATCAACGCGGCATAGCGCGCGACGGACGCGGGCGTGTGCAGGAAGTGCGCGTGCAGCCAGCCGACGTCGCTTGGCAGCTCCCGCGCCAGCACGCAGGCTTGGCCGAAGCGCCGGCGGCGGTTGACCGAGCCGTCGCGCCTCAGGTCCCGCTGAAACGCCTTCCACGCCGCCGCGAAACCGGGCTGCGCTTCCGCCCACCTGCGGCCGGCGCGGACGCGTGCCGGGTCGTCCTGCAGATATTCGGGGAGATAGAGGATGTCGGCGGCGATCTCGCGGTGGAGGTCGTGCCGCATGCTTTCGGTCGGATGGCGCAGCGAAACGATCAGCTGCCGGATGCCGCGCTTCTCGAGACCCAGAATTTCCTGGGCGATGAAGGTCTCCGAAAGGCGGGGATAGCCCTTCACCAGGGTCGCGATCCGGTTCATGTTTCTTCGGCTTCCTGCGGACTCTGAATCGCGCTCGGCGATCTACCGCCGCTATTTGGGATAAGAACCTTGCTCACCTCAAGCCAGACCGCGCCCGGGGCCTTCGAGACAGTGCACCTCGATTTCGAGAGCGGCAGCTTCAACGGCTGGAGCGTGAAGCGGTTGTCCGGCGATCATTCGGCGAAAATCCAGTCGGAAATCGTGCGCGTCGGGTCGCGCGCCTGCCGGTTCGAGCTCCGGCCCGGCGACTATATCTCGCAGGGGCACCGCGCTGAGCTTCGCGATCTCAACAACGTCCTCTGGGACGAGGAGGTCTGGTACGGCTTCAGCACTTTCATCGCGCCTGACTTCGAGGTGCCCGAGACCGTCGGCTGCGTGTTCGCTCAGTGGCACGACCAAGCAAAGCTCGGCGACCCGTCCGGCAAACCGCCGGTCGCGATGCGATACCGCGGAGGGCGACTCTTTTTCACCGGCGCTTATGGCCGGGTCGCTGGGCCGGTGCCCGACATCCGCTACGAGTTCGCGAGCATTGCCGATTTCCCAAAGGGCGTGTGGCACGATTTCGTCTTTCGGGTTTTCTGGTCGCGTCACAGCATGTCCGAGATCGAAGCGTGGCTCAGCCGAGAAAGAATCATCGATTGGCGCGGACCGCTCGCTTACGAGAACGAGGAGGAGGGGCCGTATTTCAAGCTCGGCCTCTATTGGTCGCCACCGGGGCCGAAGCCGATCGTCGCCTACCACGACAACTACAGCCGCGGGCACTCGTTCGAAGAAGTCGATCCGTCGGTTCCGCATTCGCCGCGTCCCGCCAATGGATGAGCCGCGTTGCGCGCTTGCTCTCTTTCCGTCGCAGGGAAAAGAGGGCGATCGGGACAAGCTGCTCTGGTCGCTGCAGAGAGCGAAAGAGGTAGGTCTCGGCGACCTGGCGGAGGTCGATCCCATCGACGTGCGCGCCGGTTCGATGATGAATGCGCTGGCCGAGGCAGGCGAGAGGGCGTCGCGCGAAGGCTTCGCCTGGCTGCTCGCAGTCGGCGCGGCCGAAGTGTTGGTCCCTGACATTTTCGTGAAGACCGCGCCTGCGCTGAGGATCAACGACGCGGTCTGGGGCGCCGCGGCGCTTGCCTCCGACACGCGCAAGCCGCCGAAGGTCGAGCGCATCACGCGCCTTGCGGCGCAAGACCTGCCGACCTTCTTCCATGCGGCCCTCCGCTGGTGGATCGGGCCGACGCATTTTGTGCGCCCAGCGCTCGCAGCCGAGGCCGCCGCTTCGAGTGCCTCGCAGTCTTACGCCGACTACCTCTACTTCCTGTGGAAGAACCACCGAGCCTACAAAACCGCTCAGGCGCTTACGCTTTTCCGGGGCAACGTGCCGCTGGTCGGCGAGGCGGACTGCGGCCGGCTGATTGAGATTCTGGAGCGGGAGCCGGCGTTTATGCCGGTCAGGTTTGGGCCGGCCACGTTCTGGCTCCCTTACACCGGGCTCAACCCGGTCATCGAGCGGGAACAGATGCGCGGCCTGTTCTTCGAGCACGAGGAGCTCGACTTTTTGGCCGCGCGATTGCCTTCCGGGCTGCGCATTGTCGACGTCGGTGCAAATACCGGCAACCACACAGTTTTCTTCGCTGGCCCCATGCGAGCGGCAAGCGTGGTTCCGATCGAGCCGCTGCCCCGCGCGGTGGCGGCGCTCCGCGCGGCGGTCGCGGAGAATCGGCTCGGAAACGTCGATCTTTCCTGCCTCGGGATGGCGGTCGGCGCGGAGGAGGGGCGGTTGCGGCCGATCCCATCGGCGACTGCCGGCCTTGGCGCCACACATTTCGTGGAAGACTCTTTGGGTGAGGTGCCGCTCGTCACGCTCGACCGCCTCATCCGCGGTCGCGTCGATTTCATCAAGATTGACGTGGAGGGTATGGAAATGGAGGCGCTTTCCGGCGCTGCCGGGCTCATTGCCGCCAATCGTCCCGTTCTTTACGTTGAGGTATTGGACGCGGCCATCGGCCGTTTCATGGCGTGGGTCGACGGGCATCAATATCGCATCGAAAGGCTCTTCCCCGACAAGACCCATTGCAATTACCTTCTCGTACCGGCGGAACGCCCGAGTGAACCATGAGAGGTGCTGGGATGGTGCTTCGGACGGCCTTTGGCCTCGCAACGCTGCTCCTCGTCGGAGCGGCTGCATTTGACAACGCTTCGGCGCAGACGGCGGCGATGGTGGAGCCGCCGTCGTTGGAGGCGGCCGTCGCGGCCGGCAAGCTGCCGCCCGTCGCGGAGCGGATCCCAGAGAAACCGGCAATCGTGAGCTTCGAGGGCGACGCCGCGCCCGGCCGCTACGGTGGAACGCTGCGGCTGATCGGCGGGAGCGCCAAGGATACCCGACTCATGGTGATCTACGGCTATGCACGCCTCGTCGGCTACAACACCGACTACGAGATCGTGCCCGACATCGCCGAGAGCCTGGAGGTCGAGGACGACCGCGTGTTCACCTTCCATCTGCGGCCGGGGCACAAATGGTCCGACGGAGAGCCGTTCACCTCCGAGGATTTTCGCTTCTACTGGGAGGACATGGGGAACGATGCGACCGTGTCGCGCTTCGGTCCGCCGAAGGAGCTGCTCGTCGACGGCGAGAAGCCGACGGTCGACTTCCCCGACGAAGTGACCGTTCGCTACAGCTGGTCGAAGCCGAACCCGTATTTCCTGCCCGCGCTCGCCGCCGCGCAGCCGGTCGAGATTTTCCGGCCGGCGCACTACCTCAAGCAGTTCCACGCGCGCCACGTGGGCCAGGAGACGGTCGACAAGATGGCCGCCGATGCGGGCGAGCGGAACTGGGTGTCGCTGCTCTACAGCAAGGACCGGTCCTACCGGAACGACAACATCGAGTACCCGACTCTGCAGCCTTGGGTGCTGAAGACGCAGCCGCCTTCCGACCGATATGTCTTCGATCGCAACCCATATTTCCACCGGGTCGACCAGAACGGCCTGCAGCTTCCCTACATCGATCAGGTGGCGCTCATCGTTTCCAGCTCCGACCTGATCCCGGCCAAGGTGGCTAGCGGCGAAGCCGATCTGCAGGGCGCATACCTTGCCTTCTCCAACTTCACGTTCCTGAAGGAGGCCGAGGAGCGCAGCAAGTTCAAGGTTCGCCGCTGGCTGGCGACCAAGGGCGCGCGGATGGCGCTCTATCCCAATCTGAATCTTGCCGACCCGGTGCTCAAGAAGCTGTTCCGCGAGGCAGACTTCCGGCGCGCTTTGTCGGTGGCGATCGACCGCGACGACATCAACAACACGATCTTCTACGGGGTCGCGAGTCCCTCCAACAACACCGTGCTGCCGGACTCGCCGCTTTTCAAGGACGAGTACCGGACCAAATGGACCGAGTACGATCCCGAGCTGGCCGACGAGCTTCTCGACGATCTGGGTCTGGCGGAGCGCAACGCCGAGGGCATCCGGCTGATGCCCAACGGGCAGCCGCTGCAGATCGTCGTCGAGACCGCCGGCGAGGAGACCGAGCAGATCGACGTCCTGCAGCTCATCAAGGACCATTGGCAGGATGTCGGTGTCTCCCTCTTCATCAAGCCGTCGCAACGCGAGGTCTTCTATAACCGCATCAATGCAGGCGAGACCCAGATGGCCGTCTGGACGGGCCTCGAGAACGCGATGCTGAAGCCGACCATGAGCCCTGCGGAATTCGCCCCGCTGACGCCCGACCAGTTCCAGTGGCCGGCCTGGGGACTGTGGGCGCAGACGAGCGGCCAGATGGGCGAGAAGCCCGACCTCGAGCCGGTCGAGCAGCTGATGGCGCTCAACGAAAAGTGGGGCGCTGCGGAGACGCCTGAAGCCCACGAGGCTGTTTGGCACGAGATCCTGTCGCTTTGGACCGACCAGGTCTTCACGATCGGGATCGTTTCCGGCGTCGAGCAGCTCGTCGTCGTAAGCGATCGGCTGAAGAACGTGCCGCAGCACGGCATCTACAACTTCGAGCCAGGCTCCTATTTCGGCATGTATCGGCCCGACACGTTCTGGATCGGCGAGGGATAGTCGGCGGCCCGCGGTGCTCAACTTCCTTGTCAGACGGCTGATCACGATGGTGTGGACGCTGATCGGCATCAGCGTCCTCGTCTTCATCATCATCCAGCTTCCGCCCGGCGACTATCTCAGCACCTACATCGCTGAGCTGCAGGCGTCAGGCGAGCGCGTGGCCGAAGAAAAGATCGCGTTCCTGCGCGAGCAATACGGCCTCGATCGGCCGCTATGGCAGCAATATCTGGTGTGGGTCACCGGGCTGCTGCACGGCAATCTCGGCTATTCTTTCGAGTACAACCAGCCGGTCGCCGACGTGATCGGCGACCGCATGTTCCTGACGCTGGTGCTGAATTTCTTCACCGTGCTGTTCATCTACGTGGTGTCGTTTCCGATCGGCGTCTACTGCGCCACGCATCAGTACAGCGCGAGCGACCATGCGCTTTCCTTCGTCGGCTTCCTCGGTCTCGCGACGCCGAATTTCCTGCTCGCGCTGATCCTGCTCTACCTCGCGAATGTCTGGTTCGGCACGTCGATCGGCGGCCTCATGGACCCCGAATACATCGACAAGCCGTGGAGCGTCGGCAAGGCGCTGTCGGTGCTTGAGCACATGTGGATTCCGGTCATCGTGATCGGCACCTCCGGCACCGCCGGCATGATCCGCCGGCTCCGCGCCAACCTTCTCGACGAGCTGCAGAAGCAATACGTGACGACTGCCAGGGCGAAGGGCGCCCCGGAAGGGCGAGTTCTGGTCCGCTATCCGCTGCGCATGGCGCTGAACCCCTTCATCGCCGATATCGGCAGCCTCCTGCCGCAGATCGTCTCCGGCTCGGTGATCGTGTCGGCGGTGATGTCGCTCCCGACCACGGGGCCGATGCTCCTTTCCTCGCTGCAGAGCCAGGACATGTATCTCGCCGGCTCATTCCTGATGTTCCTCGCGGTGCTGACCGTGGTCGGCATGCTGGTGTCGGACATTCTGCTTGCGGTGCTCGATCCGCGCATCAGGCTTGCGGGAGGGGCGGCCCGGTGAGCCTACCGCTCGACCATTACGTCTCCGAGGAGGCGTTCGATCCGGAGGCGACCGTCGCCCCCGGTTCGCAGCCCTCCGAGCGCTACCTCAGGGCTTCGCAGACCCAGATCATCTGGTGGCGCTTCCTGCGACACCGGCTCGCCGTCATTTCGCTGGTGTTTCTGGGCGTCTGCTACTTCTCAGTGCTGATCTCGGAATTCATCGCGCCCTATCAGCTGCACAAGCGCTTTTCCGGCTTCATCTACGCGCCGCCGCAGGGAATTCACCTAATCCATGAGGGCAGCTTCGTTGGCCCGTTCGTCTATCCGCTCGATTTCAAGCTCAACATGGAAACGCTGAAGCGCGAATACACCGCGGACACGTCCGGACCGCAACCGATCCGTTTCTTCTGCTCGGGCGACGAGTACAACTTCTGGGACCTCTATACCGGCACCTTCCATTTCATCTGCCCGCCGGAAGACGGAACGCTGTTTCTGCTCGGCACCGACCGGCTCGGCCGCGACATGTTCTCGAGGCTGATCTACGGCGCGCGCATTTCGCTCACGATCGGCCTCGTCGGCGTGACGCTGAGCTATGCCATCGGCATCGTGGTAGGCGGCATCGCCGGCTATTTCGGCGGGCTGTTCGATTCGGTGGTGCAGCGACTGACCGAGATTCTGCGCTCCATCCCTGAGCTGCCGCTGTGGATGGCGCTGTCCGCCGCACTGCCGGTCACCTGGGACCCGCGCCTAATCTACTTCGGCATCACCGTCATCCTGGCGCTGCTCGACTGGCCGTCGATTGCGCGCGCGGTGCGCTCAAAACTCTTCGCGCTGCGCGAGGAGGATTATGTCGCGGCGGCCGAGATGATGGGCGCAAAGCCCTCGCGCATCATCGCGCGGCATCTTCTGCCGAACTTTACCAGCCACCTGATCGCCTCCGCTTCGCTCACCATTCCATCGATGATCCTCGCGGAGACAGCCCTCTCCTTCCTCGGCCTTGGGCTGCGGCCGCCGATCACTAGTTGGGGGGTGCTTCTGAACGAGGCGCAAAACATCGAGGCGGTGGCGCTCTATCCGTGGTTGCTTGCGCCGATGGCGCCGGTGATGGCGACGGTGCTTGCCTTCTCGTTCCTCGGCGACGGGCTGCGTGACGCGATCGACCCGCACGAGTAGAAAAAGAGACGCTCATGTCTTGACGAGCCAGAGGCTCGATTCGAGCGCGCCGGCCTTCAATTCCAGCTCACCCGCCACGCTTTTCGCGACGGCGTCGGCCATGCGTGTCGCGGCGTAGCGGCTCGACCAGAGGATGCGGTACCCGCGGCCCTGAACCAGCGCCGCGACGCCGAGCTGCTCGTTGTAGCCACGCCATTGCCACTCTGGCGGGTAGTCGTCCGGCAGGAAGACGTCATGCACGTGGATCATCACCCGGCGCTCCAACATGGGGAGCACTTGGTTCATGAGGAGGTCCACGTCGGTGCCAGGCATCAGGATGTGGCTTGAATCGATGAAGAGGATGTCGCCCTCGGCGAGCGCGGAGAAGGGCGCGAGCCCGGCGGCCTGCACGGTGCCGCGGATGAGGGTAGCGCCGAAGCCCTCAATGTCGGCCCGGGGCGCCGGATCGATGGCAATGACTTCTGTCTGAAGGCCGCCGTCACGGATCGCGCGCATGACGAAGCGGGTCGAATGGCCGGAACCCACCTCGACGATGCGGGCGGGCTTGGATTCGCGCACGAACACATATGCGGCAGCGGCGTCGAGGCGTGGGAACCAGTCCTGGTTCCAGCGCGGTTCAGGCGGGGGCGCCCCTCCGATCCGGTGGAGGTCGTCGGCAAAGGGCGCCATTGCCTCAAGCATGGCTGAGAAGGTCGGCTCGGCAGCGGCAAAGAACGGCTCGAGGGCAGGATAGCCGACCCGGTCGGCGCGCTCGGGCACCTGGTCGGCGTAGCGGTAGGGGATGAAGAATCCACGCTTCCTGAGCCCGAACAGCGTCAGGAGCCCAAGCCGTAGACGCCGCGCCGACATCAGGGCGCCTGACCGGCGGCGAAGCCTACCCGGCGGCGGGCGTCCGGTGCCGCTCGGGCATCGTTGCGGCGGCCGCGGCGCACGGCGTCACGCAGCCTCCTGCGCCTGTTCCTCGCGGAAACCGAAGATCTCCTGCGCCTCGTCCAGTCCCTCCAGCGGCTCCCGGCCCATGGAGCGCCAGCGGTGCGGCTCGATGGACGCCACTTCCCGCGTCGCGAGCACGCGCGCGCCAAGTCGCTTGGTGAGCTTCTCGATACGGGCGACTTCGATCACGGTCGGTCCGATGGCCGAGAAGGAGAGCCGTTCCGGCACGCCGATATTGCCGTACATCACCTCACCGAAGTTGAGTCCGATGCCGTATCGAATCTGCTCCAGGCCGGCCCCGGCGCGCTCGCCGTTGATGCGGTCGGCGTAAGCAAGCGAATCCTGGAGAGCAGCGGTCACCCGTTGCGTCACAGCCGCGCGCTCGGAATTGTTCTCGATCGGAAAGATGCCGAGCACGGCGTCGCCGATGAAGGCCAGGACCTCGCCGCCCGCGACGATCACAGGGCGGGCCGCGCACTCGAAGTAGACGTTGAGGAGATCAAGGAACTCAGGGCTCGGCATCGTCTCGGCGAGATGCGTCGAGCTTCTCAGGTCCGAATACCAGACCAGCGCGCGCGTATGTTCGCCGTCGCCGAGACGAATCGAGCCGCGGAACACCTTCTCGCCCGTCATTCGGCCGAGATAGGCTTCGGTGATGTTGCGGGCCACGCGATCCTGCAGGACCGTCTTGCAGGCGATCGCCAGGCGCCGTTGCAGGCGCTGCAGCCCGGCAAGGTCCGCATCAGAAAAGCCGTCGGGCTGGTCGGCTGCCCACGAGACCATGATCCCGCGCTGGCGTTCGTTGCTGAGCTGCCGTTTGCCGTAGAACGACGAGGTCAGAAGCAGGTAGTCCGTGTACCCCTGCTCGGCGAGATCGGTAAGGATGGAGAAGTCGAGCATCTTTCCGGGTCCGGCGAGCCGCCGCCGAAAGACGGGAATATTCGTGTCGAGCATCATCCGCATCGGGCTGCGAAGCCACTCTTCGCTTGCCGTGTCCTGGTGCGGGAACTGGTTAAGCTCGGCGCGCTGATTGCGCTTCCAGAGCACGTTCTCAGCCTGGAAGAGAGGGTGAAGCGTCGGCCACATCAGCATGCCGCGGCCGATCGGCACGCCCACGGCCGTGAGGCGCTGGCACGTGCCCTCGAAAAGCTCGACGATATCGGGCTCTCCGAGAGTCTGATCGATAAGCCAGTCGTGGACCTGCTGCAGGAGACTGGGGTCTGCCATGGCGGTCGCGCTCACATTGTGCCGCTATGGAGCAAGTTCAAGACCGGTGCGCGCCACGATGGCTCCCGGGAAGCGCGCCTGCGCATCCGCCTCGATCGCGGCCAGCGCGTCGTCGTCGCGCCCGAGGCGATGGTGGAAGAGGACAAGCCGTCCGACGCCCGCGGCTTCGCACAACCGCACCCCTTCCTCCCAGGTGGAATGGCCGTAGCCGACATAGTGCCCGAATTCCGCGTCCGTATAGGTGCAATCGTAGATCATGATGTCGGCGTCCCGGATCGCATGGAGAAGGCTCTCGTCGGGGCGGCCCGGCGTGTGCTCCGTGTCGGTCATGTAGCACACGGCGCGGCCGGCGTGGTTCACGCGATAGCCGACGCAGCCGTTCGGATGGCGAAGCCGCACCGTATCGATGGCGATTCCGTCATGCGGCGTCAGGGTCGCCGGCGGGCGGAAGTCGCGATAATCGATGTCGGCGCAGAAGTGTTCCGGAGTGATGGGGAAGAACGGCGGGGCCATGAACCGGTCGACCATCTCCCGGCAGGTCATCGTGTCCTCGAAATGCCCGGCGTACATGCGCACGGCGGCGTCGGCCTCATAGAGCGTCTTCAGAAACGGCAGACCGATGATGTGGTCGAAATGGCAGTGGGAGAAGAAGATGTCGAGGTCGTGCACCGCCTCCGCTCTCAGGCTGGCGCTCAGCCCTTCGACGCCTGAACCCACATCGAATATAAGGACATGCCCGCCACAGCGCATTTCAATGCATGGCGACTCGTTGCCGAACTTGCGGTTCGCCGCCGCGGGACCGGGAAGGCTGCCGCGAGCGCCCCAGATGCGCACCAGGAATGGCGCCTCCGTCATCCGTGATTGCTACGCCGGTTTCTGGCGCTGTGCCTCGATGAGGTCCGCCGTCGTGCGCGTCAGGCGCTCTGCCAGCAGCCGGGTCATCTCGACGGCCATCTCGGGGAACTGATGCAGGAGCTGGAAGAAGGGCTCCTTGCGGATGCGGAGCGCCGTCACCTCGCCCTTTGCCGTCACGGTCGCCGTGCGCGGCGTGTCGCAAAGAATGGCGATCTCGCCGAAGAAATCCCCGTCGTGGAGCTGCGCGACCGTGATGCTGCCGCCATTTGCAGGGACTGAGACATCGGCGTCGCCAGTGATGATCACGTAGGCGGCGTCGCCGACATCGTCCTTGCGGACGAGCACCTGGCCGGGCTCATAGGTCACGACATCCGACGTATAGGCGAGCAGCTTCAGCTTGGCGGGCTCGATCCCCGAAAACAGCGGAACCCGGCGAAGCAGATCAACCTCGTTGCTCAACAAACTCACGTGGCCCTCACCCCCATTCTTCCCGGCCGGCCGTTCGCAGACGCTCGCTACTTGGCCGGCTCGAGTGCGCGATCCTCCTCGGCTTTCGCCGTCCGCTCCTCTGATTTTGCGATGCGGCCGTTCTCAAAGGTCAGCACCTTGTCGAACCACTGGCCGGACCCCGTATGCGAGAGCACCCAGAACACCGTGAAGCCAGGGCCTCCCGGCGCGCGCGCGAAATCCAGCACGCGCGTCACGGTCGCGTCCTGTGCGTTCGCGTCAAGGGCGGCAAGCGCCCGGTTGACGATCAGGAGGTCGGGCCGCTTCACGAGCGCGCGCGCCAAAGCGAGCTTCTGCTGCTGCGCATGCGATAGCCGCTTGGCGCCGCTGCCGATATCGAAGTTGAGGCCGAGCTCGATGACTGTGTCGGTCAGGCCGAGCGCGTCCATGGTTTCGCGCAGCTGTACGTTCACCCGTTCCACCGCCTCCGCATAGGTGTCGACGATGCGCCCGAAGAGCACATTGTCCTGAATGCTGGCGGCGCGATTGAGCGCGCCCGGCTGGTAGAACGCGATCGAGCCGGAAAGGTCCTCCGGCAGGTTGTCGCGGAACGCCTTCCTGGCCGACACGATTGCCGCCTGCAACGCGCCGTCGAGCAGGCCGTGCCGATGCCGCGGCTCGACGTAGCCGTAGGCGAGGCGCAGGAGCGCGCGGCGATCCGACGGTTCTACCGCCGACGCGGGCCCGCTCGAGGCGCGCCGGACCACGGCGCGGTACTCGTCGATCTCGTCGGGGGCCATCAGGTCCATGCGTTCCAGCAGCGGATTGTCAGGCGCCAGGTCGCCAAACAGATCGATCATCGTCTCCGCCACCTTGAGGCCCATGTCGACTAGCTTCTCCTCAAGTCCAGTCTCGGCGACGACCGATGCGAGGTAGAGGTCCTCCCTGTTTCCGTTACCCGACGGCTGCTCGTCGGCCACGCCGAAAACGAGGTTCTCCTTCACCGAAGCGTTCACCACGTATCGTTCGGGATCGAACATCTCGACATATTGCTCGCCGCGATTCCTGATCAGCCGTTCGCGGAAGGCATCGCGGGCCGCGAGGACACGGCTCTCCAGCTGGCTGAGCGCCCCCTCGGGCATCCGGCCGCGCAGGCCGAGTCGGTAGACGTCGTTCTCCAAGTCGACGAGAACCAGGATCTCGCGGAGACGCACGACCAGGTCCTCGGGTCCGGTCGCGCCGGCCGCCTCGTAGTCGATCCAATCGTCGGCGATGTCGGCCTCGGTGTTGCCAGACGCCCGCGCCTCCAACAGCCGCCTCCGCCTCTCGCGCGAATCCTCGTCGTTCGCTCGGATCGGCGCATGCCGGAGGCCGTAGATCAGGCTGTCCATGAGGCTCGCCTGCGGAAAATAGGTGCTGGCCTCGGCGTAGCCGATGCGGCGGCCGGTGAACGAATCGGGAAGAGTATCAATAGGGCTGCCGTCGATCAGGATGCGCCCGGAATCGGCTTCCGCGAGTTTGGCCAGGGCCTCGGCGAGGTATTCTCCGCCGGCGCCTACCGGCCCCACAGCCGCCACCGCCTCGCCGGGCGTCAGCCTGATCGAGGTCGGCTCCAGCAGCGTCGCGCCCGAGTCGTCGCGGATGCTGAGGCCGCTCGCGGCGATCTCGCGTTCGATGTGCGCCGGCGTCTCCGGGTCGAGCTTCTGCAGCGCCGGGTCGAGAATCTTCCCGATAGTGAACTGCTCGACGACCTGGGTGTATTTGACTTGCACGTCCAGCCGCTGCTGATCCCAGTCGATCAGATCCTTGAGCGGCGAGGGGAGTTCCTTGTAGGCGGCGATGACGGCGACGAGCTGGCCAATGTCGAGCCGGCCGGTAATCGCAAAATAGCCGCCGATCAGATAGAAGATGAACGGCGTCACCTGCGCCAGCAGGTTGTTGATGAATTTGACCATAAACTTCCACTGATAAATGTCGAAGCGGATGAAAAATATCCGCCCGAGGCGGCCCGAGATCTCCGCCCGCTCCCAATTGGAAGCGTCGTTGACGCGGACGCCGACGATCCCCTCGACGATCTCGCCCACCCGTCCTGCGAGCTGGCGCGCGGTCAGCTGGCGCTGACGTCCGAGGATGAGGAGCCGGCGGCGCAGCCGCGGAATGAGGACCACTTGCACCGCGACGATCGCGCCCGCCACAAGCCCGAGCGTGACGCTCTGTAGCAGGATGAACACCATCGCCGTGATCGCTTGGCTGAGCAGGAAGGCGGGCGTCACGAAGGCGTCGCCGATAAAGCCGCCCAGCGGCTCCACCTCGTCCTTCACCATGGTCGCGACTTCCGGCGCCCGCAAGCGGCGGAACTGCGGCAGCGGAAAGCGCATCAGCGTGTCGACGAGCTGGTAGCGCAGACGCCTCAGCATCCGCTCGCCGACCCTGCCCTTGAACGTCGAGATGTAGAGCTTGATGTACCCGTTCACGAGCACGAAGAACAGGAACAGGCAGCAGAGGTAGACCAGCGTCATCACGCGGCCGAACTCGAAGCCCTCGAAGATCACGAATTCGCCGCCCCCGAAGAGCCAGGCCGGCAGATCGAAGGCGATTCGTATCGCCGTTTCCGTGTCGGTCGGGCTGGAGAATCCCTCGCCCTGAATCGGACCGTTGACGATGCGCTTGGGCAGGTCCAGCGACAGGAAATAGAAGGGCAGCGAGGCGACGACGACGACGAGCAGCCAGATCTGGTCGCCCTTGGAGTGCCTCCAAGTGTAACGGAAGATATTCTGGTCCATGGCGCCCCGAAGAAGCTCCCCCAAGGGAACGGCCGCCGGCCTTTTGAATCAGCCCGAGGCCGTTTCGCGGGACTATACCAGCACGCCGGCTTGACTGTCTAACCAGCGGTTCGAACGACGGAAAACGCGCCTAGCCCATGGCGGGCGCCGCGATGACGGGCCTTGCCTCGACGACCGGCAGTCTGGAAGCGCGCACGAAGTGCCCGTTGCCGGCCTTCTGCATCGGCGGGTCGCCGGCAGGGCCGCAGCAGAACGGCTCGGGCCAGGCGGCGGGATTGGACTGGCGCGTTTCGCCGATCGCCTGGAAGTCGAGCGGCCGGTCGGGGTCGGGGTAGGGGACGGCCGTCATCAGCGCCCGCGTGTAAGGATGGATGGGATTGCGGAACAACTCGGTGCGGGGCGCAAGCTCCACCAAGCGGCCTGCACACATGACCGCGATTCGGTCGGCGATGTAGTTGATCACCGCAAGGTTGTGCGAGATGAACAGATAAGTGAGCCCGATCTCCTTCTGCAGGTCCTTGAGAAGATTGAGGATCTGCGCCTGGATGGAGACGTCGAGTGCGGAGACCGGCTCGTCGCAGATGACGAGCTCCGGCTGCAGCGCAAGCGCGCGGGCGATGCCGATGCGCTGCCGCTGCCCGCCGGAGAAGCTGTGCGGATAGCGGTTCAGATGCTCCGCGCGGAGCCCCACCATTTCGAGCAGCCGCACGCAGGCGGCGCGTCGCGTCGCCTCGGTGCCGATGCCGTGGATGACGAACGGCTCCGCCAGGATGCTGCCGATCGTCATGCGCGGATTGAGCGACGAATATGGGTCCTGGAAGATATACTGAATCTTGCGGCGGATCGGCTGCATCTGTTGGCGGTCGAGCTTGAAGAGATTGATCGGCCGGCCGCCGTCGTGAAACAGCACCTCACCTTCGTCCATCTCCACCGCGCGCGTGATCGCCTTGCTGACGGTGGTCTTGCCCGAGCCTGATTCGCCGACGAGGCCCAGGCATTCGCCGCGGTCGATAGAAAAGCTCACGTCGCTCAGCGCGAGCACGGTCGCCTCGGGCCCAGCCGAAAGCCACTTGAGGTTCTTGCGCATGCCGAAGCGCTTGGTGAGGTGGCGGACATCGAGAAGCCTGCCGCCGCTCCGGTCGGTGAGCCGCGGCCCGCCGAAATCGTGCGCCGAGGTCGCGATCTCGCGGATGGGCTTCAACCGCTCGCCCGGCTTCATGTCGAAATGCGGCACCGCCTTGAGCAGCGCCTTCAGATAGGGATGCCTCGGGCTGCTGAAGATGTCGTTGAGGGCGCCGGCTTCGACCACCTTGCCGTGATGCGCGACCACGACTTCCTCGGCCATGTTTGCGACCACGCCGAGATCGTGGGTGATGAGCAGCACCGCCATGCCGAGCTCGCTCTGCACGTCGCGGATCAGTTTCAGGATCTGCGCCTGCACGGTGACGTCGAGCGCGGTGGTCGGCTCATCGGCGATGAGGAGCGCGGGACGGCAGATCAGCGCCATCGCCACCATCGCCCGCTGGCGCAGCCCGCCCGACAGCTCGAACGGATAGGAATCGATCGTCTCCGCCGGGCGCGGGAATTCCACGAGCCTGAGCATCTCGATCGTGGCGGCGCGCTTTTCCTCGCGCGTCACGTTGCGGTGCACGGCCAGCGTCTCGCCGATCTGGTCGCCGATCGTGTGGAGCGGCGAGAACGAGGTCATCGGCTCCTGGAAGATCATGCCGATGCGGTTGCCGCGGATGTTGGTGAACTCCTTCGACTTCGGCCTGAGCTTCGCGAGGTCGCGCGAGCCGACCTCGGCGTCGTCGAAGCGTATCTCCCCGGAGGTGATGCGGGCGGTGCGCGGCAGGATGCCCATGATCGCCTGCGCGGTGACCGACTTGCCGGAGCCCGATTCGCCGACCAGCGCCACCGTTCGCCCCGGCCGGATGCGCATCGACAGGCGGTCGACTGCCTGCGCGCGGCCCGCCATCGTGCGGAACTCGACCGACAGTTCGCGGATGGTCAGGAGGTCGCCGTTCACGGTCGTCAACATCGATGCTGATGCTCCGGCCTATGGGGCCATGGAATTGTTTCCGAGGCAATGACCGGCAAACGACGATTGTATGGATTCAACCGCCGAGATGTCGTCGTTGCGCGGCGAGGTCGCGAACGAGTCGCGCCGCGTTCTCCGCGCCAGCGAGGTTCACGTCAAGCGTCCGCCGCGGCGATTGCAGCGCAAGCGAGATCGCTTGAGCGAGACGGACCGGCGTGAGCTCCGCTTCCGGCACCAGCGTCAGCAGCCCTTTGCCGGCGAGAATTTCCGCGCGCAGCCGCTGCTCCGTCTCGCCCCTCGTCTCGTATGGCACGACGACGGCGCGGACGCCGGAGGCGAGGATATCCATCGTAGTGTTGTAGCCGGCCTGCGAGATCGATAGCGCAGCGGCCCGCAGCCGCGACGCGAAGTCTGGCCTGAACCGCTCCACAACCGTGCGGTTGTCCGCCGTCGCGGAAAGCCGTCGATATTCGGCGTCGGGGAGATTGGGGCCGGCGAGGAAGCGCCAGCGGTGGCCCGCGAGCGGGGTCATCGGCCGCGCCGTCATGGCGGCGAAGAGGAGCGGGCCGCCGACCGCCCCGCCGCCTGCAGACACGATGACTTCGTCGTCTGCGTCGCTCTTCTCGGTGGCCCTCCCGGCTGCGCAAACGTAGCCCGTGTAACGGATGAGATCGGAAATTTGGTCGGCAGCTGTGAACGTCCTTTCGAACGGGATCAGCGCTGGGTCGCCGTGCACGAGCACCGCGTCGAAATAGCGGCGCAGCGTCTCGACGGTCTCCGCGGCGCGCTCCGGCTTTCTGGCGACAAGGATGTCGCGCACCGACGCCGCAACGCGGGGCCGCTCAGCCGTGGCGTGGATCGCCTCCAGAAGCGGCAGAAGCTCGAAGCGGAATTGCCGCCGACCGAACGGGAAAAGCTCCAGCAGCACGACGTCGGGCTCGATGCTGCGGTAGAGATCTAGAAGCCTCGCGCGGCGCACGGCGATCCACGTTTCGTCGACCGTCGATCCGCTGGCGCCGAGGAGCGTCACGAAATCCTCGTTGGCGATCGTCGCAGCCGGCAGCTGAGCGACCTTCAGGCCATTGAACGGAACCTCGGGGAAGGGGAGGCCGCCATAGGCGACAGTCACGTCGAGTCCGGCCGCGGCCATCGCCCCTGCGAGAATTTCGGCGCGTTTTAAGTGACCGACGCCGAGGAGGTGCTGAACGTAAAAGAGCACGCGCCCGCTCACGGAGCGCGCTCCAGCGGGATGTTCAGCTCCGCGACCGACGGCGTGCCGTCCGCTACATCAAACACATGGGCGCAGCGATCGATCAGCTTGTGCGGCGGCTTTCCCGTCATGCTCCAGCCGGTCGTGAGCGCGTATAGCGCGCGGAGCACGCCCTTGTGGGTGACGGCGACCGTCGGCGCAGCAAGGCCCGCAAGAAGCGGCTTCATCCTTTTCTGCACTTCGCGCGGGCTCTCGCCGCCGGCGGGGCGGAAGTCGAGCCCACGCGCCTCGTTCTTCTCCATCGCCTCGCCCAGCTCGGCGCGCAGCTCCGCGAGGCTTCGCCCCTCCCATTTGCCCCAGTCCATCTCGATCAGCCGCGGCTCCGGCTGAGGGTCGAGGCCGAGCAGCTGCGCCGTCTCCATCGCGCGGCTGAGCGGGCTTGAAAGGCACAGGACGCCGTTCCAACCGGGCGGCAGCTTGGCCGCGCGGAGCCGTTCGCGGCCGGCGCTGCTCATCGGAATGTCGGCGCGACCCTGCATCAGTCCAGCCGCGTTCCATTCGGTTTCGCCGTGGCGGATCACCAGAAGCAGCGTCATTCAGCCTCCGCCGTCAGCTGACGGATGTGCCGGTCGATCAAGTCGGCGGCGAGCCGGATGTCGTGGTCGCGCTCGGCGCGGGCCATCGCCGCCCGCCCCATGGCGGCGCGGGTCTTCGGCTCCGCGATCAGTTTGCCGACCGCGCTCGCAAAGGCGGCGGCATCGCCCTCCGCGACGAGGAGTCCGGTCTCGCGGTCGGCGATGATGGCCGGAACGCCGCCGCTCCTTCCGGCGACGACGGGGAGCCCTGCCGCTTGCGCCTCGAGGAAGGCCATGCCCCACGCCTCTTTCACAGCCGGCCACAGGTAGAGATCGGCGGCGCGGTAGAGTTGCTTCAGAACGTCCGGCTCAAGCATCCCGACCCAGCGTACGCGCTCGCCGAAACGCGCAAAGGCGGCGCGGACCTTCGCCTCAGCCGGCCCCTCACCTGCGATGACGAGCTGCCACGGCTCGTCCGTCAGCGCGGAAAGCGCCTCTGCCAAGCAGCGGTAGGACACAAGCTTCTGGTCGTCGCGCATCATGGCGACGGTCACGAGCCAAGGCTCCACCGGATCGAGCCCGAACAGATTTCCGATCAGGACTCGACTCTCCTTTCGCTTCGGCGTGCGAAACGGCTTCGTTTCGAGGAACGGCCGCAGCAGGACGAGCCGCTCCGGGTCGTCAAGCAGCGGCAGCACACATTCCGCGTCGGCCGGGTTCGGCTGGAAGATGCGGTCGGCACGCCGGATGGCGTCCGCCGCGGCGCGGTGGCCGATATCCCAGAGGCCGCCGGCCTGCTTCGGCGCGAACGATGCCTCGGCCAGCACGTAAGGAATGCCCAGCCGTCCTGAGATGGCGGGGCCCAGCCAGTCCGGCGCTTTGTGATAGAGGTGGTAGGTGAACCAGAGGTCGGGCCGTGCCTCGTGCTCGATGCGCCGAAGCAGGCGTTTCGCCAGCGCCTGCCCGAGGTCGCGAAGCCGCACCTGGCGAGAGGCGTCGCCGGCATCGAAGCTCCGGAACCGCGACGCCACCGTCACCTGGTGGCCCGCCTTCCGCAGCGCCGCGATCAGGGCGCGCGCCATGGCGCGGTCTCCGGAGGCGACCGGATGGTCCGGCGGCTTCAAGGGGGCGTAGAAGGCGACCCGCATCCGTGTCGCGCCGGACGACCGGCGCCTCACACTGCGCGCAGGAGCGCGTGGCCCGCTTTGGGGCAGCCCGGCGGCCTTGGCAGTGACTCGAAGGCGCCTTCTAGCGGCCGGTCGGTGAGCACGATCGTTCCAGGCTCCGACCATTCGGCGACGTGCGGCGACAGCCAGGCTCGTGTGATCAGGTCCTGAGTCGGGTCGCCGGAGCCGAGGTCGATATGGACGAGAGCGGGTTTTCCCGGAATGCGCGGCGCGCAAAAAGCGAGCGTCTCACGGATTTCGCCGAGGATCAGGTGATCGCCGTCGGGAATGCATTTGGGATGCGCGGTGATGGCGCGGTCGAACGCGAAGATTTCGCGATCGGGCATGAGCTGGCGAAGGTGATCGAAGGTCCGCCCGCTGCCGAGGCCAAGCTCGAACACGCATCCGGGCTTTTCGGCGATCAGCCGCGACGCTTCCTCCAGCAGCATACGTTGCGCCGTCAGGCGGCTGATCATGAAATCGAGTCGGCTCAAGCTGGCATCCGCTCCGCCGGAAGGCTCTATCCGCCTGCTCAGACCACGGCGAAACGCGGCTGCCGGGCAGCAGCTGGCGAGGCGGTGCCGAGATACTGGTCGACCAGGCTGTTGATGACCGAGAGCCCGTCGAGCAGGCCCGGTATGTGCACCTTCGACGGCCGCCGGCGGTTGAGGAGCGCGCGTAGCGCCTCCGCCATCTGGCGCGGCTCGGTGGTGTCGTCGGGCAACAGCATCGACACGAGGCCGAGCTCCTCCGCGCGCGCGGCGCGGATGAACTGTTCGGCGCGCGGCATGGTGCGCGGCAATATGAGCGCCCGCTTGTCCATGGACAGGATTTCGCAAAATGTGTTGTAGCCACCCATGGCGACCACGCCGGAGGCGCGCTGCATCAGCGCCTCCATGTTTGCTTCGAAGGCGATAGCCTCCAGGTGCTTCAGTCGCGCCACCCGCTCCATGAATCCGGTCTGCTGGCTCGTGCCCATGAAGGGCCCGAACACGATCTTGGCCGGCATATCGAGCGTTGGATCGACCTCGTAGGCGCGGAGCACCCAGTCGACCAGCATCGCGCCGTCGCCGCCGCCGCCGGTGGTGACCAGCAGGAAAGGCTCCTCGATCTCGTGCGGCGGCGGATAGAGCCCGGAGGGCGTCTTTCCGCGTCTGAGATAGCCGGTGAAGCGGGTCTTCTGGCGCACGGAATCGGACACGGCGATGCCGGTCAGCGGATCGTAGAAGTCGGAGAGCCCATAGATCCAGATGTGGTCGTAGAGGTGCTCCAGCGCGGGCAGCGAGTGCTTGCGTTCCCATTCCTCGGCGAGCTGCGCCGGGTCGTCCATCACGTCACGCAGCCCGAGAACGAGGAGCTTCCCTTGCCGCTTGAGGAAATTTAGCGTTGCCTCGACCTCGCCGCGGAGGCCGAGCGGCTCCTTGTCGACGAGGAAGATGTCGGGCTCGAAGACGCGCGCCGTCTCCAGGATGATCGAAGAGCGGATGCCCATCAAATCTTCGATGGAGATGCCGGGACTGTGCGGCTGATAACTCTCGTTGGCGAGCTTCACGACGCCGGGCACACGGATGAAGTCGACGTTGGGCGAGAAGCTGAACGCGCCGACGATCGGCGAGCCGGCGATCATCAGGATCGACAGGTCTTCGCGGTAGGAAACGAGCGACTGTGCGATCGCGCGGCAGCGGCGCAGATGTCCGAGCCCGAACGAGTCGTGGCTGTAGATCAGCATCCGCGGCTGACGGTTGCTCATGGGGTCCTCTCCTCGAAGGCTCATGATCCGCGGGGCGGAGGATCGGCATTTTTTCGCGTCCCGTGCAAGCAAAGATGCGGTTCGACCTCGCGCGCCCAGGAGACGCCGCAAGCTATCGACTTGGAATTGCGAGGGTTTTCTTGCAAGTCCCTGTCCCGCTTTCGTGCCGGGTTGGCGGTGCCGATGTCGGCATGACGGTGTAAACTGATTGCGATGAGCGAAACCCAATCCATGTTCGGGCTGCTTCGGCAGTCCGCCGATCCGCCGGTCGCCGATGCCATCGAGCGGCTTGTCGGCGACGCACCCGATCGCAAGCTTGTCCGCATCAACACGCTCGCTTTCGCCGCCGAAAATGAGCTCGATGAGGAGCGCGCGATCGCCGCCTTCCTCCACGCCGCGAAGATCGGCATCTTCGAGATGTCGTGGAATGTGCTCTGTCCCGGCTGCGGCGGCGTGCTCGACTCCAGCACCACGCTGAAGACGGTTCGCAGCGACGCCTATGCGTGCTCGCTTTGCGCGACGGACTACGAGCCGACGCTCGATGAGATGGTGGAGGTGACGTTCACCATCAGCCCGCGCGTCCGGCAGATCGCGGCGCACAGCCCAGAGGCGCTGACGCCGATGGAATATTACCGGCAGCTCTATTTCAGCTCCGAGCTTGCGCTGCCCGAGGACTTCGAGGCGCTTTGGGAGAAGATCACGCTGGAATCGGTCGATCTTCCGGCGGGAGAAAAGGCGATCATCTCGCTGCAGCTCCCGGAAAAGTTCATCATCGTCTTCGATCCGATCACCCACACCGCGCAATTTCTCGACGTGAAGGGCGATCCGACGAAGGAGCGTCAGCCGTTCTCGCTGATCTTCGAGACCAGCCGTTCGCAACATGCGACGGTGACCATGCGGCCTGGGCCGCTCCGGCTCTCCGTCGAAAACCGCACCGATCGCCGATTGCTGCCGACCGTCTTTATCGCGGATCACGATCTGCACGAGATGATGCACCGGCGGCGGCCGTTCCTGACCGCTAAGCGGCTTTTGTCGAACCAGACTTTTCGCGACGTCTACCGGACCGACACGCTCGACGTCGACCAGCGGCTGAAGATCACCAGCCTCACCTTCCTCTTCACCGATCTCCGTGGCTCCACCGAGCTTTACGAGCGGGTAGGGGACCTCGCTGCGTTCGACCTCGTGCGCGCGCATTTCCAGGTGCTGCATGAGATCGTCGCTTCCGAGGCGGGCGCGGTGGTCAAGACCATCGGCGACGCCGTCATGGCGACATTCCCGACGCCGGACCGCGCCGTGGCAGCGGCGCTCAGGATGCGGGAGGCCATGCGCCAGCTGAACGCCGACCGCGGGCGCGAGGACCTTCTGCTCAAGATCGGCATTCACGAGGGGCCGTGTATCGCGGTGACGCTCAACGAACGGCAGGACTATTTCGGGCAGACAGTGAACATCGCCTCGCGCGTGCAGCACCTCGCCACCTCGCGCGAGATTTTCGCGACCGGCGCGGTGGTCGAGAACGAACGCGCCTCCGGCGTGCTGACCGCGAAGGGGTTGACCCCGACGCCCCACAACGCCACGCTCCGCGGCATCGCCAACGAAGTCAGCGTCTACGCGATACCTTGAGAAGTCCGGCGCGGCGGAGCTACTCCGCGGCCTCCGGCAATGGAACGGCTTTCTCACGAGCCGCGGAATCCGCCGGGCGCCAGATGCGGATTGCGCGCGTTCGTGCGCGTGAAGCGCGGCGCTCAACGAGCCGCTCCCGCCGCCTCGCCCGCCACGCGGCCAGGTTGGCGATGGCCATCAGCGAGGCCGGCGTCACGATCAGCGTCAGGATCGTCGCGAAGCCGAGCCCGAACACGATTGCCGTCGACAGGTGCACCCACCACTGCGTCGAGGGCGCGCCGATCAGCACAGTACGCTGCACGAAGTCGATGTTGACGCCGAAGGCGATGGCCATGACGCCGAGCATCGCCGTGACGGCGGTAAGCACCACCGGCCGCGCGCGTTCGCGGCAGGTCTGCAGGATCGCCTCGTAGGCCTCCCAGCCCTCGCGCCTCAGCCGGTCGTAGGTGTCAATCAGCACGATGTTGTTGTTCACGATCACGCCGGCATTGGCGATCACGCCGACGCCGGTCATGACCACGCCGAAGGCCTGCCCCATGACCATCAGGCCGATGAAGACGCCGAAGGTCGAAAGCACCACCGCCGACAGCGTGATGAGCACGCTCGAGAAGCGGTTGAACTGCGCAAGCAGGATGGCGAAGATCAGGAAGATCGCCGCGCCGAACGCCTTGCCGAGGAAGGCGCTCGCCTTCTCGCGCTCCTCGTCCTCGCCCTTCATGCGATAGGTCACGCTGTCGCCGAGGTCGGCGTCCTGAAGCGCCCGGAGCATTTCTTCTTGCACCAAAGCGGTCTGCACGTCCTCTGCCACGTTCGCGGTTACGGTGACGACGCGCGAGCCGCCGACGCGGTTGATGAGACCGACCTTCGGGGCGGCGGTGCGGGTGACGAAATTGCCGATCGGCACGGCGCCGGAGCCGGTGACGATGGTCAGTTCATCGAGCTCGTCGAGGCTCCGCCGGTCCTCCGGGAAGCGCACCAGGATGTCGACGGATTTGTCGGTGGTGGACGGGCGGAACTCGGAGACTTTCACGCCGTTGGTGACGAGCTGCACGGCCGTGCCGACGCTCGCCGGGCTCGCGCCGTATTTCGCCGCTTCCGCTTTGTCTACTTCGAGCTTCCAATCGATGCCGGGAAGCGGCAGGCCGTCGTCCACGTCGCGGGTCGCCGGGTTGGCGCGCACGATCTCGGCGACCTTGCGCGCGGTCGGAAAGAGCATCTCCGGGTCGAGCGAAGCGATTTCGAGCGTGATCGGCTTGCCGGTCGGCGGCCCGGCCTGCGGCTTGTTCACCTCGATGATGACGCCGGGTATGTCCTTGGTCGCCGCGCGGATGTCGTCGAGGATCACGCTCGCCTTGCGCCGCTCCTGCCAGTCGACCAGTTCGAACTGCACCGTGCCGACCGTGTCTTCCGTGACGTCCTGCGAGCCGGCGCGGCTGTCGCCGGCGCGGGCATAGACCGTCTCGATCTCCTCCATGCCGAGCAGGCGTTCCTCGACCTGTTGCACGAGCGCGTCCTTCTCGTAGATGGAGAGGTTGCCGCGCGCCCTGACCTGGACGAGACCGAACTCCGGCTCGACGTCGGGGAAGAATTCCACTCCATTGCCGAACTGCGCGTAGGCCTGGACGATGCCGGCGAGGAGCAGCACCGTCAGGCCGAGCGTTGCGATTGGATGGCGGACCGCGAGCTTCACCGCCCGCATGTAGGGCCCGCGATCCTTGCGGGGCTCGTGCTTCGGCTCGGAGGCGCGGCCGAGCATCGCGCCGAGGGTTGGCGTGAAGATCAGCGCCACCGCGAGCGAGGCGGAAAGGGTCGCGATCAGTGTCAGCGGCAGGTATTTCATGAACTCGCCGACGATGCCCGGCCAGAAGAGGAGCGGCGAGAACGCCGCGACGCGAGTCGATGTGGCGGAGATGACCGGCCCCGCCATACGCTTGGCGGCGAGCGAGTAGGCGGCACGCGCCTCCATGCCTTCGGCCATGCGCCGCTCGGCGAACTCCGACACGATGATGGCGTCGTCGACGAGCATGCCGACCGCGAGGATCAGCGAGAAGAGCACGACGATGTTGACGGTCAAGCCGGCGAGCTGCAGCGCCAGGATGCCGGCGAGGAACGAGGCCGGGATGGCGATGCCGATGAACAGCGAGGCGCGCCCGCCGAGCACGACGAGCATGATCACTACGACCAGCAGAACGGCGGTAATGACGCTGTTCTGCAGCTCGTGCAGCATGATGCGGATGTCCTTCGACTTGTCCTGCGTGAAGGATACTTCGACGGTGGCCGGCCAGGTCGCGGCCAGCCGCTCGACGACGGCGCGCGTGGCGTCGACCGTCTCGATCAGGTTGGCGCCTGCCCGCTTCGACACCTCGATCGCGATCGCCGGCTTGCCGTTTACCCGGCTGATCGTCGTCGGGTCCTTGAAGGTGGGGCGAACCGTGGCGATGTCGCCGAGCGTCACCGCCGCGTCGCCGGAGGCGACGATCGGGAAATTGTCGATGTCCTCCGGGGTCTCGATCAGCGACGGCACTTTGACGGCGAACCGCCCGGACTCGCTTTCGAGCGCGCCGGCGGCGACCAGGCTGTTGCCGAGATTGAACGAGGAGATGAGGTCGTAAAGTGAGATGCCGTAGCTTTCGAGGAGCATCGGCTCGGCGATGATCTCCACGACCTCTTCGCGGTCGCCGCGAAGGTCGGCGTCGAGCACGCCAGGCACCTGCTTGATCGCCGTCTCAGCCTGGCGGGCAAGCCTGAGCAGCGTCCGTTCCGGCACGTCGCCGCCGAGCGCCACCACGAGCACCGGGAAGAGCGAGAGGTTGACCTCGTTCACCTGCGGTTCGTCGGCGTCGGTCGGGAGTTCGGCCTTGGCGTCGTCCACCTTGGCGCGGACATCGGCGACCGCCGCGTCGGAATCGAAGCCGGCCTCGAACTCGAGCAGCACGTACCCGCCGCCCTCGAACGCAGCGGAGCGCATTTCCTTGACGTTCTCAACCGACTTCAGCTGCGTTTCGAGCGGCTTCAGGATGAGCCGCTCCGCGTCTTCGGGGCTGATGCCGCGCTGCGTCACGTTCACGTAGACGATCGGAATTGTGACGTCCGGCTCCGCCTCCTTGGGGATCGTCAGGTAGGCGGAAAAGCCCGCCACGAGCAGGAAGAGGAGGGTGGCGATCGTCAGCCGCGCATGGCTGATAGCGTAGTCGACCGGATTGCGCATGACGCGACTGCCCTGACTTGATTGTTCTCGGCGCGGGTTGCCGGCGTTAAGACTGCGAGACGACAGCCGGCGTCGCCAAGCTGCCCTCGACTGCCTCGACCTTCTGCCCGTCCTTCACGAAGTCCTGGCCCTGGACGATCACTTTCGCGCCGTCCTCGGGGCCCGATACCCAGACTTCTTCGCGCGCGTCCTCGACGATGGCCACCGGCACAGATGCGACCGTGCCGTCAGCCGCGACGGTTCTGACGCTGAGGTCGCCCGCGGCGGAGAAGGTGAGGGCGGAGCGCGGCAGCCTGACCGCATTCGCCGGCGCCAGCCGGAATTCGACCTCGGCGGTGACGCCATCCGGGATAGCGCGATCGGCATTGGAAAGCTCGACCTCGACGCGATAGGTGCGCGTGCCGGGGCTCGCAGTCGGCGACACGAAGCGCACAGTCCCCGTCTCGGTCTGACCGGTCACCAGGCGCACTGCGGCGGCGCCGCCCGGCTTCACGTCTCCGAGCTGCCGCTCCGCCACGCCCGCGACCGCGAGCATCGGGTCGAGCGCGATGACTTCGGCTACTACAGCGCCAGCCTCGAGCGCCTGCCCGGCCCGCACCGGCACCTCGCTGACCACACCGGAAATCGGCGCGAGAACGAGGCCGCGCTCGAATTCGGCCTTGGCGAGCGCCAGCGCCGCCTCGGCGGCGCGCAAGTCGGCCTCGAGCTGCATCTTTTCGTTGGCGGCCATGACTCCGCGCTCGATCAGCCGGGTCTTCGCCTCCACATCGGTGCGCCGCTTCTCGACCATGGCTTCGGCTTGCGAGACCTGCGCCTCTCGCGCATCGTCCGAGAGCGTGGCGATGACGTCGCCCTCGGCGACAAGGTCACCGCGGCGGACCTTCAGTTCGACGATCATGCCCTCTGCACGCGTCATGGCCTTCGCGCGGTCGTCGGCTTCCGTCCGGCCGGAGAGCACGAGATCTCCGGTATGGCTCTCGACTTGCGCCTCGACGACGGCGACCCGGAAGAGCGGACGCGGCGCCTGTGCCTCAGCTACGGCGGTCTTGGCGGGTTCTTCGGTGCGGCCAAAAACGCCGGAGCCGATCCAGAGCGTGGCGGCTACAACGATAGCGAATGCGACAATGCGGCTGAGCATCATGACTTGGTCTCTGCACTGGGTTCATTGGCGGGCGCCTTTATGGCGCCCCGGAGAAGCGCGCCGATCACGGCGAAAACCTCGGCCACTTCGCGTTCGGGGTCGAAGTCGGTGGCGGTCGCCCGGCGGACGAACAATCCGTCGCCGAGCTTTGACGTGATCGAAGCGACGAAGCGCGAATCGACCGAAGGATCGATGACGCCCGCCGCCTTGGCCGCCTCGAAGGCGGCGATGAACTGCTCGTCCAGCCCGCGATCGAATTCCGTCTGCAGTGCAGCGACCTTGGGGTTACGCGTGGCTTCGGCCCAGATTTCCAGGCAGAGCCGCGCCTTGCCACACATATCGTCGCGGAAGTGACGCCGGCCGAGCTCGCGGAAGGCCGCGATGAAATCAGCCCCGCTCTCGCGCACCTCGGCGAATTCGTGCGCGAGGCCCGCGCGGTCGCGCTCGCAAAGCCCGGCGACGAGCGCGTCCTTTGACGAGAAATATCTGTAGAGGTTGCCCGGGCTCATCCCGGCCTCCGTCGCCACGTCCTGCATGGTGGCGCGATGGAACCCGGCGCGCGTGAAGCATCGCTCGGCGGCATTGA
>JBOHKB010000185.1:0-4351 GCA_050728815.1 Propylenella sp.
TTGCGGGGGAGGGTGGCCTTCGGCCTTGGCCGAAGGCCGGGAGAGGGGTTGCCGAAGTGCGTTGTGCTAAGTCCCCTCTCCCGACCCTCGCCTGACGGCGAGGGCCACCCTCTCCCGCAAGGGGAGAGGGTGCGCCAGTCGCGAAGCTCGGCAGCACGGTCATTGCCGTCGCACCAGCCTCAAGTCTGGAACGACACCTTCGGCACGGCGCGGTCGGAAGGTTCCTCGATCTCGAAATACTCCCGCTTCTCGAACCGAAACTGGTTGGCGACGAGGTTGCTCGGGAACGACTCCACCATCGTGTTCAGGTTCCGGACCGCGCCGTTGTAATAGCGCCGCGCCATCTGGATCTCGCTTTCGAGGTTCCCAAGCTCGCGCTGCAGCTCGACGAAGTTCGTGCTCGCCTTGAGGTCCGGATAGGCCTCGGCCACGGCGAGCAGCCGGCCGAGCGCCATCGACAGCGCTCCCTCGATCTTGGCGCGACCCTCCACGTCGCCGGCGGGCATGGCGCGCGCCTGGTTCCTTAGGTTGGTCACCTCCTCGAGCACGCCGCGCTCGTGCGAGACGTAGCCCTTCACCGTGTCGACGAGGTTGGGGACGAGATCGGAGCGGCGCTTCAGCTGCACGTCGATGCCGCTCCACGCCTCCCCCGACATCTGCCACATGCTGACCAGGCGGTTGTAGAGATAGATAACGTAGAGCGCGAGCGCGGCGACGATCGCGAGGATGATCCAGAACGTCATCGGCCTGCCTTTCGATGTTGCGGCGCGTCCGCCGACGCCGGCGGGAGGCGGAGTTGGGTCCGGCGATATTACCTGAGTCGATTGCGGTGAAAGAGCAAGGGCGCGCCGCGGCGGTTGACCGTCAGCGGTCGCCGGCGTGCGCCGAGCGCGCCTGCGCGCCGCGTTGCGGCGATGAGAAGGCGAAATCGACCGCGTCCAGGATCTGCTTCTCGCCTGTTTCCTCGGCGGAGAAGCCGATGCGAACGGTCATGCCGTAGCCGGACACGAGCTCCTTCAGCCGATCCTGCAGGCGCTGCATGGCGAAAGGCTCGAGCGGGATCGTGAGGACGGACTCCTTCTGCGACAGCACGAGGTCGAGGCGCTTGCGCGCGTCGGATTTCACCACCATGGCGCGGGCCGGGTGGAGGCGGCGCTCTCCGCTCCCCGTCCTGTAGCTCACCTCGCCCATGAGTAAGACCCCTTCGCCCTCCTCGCGGCCGGAGCGGCCGAGGCGCACGTTGAAGGTCCAGCCCGTGGCGGAAAAGAGCATGGCGAGCTTGGGCTTTCCCGGGGAAGCCTTCGCTTCGGCCGGCCCTTCCCGCGGACCCTCGCGCGCGTCCGCGCCGTCGTCGCTCATGCCGAAAAACCCCCGCCAGCGGTGGAAAGCCAGGCAGCCCCGCAGGACTTTGCCAGATTACGCACGCGGAGGATATAGCTCTGCCGCTCCGTCACCGAGATCACCCCGCGCGCGTCGAGCAGGTTGAAGAGGTGGCTCGCCTTGATCGTCTGGTCGTAGGCGGGAAGCGCCAGGCGGTGCGCTTCGCCCTCGCCCCCCTTCCCTGCCTCCAAAAGCGCCATGCACTCGCGCTCGGCATCCTCGAAATGGCGCTTCAGCATCTCCGTGTCGGCGTGCTCGAAATTGTAGCGGGAATATTCCTGCTCCGACTGCAGGAAGACGTCGCCGTAGCTGACCTTCTCGTTCCCCTCGCGGCCGTTGAAGTTCAGGTCGTAGACGTTGTCCACCCCCTGCACGTACATGGCGAGGCGCTCGAGCCCATAGGTCAGCTCGCCCGAGACCGGCGCGCAATCGAAGCCCGCCACCTGCTGGAAATAGGTGAACTGCGACACCTCCATGCCGTCGCACCAGCACTCCCAGCCGAGCCCCCAGGCGCCGAGCGTCGGGCTCTCCCAGTCGTCCTCGACGAAGCGGATGTCGTGCAGCTTCGGGTCGATGCCGATCGCGGTGAGGGAGCCGAGATAAAGCTCCTGCAGATCGGGCGGCGACGGTTTTACGATCACCTGGAACTGGTAGTAGTGCTGCAGCCGGTTCGGGTTCTCGCCGTAGCGGCCGTCGGTCGGCCGGCGCGAGGGCTGCACGTAGGCGGCGTTCCAGGGCTTCGGCCCGAGCGAGCGGAGCGTCGTCGCCGGATGGAACGTGCCGGCGCCGACCTCCATGTCGTAGGGCTGCAGGATGACGCAGCCGTATTCGGCCCAATAGCGCTGAAGCGTCAGGATCAGGCCCTGGAACGAGCGCCGCGGGTCCATGGGCCCGGCGTCGCGCCCGCGCGCGGCGCGCGCGCCGGCCGTATCACCGGAGACGCCCTGTCTCGCCGAAGGCACGTCGGAGGCGGCGCTCACGCGACAACCCGCTCAGAATATTGCCGGAATCGCGAAAGTGCGTGCCATGAGGGGAGCGGGGGGTCAAGGCAGGCGAGCGCAAAGGCGCTCAGGCGGCAGTGCGCTCCAGATCGGCCATGGCGGCCGCAACGGCCGAGTCCGGCTTCGCAAGGACAAGGGTCCTAAGCTGATCGACGCGTTCCTTGTTCCCCGCCTGCGAAATCCAGCGAGCCGCAAGATGCTCCGCCACCGGGTCGTAGGCGAATTGCAGGTTGCCGTTCGTGAAGTTCCGATTCAACAGGCCACATTCCACGAGCATCTCGATGATCGCCGCCGGATCGACCTTTCCATTGCCCGCTGCATTCATGAATGCAAGCCGGTCGGCGTCGGTCTGGAGAACGCCGCGCAGATAATCGGAACTGATTTCGCGCGGCACCAGATCGTCGCGAATGGCCTCCACCGCGGCGATCGAGGCGCTGCGCCGCATGTCGTCTGCGCCGAGATCGACTTTCCCGGCCCTTAGCGCCTCGACGTATTGCAGAACGAGACCGAGCGCAGAGGTGGAGGCCACGTCGCCTACCATCGCCTGCTCGATGGCAAAGCGAACAAAAAGCGGACTTATCGGCTTGTCGCTTACGATGAGCGGCTCGATCCTTCGCCGCACCTCCGCGACGCTGTCGGGAGCATAGGCGGCGATGTAGTCGGGTATGTCATCGGCGGTCAGCGGCCGCGCGGCTAACTCTGCGAACCGTTCCCATACCTGGCCACCCGGCTTTTCCTGGCGAGAGGTCACGACCAGCGACTTGAACCAGCCGTTTCCGACGGCCTCACCGACCTGATCCACGGCGTCAGCAACACCGCGCTCGCTGAGCGAATCGATGAGAGGGCAAAGATGACCCGCCGCGCCAAGCGTAACGACCATTTGCGACGTCGGCGCGCGCTCGCCTACACGGAGCAATTGAGCGATGTGATCCGCAAGCGTGCCTCGCCAATCTTCGTCGATCAGCACCGGCAGCGGCGCCCTTTTGTTGTTTGCGGTCGCGACGCGCAACATCTCGAACGCCAGCGCGCTCTTGCCACTGCCGCCCACGCCGTCGATCCAACGGAGCGTGCTCTTACCTGCCGCCAATTGGCTGGCGAATGCCCCGATGTCGGGCTGGTAGCTGAGATTGGAGAACCTCGACCGCTCTTTTACCGGTTCTCGGCCGGCGAAGTTCTGTTCGTAGAGCACGTCGCGATTCCTGCGCAGCCAAGCCTTCAGAGGGCGGCGCGTCGTTCCGAGATAGCCGAATACCACCAAGATGTCGGTCACCCCCCGCCATTTCGGGAGCGGAGGGCTGCCGATTGCCGGCATTGCCCAATGGGCGAGCATATGAGGGGCGAAGAGCCACGTCGTCGTTGCCGCAGTAACCGCCAGGGCCCATGCAAGCGCTGGCCAGAACGAGGCCTTCCACCAGATTTCAAGTCGGCTGTACCAAGCCTCCATTACTTGGTAGGTGTCGGACAGGACTTCGACCACACGCTCCAGGGGGGTCCACTTGTCGAACATGACCTGCCGGACGCGGTCCCATAAAAGAGGCTGAAGAGCCTGAGGCTGTACGAAGACCGTGCCGTTCTTAGCAACCGCCCAGAAGGGTTCGCGTACCCGACTGCTTGGCACGAACGTGCCTTCTCCGCCCACGATGGCGAAGATGCCTTCGGCATGCAGGAAAAGGTCACCCCGTCGCTCAAACGACTGGCTCTGGATGGCGATCCGATCGCTGCAGCCGATCCACGCGAAGTTGCCTACGAACCCGAGGCCACGGCTCGCATGGCAGTACGCCACGATCTTGGATTCTCGAGCGTCAATGCCCCATAGCCGGACCGTGCCGTCCTCGCCGCCCGAGACGATGCGCGTCCCCTCCGGCGAAAACGCCACGCTCCAGACTGAGCCCGCGTGCCCCGTGAACGGCTCGGCGGCGGCCTTGCCGTCGAGCGTCCACAGCCGCACCGTGCCGTCATCGCCGCCCGAG
>JBOHKB010000186.1:0-4055 GCA_050728815.1 Propylenella sp.
GCCGTGTTGCTGCACGATCGGCATCGCGGCAATCGGGCCGCCGCGGCCCGCGACCGTCACCTCGACGTTGGCCGCGATCGGTCGCGCGTTAACGATCGGCGGGTACTCGCTGCCGGGCGGCGTATCGAAGCAGTAGCCGAACGCTTCCTTCAGGCGCGCCATGGTGGCGTCATCGGCGTAGATATCGACGCGCCGCTGCATGTTGATGGCGAAGCCGCGGAGATCGTCGATCCCGTGGATATGGTCGGCGTGGGAATGCGTGTAGAGCACGCCGTCGAGCGTTCCGAAGCCCGCATCGAGCGCTTGTTCGCGAAGGTCCGGGGCCGTATCGACAAGCACGTTAGTCGTGCCGCCGTTGGCGATGCGCTGCACGAGCAGCGAGCAACGCCGGCGCCGGTTCCTCGGATTGGCGGGATCGCAGGCGCCCCAATGCCCGCCGAGGCGCGGCACGCCCGGCGACGAGCCGCATCCGAGGATGGTGAAACGCAGCCGACCGTCCAAGCGAACCCTCAGCGCCACGACACTTTGGCAAAGAGCCGGAAGAAATTCTCCGTGGTCTGCGCGGCGATTTCCTCGCGGCTGACGCCGCGAACCTCGGCGAGCCTCGCGGCGGTGTGCACGACGAACGCCGGCTCGTTCCGCTTGCCGCGATGCGGCGGCGGGGCAAGGTATGGCGCGTCGGTCTCCAGCAGGATGCGGTCGGCCGGCAAATCGCGCGCGATTTCACGGATTTCCTCGGCGTTCTTAAAGGTCAGGATGCCCGAGAACGAAACGTATCCGCCAAGCGAAATGCCCGTCTCGGCGAGCCCGCGTCCCGACGAGAAGCAATGCAGCACCAGGGGGAACGCCCCCTTCCCCGCTTCCTCCTTAAGAATCGCCGCGAGGTCGGCGTCGGCTTCGCGAGCATGGATGACGAGCGGCAGGCCGCTCGTCCGCGCCGCTGCGATATGCGTGCGCAGCCCCGCCGCCTGCGCCTCGCGCGGCGAGTTCTGGTAGTGATAGTCGAGCCCGGCTTCTCCGATCGCCACGACCTTCGGATGCTCGGCGAGCCGCACCAACTCGTCGGCCGTTACGTCGAGCTCTTCATGGGCGTAGTGCGGGTGTGTGCCGACCGAGCAGTAGACGTTGTCGAAATGCTCGGCGATCAGGAGCTCGGATTTGAACCGCCGCACGCGCGTCGAGATCGTGACGAGCGTGTTCACGCCGGCCATCCTCGCGCGCTCGACCACCTTGTCGAGCTCCTCGGAGAAATCGGGAAAATCGAGATGGCAGTGGCTGTCCACCAGCATCAGCCACTTGCCTCCTCTTTCGCCCTGCTCTCAACGTAGCGCGGGAAGATCGGCTCGGCCGGCGGCAGCTTCGTCCCGGGCTTGAGCCGCCCCGCTTCGCCGAGCGCGGCGAAGCTCCGCGCCTCCGCCGGCGCGGCGACAAGGTCGAGCAGGCGCGCGCCGGAAACCGGCATCACCGGCTGCACCAGGATTCCTACCTGCCGCACCACCTCCGCCGTCACATAGAGCACCGTCGCCATGCGCTTCGGATCGGTGCGGCGGAGCGCCCACGGCTCCTGCGCCGCGAAATAGCGGTTCGCCTCGGCGACCACCTGCCAGATCGCCGACAGGATGAGGTGCAGGCCGAGCCCGCTCATCTCCGCACGGCAGCGGTCGATCAGGCCGTCGGCGGCGGCGAGCAGCTGCAGGTCTTCGCCGGTGAAATCGCCGGGCTCCGGCACCGTCCCGTCGGCGTAGCGGCCGATCATCGAGAGCGAGCGCTGCGCGAGGTTGCCGAGGTCGTTGGCGAGGTCGGCGTTGATGCGGTTGACGATGGCGTCGTGACTGTAGCTTCCGTCCTGCCCGAACGACACCTCGCGCAGCAGGAAATAGCGCGTCTGGTCAACGCCGTAATGCGCGCTGATGGCGAAGGGATCGACGACGTTGCCGACCGACTTCGACATCTTCTCACCGCGGTTGAACAGGAAGCCGTGCGCAAAGATCCGCTTCGGCAGGGCAATCCCCGCGGACATCAGGAAGGACGGCCAGTAGACCGTGTGGAACCGCACGATGTCCTTGCCGATGACGTGGACGTCCGCTGGCCAGAAGGGCCACAGCGGCGCGTCCGCGTCGGGATAGCCGACCGCGGTCATGTAGTTGGTGAGTGCATCGACCCAGACATACATGACGTGCTCGGGATCGTCCGGGACCTTGACGCCCCAGTCGAAGGTCGTCCGGGAGATGGAGAGATCGTTCAGGCCTGCCTTGACGAAGCTCACGACCTCGTTCCGCCGCTCGCGCGGTCCGATGAAGTTCGGGTTCGCTTCGTAGAGCGCGAGCAGCCGATCCTGATAGGCGGAGAGGCGGAAGAAATAACTTTCCTCCTCCACCCATTCCACCGGCGTGCCCTGCGGGCCGTAGCGGACGCCATCGCGGAGTTCTGTCTCCTTCTCCGCGTAATAGGCCTCGTCGCGCACCGAGTACCAGCCGCTGTAGCGGCCCTTGTAGATGTCACCGGACGCGGCCATGCGCCGCCAGAGCTCCTGGCTCGCCCGGTGATGCCGCTCCTCGGACGTGCGGATGAAATCGTCGTTGGAGCAGTTCAGCGCCTTCGCCATGTCGCGGAAGCGGGCGGAATTCCGCTCGGCGAAATCGCGGATCGTGAGGCCCTCCTGGCGCGCCGTCTGAAGCATCTTCAGGCCATGCTCGTCCGTCCCCGTGAGGAAGAACACGTCGTAGCCGTCGAGCCGCTGAAAGCGGGCGATCGCGTCGGTCGCGATCACCTCATAGGCAAACCCGATATGCGGCGCGCCGTTCGGGTAGGCGATCGCCGTCGTGATGTAGAATCTCGGCTTGTCGGCCATTGCGGCGCGCCTGACGGATTAGAGCCTCGATGGAACCCCGGGCTGACGGAAAGCGGCTGCCGAAGTCTCGAGAAGGTCGAGCACGAACTGCCGACGATCGAGGTTGTAAGTCTCGACCTCCCGCCCGGAAAGCGCCGCCTTTTCCCATAGCTCCGCCCAACTGACAAGCGGCGCGACTGGGGGATTCTTAGCGTCGGCCGGCTCGGGCTCGCCGCGCACACGGCGGCTGAGATAGCCGCGATAGAGGTCCATGAACTGCTCGGTCGCGGCGGACGCCGCGGCGCGCGCCGAAAGCGCAAGCTGCGCCTCCGCCTTGCCGCATTCGATCGCCTCGCGCATCAGCCGGTAGAGTTCTACGCCTTGCTGGCGCTGAAGCTCGATGAAGCGGCGCGGGCTGCCGCCGTCAAGCGCCACGGCGAGCTTCGCATCGCGCGCTTCCTCCACCACACCAGGCGCCGCCTCACGCACCGCCGCCAGCGTCTCCTCGCCTGTGAGCGGCGACAGTCTGAGCGTACGGCAGCGCGACAGGATTGTCGGCAGCAGCTCGCCGCGACGCTTGGCGATCAGCAGGAAGAGCGTCTGCCTGGGCGGTTCCTCGAGGTTCTTCAGGATGGCGTTCGCCGCATTCGGGTTCATGTCGTCGGCAGGGTCGACGATGACCACCCGCCAACCCCCCTCGCCTGCCGTCGTTCCGAGGAACGGCGTGATCCGCCGGATGGGATCGACCGTGAGGACAGTCCGATAGCGGTTGCCATCGGCGTTCCATTCGCGCTGCAGATGGAGGAGGTTGGGATGGGCGCCGATCTCGACCCAATGCGCGTCCTTCTGTCTGGCGGGCACCGACAGGTCTTCAGCCGCGGCGACCTCCGGCGATGCCGGGTTTGGATGCGCGAAGAGAAAGCGGGCGACGCGGAAGGCGAGCGTCGCCTTGCCGATGCCGCGCTCCCCGGCAAGGATCCAGCCGTGATGCATGCGGCCCGAACGGTAGGCTTCGAGCAGCGCCTGCTCGGCGTGCCTGTGGCCGACCAGAATCGTCGTCTGCCGCGGCAGCTTGACGCCTTCGAGCGCGTCGTGCGGAGGGCGTTCCTCCTCCACCTTCGGGGCGCGGGCCATGGCGATCAGCCCTCCACCGCCGCCGGCTTGAGACGCTCGGCGACCGCTTTGCGGATCGCCTCCGCAACGTCCGACTTGCTCCCGGTAGCAT
>JBOHKB010000187.1:0-12139 GCA_050728815.1 Propylenella sp.
GGGCGAACGCCGGCATCGCGAGCGCGAGGCGCGGCCGGAGAGGCCGCACGCCGACGCGAAGCCGATCAAACCGCGGCCGATCGCCGAGCCGGCGGAGGACTCCTCGGCGGCGGTCGGCTTCAAGGACCACGTGCCCGCCTTCCTCCTCCGCCCGACGCGCCTGCCGCAGTCATCGGACGCGCTCGAAGAGGTCTAGCGTCGATCGGCCCGCATCGAGCGCCGGGGGCTCCGGGCTGCCAGCGTCAGACCTTCTGCCCCACGACGTAGCCGGTCCATACTGCCGGCCGGAGCTTGACCCCTCCCCGCCCCTTCCATACGTTCCGCGCCAAACTCGAGCGCTTAGCTCAGCGGTAGAGCAACTGACTTTTAATCAGTAGGTCGTGGGTTCGATCCCCACAGCGCTCACCAAAGCGGCGTTCTCGCCGTCCTCAGCCGAGTATCTGATACGAAAGATGCGGGTCGGAATCCTGGGCGGCGGCATGCAGGGCTGCTGCTGCGCTTTGGCTTTGGCGGAAGGAGGAGCGGAGGTCACCCTGTTCGACCGGAACGAGCGGCTACTGAGCCGCGCGGCCGTCGCCAACGAAGGCAAGGTGCATCTCGGCTACATGTACGCCAACGATCCGAGCCACGCGACGGCGCGGACAATGATGAACGGCGCGCTTGCTTTCGCGCCGTTCTTCCGCCGGCATCTCGAAATCGAGGCGGAATCCTTTTCGGTGTCCGAGCCCGCCGCCTATGTCGTCCATCGCGACAGCCAACGCACCGCCGCGCAGATTTCGGACTACCTAGCAAGGGTCCATGGAATGATCGCGGAGGCTGCGCGGAGCGGGCCGCAGGGATATTTCGGTAGGGATCTTTCGGACCCACCGCGGCGCTGGTCGGCGGCGAAGATTGAGGCCGAGTTCGACCCCGGGATCGCACTTGCCGCGTTCGACACGCCCGAGATCGCAGTAAACCCCGTAGCCCTTGCGGAAGCCGTACGCGAGCGGATCGATGCCAACCGGCGCATCGACGTCCGGCTCGGCCACGAGATCCTCGCTGTGGAGGACCTCGACCGCCCGATTGTCCACACAGAGGACCACGCCGGCGGCGCGCGCCACCGGTTCGACCACGTGATCAACGCGCTGTGGGATGGCCGGCTGGCCATCGACGAGACGCTTGGACTGCGGCCCGGCAGGCCCTGGCTTCATCGGCTGAAATACGGCGTGAGCTTCCGCCTGCCGGAGCACGCCAGGCACCCGCCGAGCGCAACGTTCGTATCGGGCCCCTTTGGCGAGGTAGTGAGCTATCGGGACGGACTGGTCTACCTCACGTGGTATCCCGTGTGCCTGAGAGGCATCTCGCGCGATGTTGCCCCGCCTGGATGGCCGACCTATCCGGACGAGCCGCTGCGCACCGAGATCGTCCGAGGCACGCTCTCGGCGATGACGGAGTTCGTCGTCGCGCTTCGGGAGCTGGCGCCCGAAGACCTCGCCGAGGTCACCGTGAAAGGCGGCGTCATCGTCGCCTGGGGAGCGACCGACATCTACGATCCCCGGAGCGAGCTGCACCGGCGATACGAGATCGGCGTCACCTCCAATCGTCATTTCCACTCCGTTGACCCGGGAAAGCTAACGATGGCGCCCCACTTCGCGCAGATTTGCGCCGAGCGGATTCTTGCGAGCGCGGCGTCTTGACCGATCCGCTCGTCACGCTCGGAGTGCCGGTCTATCGCGGACAGGACAGGCTCCCAGCGCTCCTGGAGTGCCTCCGAACGCAGTCGTATCGGGACATCGAGGTCCTGATCTCCGTCGACGGCGGAGACCAACCGAGCGCGGACGCCTGCGAGCCGTTCCTGCGGCAGGATTCCCGATTTCGCATGCACGTTCAGCCGACGCGGCTCGGGTGGGCTGGGAACACCGACTGGACAATGAGAAACCGCCGCGGGGACTTCTACGTCTACCAGCAGCACGACGACCTGCTCTCGCCGACTTATATCGCCGAGCTCGTCGCCGCTGCCGCTCGATGGCCAAACGCCGTGATCTGCTTCTCAAAGGTGCAGTTCACCGGCCTGTCGAACGCCGTGGCGTCAGCGCCGTCGTTGCTGGGCGATCACGCCGCCGATCGAGCGCTGTTGTTCCTGCGCCGCCTCGATTGGGTGCCCTTCCGCGGCCTGATGCGCGGGTCTGCCCTGGACCGGACTTCGGGCCTTCTGCTCAGCGATTTCGACCCGTTCGACAGCTATGGAACGGAGCTTCGCATCATGACCGAACTCGCCCTCCAGGGCGAATTCCGGTTTGTAGAGGGGCCGACATACTTCAAGAGCAACCACGGGGAGAACGTGTCTTTCAAGCGCGCGGGCTGGTCTCGCGAGCATCGCATCAAGGCGACCGCATGCTTTGCGGCGTGGATGATCGAGGTGCTGGCGCCGGCCGGCGAGACCGTCGACGAGCGGCGTCGCCTTTTCCGGATAGCGCTTGAGCGGTTTGCCGGGCGACAGGGTTCCTTGAAGTGGATTGCGATCTTTTCCGGGTGGCTCAGGCGCAACCCGTCGAAAGCGCTCACCCCGCTCCGAATAATTCGCGACAAGCTGAAGCAAAGCGAGAGAGTGATGGAAGCGCTCGGCGGTCTCTATCCAATCAGAGAAATCTCTGCCGAGGACCGCCCCCTCTTACTTAAACAAATCTTCGAGCGTCTGAAGGGCGGAAACCGGTTTGAGCCCGGCGAGTGCCTGAACGCCACGTGGGAGGCGTTGGAGGCTGAGGTGCTTCGACAATACAGGATTGCATCCTTCTGAGTTTAATCGACGTTGGGCACTGCCGCTGCGCGAACTACTTCCGGCCGACGAGCTTCGGATGCAGGACGCACAGCGTAGGCGCCTCGGTCGATTCGCGAAGCGGAACCGCGCGGCTCCATTTCGCGTTCCAACGAAACCATTCCGCCGGCGACGCGAAACGCGCCTGCAACGAGCAGACCCTAAGCAGACCGCGAAACGTCTTCCGGGTTTCGTTGCAGGAGTGCGTTCGATGACAAGCAGAGCCTATCGCCATCAGGCTAGCATCTCTGAAATCCTGGGCCTGGCCGTCGGCGGCGGCGCCCTCCTCGCTCTGATTTCGGCGCAAGTGATCTTTCTCGCCTGGGTTCTGTAACCCCCGCCCCCTTACTCCTCGGCCTTGAATGCGCCTCGCCGGAGTGGCAGGCCTTATCCCCACGCAAACGCGAGGGAGAGGTCAGCATGGCGTTGCAATCCGCGGCGAGCCCCGGCGCCACTCGGCTCATCGACTTCAGCCTGAAGGGCACGGACGGCCGCACCTATTCGCTTGCCGACATCAAGGGCGAGCGCGGCACGCTCGTGATGTTCATCTGCAATCATTGCCCCTACGTCAAAGCCGTGATCGGGCGGCTGAACGACGACTGCCGCGCGCTGATCGCCGCCGGGATCGGCTGCGTCGCGATCATGCCCAACGACAGCGAGAGCTATCCCGCCGATTCGTTCGAAAACATGCAGGCCTTCGCCAAGCAGCACGGCCTTGTCTTCCCCTACCTCAAGGACGAAACACAGGAAGTCGCGCGCGCCTTTGGCGCGCTCTGCACGCCGGACCCCTTCGGGTTCAACAGCAAGGGCGACCTGCAATACCGGGGCCGCGTCGACAGCGCCGGTTCGCGCCCGCCGACGGGCGACGAAAAACGCGAGCTGCGCGAGGCGATGCTGATGGTCGCCAAGACCGGAAAAGGTCCCTCAGAGCAGATCCCTTCGGTCGGCTGCTCCATCAAATGGCGGCGCTGAAGGCACGCCTCCGGAACACCGGCGCGGGCGGGTAGCAACCGCCCTCCAAATGCCACGTGGCGGTGCAGCCTCTCTTCAGATAAGCTGGCGAACGAAAGAGGGGCGGGCCGGGGCGCCGGGGCGGATGTACGTTATTGCGATCGCCTCGCAGAAGGGCGGGGCCGGGAAAAGCACCTTTGCGGTGAACCTTGCCACGCTCGCAGACGAGCAGGACCCGCCGGCGCTGCTCATCGACACCGATGCGCAGGGATCGCTGAGCGTTTGGCACAACCTCCGCGGGGACGCCACGCCTCTTCACGTCTCCTGCCGCGCCGATGAGCTTGCCGACGTCCTGGCGACGACGCGCAGCAACGGCAAGGTCACCTGGGCGTTCATCGACGGGCCGCCGCAGGCCGACGAGACGATCGCCACCATAATGCGCGCGGCGACCCTGGTGCTGATCCCCACCCGCCCATCGGTGTTCGACATCGCTTCCGTGCCGTCCACGATCGCGGCGGCGCGCCGCGTCAAGCGTCCGTTCTTCGTGGCGCTCAACGCGGTGCCGCCAAAGCGCGGCATCCTGGAGTCGCCGGTCGTGAGCGCGGCGCGCAAGTCCGTCCGCGACATGGGCGCGCCGGTCTGGCGCGGAGCGGTGGCGCAGCGCGCCGTCTACGCGCACGCGCTTGCGTCCGGGCAGGCGGTCACGGAATTCGAGAAGTCGGGCCCCGCCACCCAAGAGATGCGTCAGCTTTGGCAAGATGTGAGCCAAGCGGCACGCGCCATGGCGCACTACCAGGAGGCCGGCTGAACGGAGCGTCCGGCGATGCTGCCCGGATAGCGATCCGAAGAAACCACCCGCTACTCACTACAGACGATCGCGAGGACTGCAGGCAAAGCCAGGTTTCGCCGTCTCCGGTATCCTTTTCGATGCAGCTTTCGACGCGGTTTTCTACGCAAGATCAGTCCAGTTTCATTGCCCGGATTCTTTTCGGCCTGGACTTTGAGAAACACGCGCATCGTGTGAAGCTGCTATTTTCACGGGAAAAACACGAGCAGGGGCTCGGGCAGTTTCTGCATTTCGCACAAGATTCTTTACTATCGTTGTTGCGCTGAGCTTTACGGGGAAGTATTGCGGTGCGATGGCTGCTCTTGTTGATAACCGCAAGGCTGAGCCAAACTCAAAAAAGGACTGAAAAATGGAAGCTGTCGACCGCGAGGACATCGTGCAACTCACCGCCGATATTGTCTCGGCGTATGTCAGCAACAATGCTGTCGATGCCGGCGCCTTGAGCAAGCTCATCGAGGACGTGCACCTGGCGCTGGTGCGCGCCCCCGCCGCCGCCGCCGAGCCGGAGAAGAAGCCGCTGGTTCCGGCCGTGCCGATCCGCAAATCGGTGACGCCCGACTACATTGTCTCGCTCGAGGACGGACGCAAGTTCAAGTCGCTGAAGCGCCACCTGCAGGGCACCTACGGCATGACGCCCGACGAGTACCGGGCGAAATGGAGCCTGCCCCGCGACTATCCGATGGTGGCGCCGAACTACGCCAAGGCGCGCTCCGAGCTCGCCAAACGTATGGGCTTGGGACGCAAGGCGGGGCCCGCCAAGAAGAGCGCCGGGCGCGGACGCAAGCGCGCCGCGATGAAGTAGGCCCGCCAGCCACGACCCGTATCCTGCCGAGCGCCCCGCGAGACGGGGCGCTCTGCCTCGCCAAGATGACGAGAAAAGGCGGCTAGCCGACGAGCGACGCGTCGAGCGTGATCTCGGCTCCCTTCAGGAGGCGCGAGATCGGGCAGCCGGCTTTGGCTCCCTCCGCCGCTTTCTTGAACTCCTCCGCCGACATGCCGGGCACCTTGCCCTTCAGCGTCAGTGCGCTCTGCTTCACGGTCCAGCCAGCGCCTTCCTTCTCGATGGTGACAACAGCTGTCGTGCGAAGCTCCTCCGGCTTGTGCCCGCCGCCGCCGAGCCCGAACGCGAGCGCCATGTTGAAGCAGCCCGCATGCGCCGCGGCGATCAGCTCCTCGGGATTGGTGCCCTTGTCCTCGCCGAACCGCATACCGGCAGAGTAAGGCGTGCCGTTAAGCGCGCCGCTGTTGGTCTTCAGCGTCCCCTTTCCATCCGGGCCGCCGCCTCTCCACACCGCTTCCGCGCTGCGCTTTATCGATGCCATCAAATCCTCCCCGGTTACCGAATGCGTCTTTACAGTCGCTTGCAGGTTGCTCGCAAGAATAGGTGGGAAGCGTCGCCTACGCCAGCATCCCCGCCGGCGCTTCAATATAGCGCTTGAACGCGCCGAGCAGCTCCGCGCCGAGCGCGCCGTCGACGGCGCGGTGGTCGGTGGAGAGCGTGACCGTCATCATCATCGCGGCGACAAAGGCGCCGTTCTCCACGATCACGCGCTGCTCGCCCGCGCCGACGGCGAGTATCGTCGCATGCGGCGGGTTGATGACGGCGGCAAAGTCTTTCACGCCGTACATGCCGAGATTGGAGACGGCGGTCGAGCCGCCCTGATATTCCTCCGGCTTCAGCTTGCGGACGCGGGCGCGGGCCGCAAGGTCCTTCATCTCGTTGGCGATCTCCGACAGCGTCTTCCGCTCGGCGCGGCGCACCACCGGCGTGATGAGGCCGCCTGGAATGGAGACGGCGACGCCGACATCGGCGCGCTTGTGCTTGAGCATCCCCGCGTCGGTCCAGGTGACGTTCGCATCGGGCACGGCGATCAGCGCTTTCGCCAGCGCCTTGATCACCATGTCGTTGACGGAAACCTTCCAGGCGGGCTTGCCGTCGACCTCGGGCGCCGCGGCGTTGATGTCGGCGCGGAGCGCCAACAGCTTGTCGATGCGGCAGTCCATGGTGAGGTAGAAATGCGGGATCGTCGTCTTCGCCTCAATCAGACGGCGGGCGATGATCTTGCGGATCGAATCGTGCGGGACGAAGTCGTAGGAGCCCTCCTCGTAGAGCGCGAGGACCTGCTTTTCCGCCATGCCGGTGGGGAGCGCCGCCGGCGCGATGGCGGGGGCTGCAGGCGCAGCCTTCCCGGCCCCGCTCTTCAGCGCCGCCTCGATGTCGCGCTTGATGATGCGACCGTGCGGCCCAGAGCCGGTAAGCGCCGCGAGATCGAGCTTGCTTTCGCTCGCGAGCCGGCGGGCAAGCGGCGAGACGAAGATGCGGCCATTGCCGTTCTTTTTCTTCTGTGAACGGCCCCCGGCCTTTCCAGCAGCCTCATCCTGAGGTGCGGAGCGAAGCGGAGCCTCGACTGACGAGGCTGCCCCACCGCGCTCGACATCCTCGCCCTTCGAGGCCGCCTTCGGCGGCACCTCAGGGTGAGGGGTTGAGGATTGTGGCGGCGTTGTCTTTGCGGGTGCCGCGGACGCTGCTTCCCTCGCATCCTCTCCCTCGCCGGCGAGGATCGCGATCACCTCGTTGACCGGCACGTCGGCGGCCCCTTCCGGCACGACGATCTTCGCCACCGTGCCCTCATCCACTGCTTCCACCTCCATCGTCGCTTTGTCGGTCTCGATCTCAGCGATCACGTCGCCGGCGGAAACCTTGTCGCCCTCCTTCACCAGCCACTTGGCGAGGTTCCCCACCTCCATCGTGGGCGATAGCGCGGGCATGAGGATATTGATAGGCATCTACCGGTCCCCGGCGTAGAGGGCCTGGGGGTTTTCGTCGAGGCCAAGCGGCCTGTCCAAGGGCCAGAGATCGGCGAGCGAAAAGGCGATCGCGTCGAAGGGAGGCGCGCGAACCTCTTCGTCGGCGCTCCATGCTCCGATCTTCAACCATCGGCCCCCGCTTAGCTCGAAGGCTTCCAGGATTTGCTGGCGCGGATCGATCAGCCAGAAGTGCGGTACCTGGGCCTCGGCGTAGATGCGCGTCTTCACAGTGCGGTCGCGCCGCTCCGTGGATCCCGACAGAATCTCGCAGACCCAGTCGGGAGCAATTTCGAAATAAGGCACGTCCGGCAACCCGCTAAGCCGCTCGCGTCGCCATCCAGCGATATCCGGAACAACTACGTGGGAACCAAGGTGAAGCTCCGGTTCATCGATGAATATCCAGCCGCCCGGTCCATTACCGCCGAACTGGAAGGAATCTGTGAGCCGCGCCCCGAGTGCCGAGGACGCAGCGCCATGCCGCGGCGATGGGCGCGGATGAGTCAGCAGCTCGCCATCAACAATCTCGGCGACCAAGTGCGGCGGCACCGCCTCAAGGTCGGCGTAGGTCGCGCGTTTCTTGGCGGGATTGGCCATTGCCCTGCTCAGGTCCACACCTAGGCCGCGTAGCTTACAGCCTTCACCGCCTCCACCACCTCCTTTACCGAAGGCAGCGCGAGTTTTTCCAGATTCGCGGCGTAGGGCATGGGCACGTCCTTGCCGGTGATGGAGAGCACCGGCGCGTCGAGATGATCGAACGCCTTCGCCATCAGCTGCGAGGCGATAAACGAGCCGACGGAACTCTGCGGCCAGCCTTCTTCGACGGTGACGCAGCGGTTGGTTTTCTGGACCGAGCGGATCACCGCATCGATGTCCATCGGGCGAATGGTCCTGAGATCGATCACCTCCGCCTTGATCCCCTCCTCCGCCAGCGCCTCGGCGGCCTTCAGCGCATAGGTCATGCCGATGCCAAACGAGACGATCGTCGCGGCGTCGCCCTTCCGCGCGACCTTCGCCTTGCCGATCGGCAGCACGAAGTCGTCGAGCTTCGGCACTTTGAACGTATGGCCGTAGAGAATCTCGTTTTCGAGGAACACGACCGGATTTGGGTCGCGGATCGCGGCTTTGAGCAGGCCCTTCGCGTCGGCCGCGCTGTGCGGCTGGATCACCTTCAGCCCCGGCACCTGCGAATACCAGACCGCGTAGTCCTGGCTGTGCTGCGCGCCGACGCGGGCGGCCGCGCCGTTCGGCCCACGGAACACGATCGGGCAGCCCATCTGCCCGCCCGCCATATAGAGCGTCTTCGCCGCCGAATTGATGATGTGGTCGATCGCCTGCATGGCGAAGTTCCAGGTCATGAACTCGACGATCGGCTTCAGCCCGGCGAACGCAGCGCCAACACCAAGGCCGGCGAAGCCGTGCTCGGTGATCGGCGTGTCGACCACGCGCCGCGCGCCGAACTCGTCGAGCAAGCCCTGCGTCACCTTGTAGGCGCCCTGGTACTCGGCGACCTCCTCGCCGATCACGAATACGTCGGGGTCGCGGCGCATTTCCTCCGCCATCGCGTCGCGGAGCGCCTCGCGCACGGTCATTTCCGCCATTTCGACGCCTTCCGGCACTTCCGGCTCGTCCTCCACCGGCGCGACCTTTGGAGCCGCTTCCACCGCTGACTCGGACGGCTTGCTATCCGCCTTCGTCGGGCTCGCCGGAGCCTCGCCCGAACCGTCGGTCTTCTTTGCCGCTGGTTTCTCCGTCGCCTTCGGCGCCGCAGCCGGCGCGGCCGCGGAGGCATCCTCGCCTTCGCCGAGGATAACGGCGATCGGCGTGTTGACCTTCACGGCCTCGGTGCCTTCGCCGACCAGAATCTTTCCGAGCGTCCCCTCGTCGACCGCCTCGACCTCCATCGTCGCCTTGTCGGTTTCGATCTCGGCGATCACGTCGCCGGCGGAGACATGATCGCCCTCCTTCACCAGCCACTTGGCGAGTGTGCCCTCTTCCATGGTCGGCGAGAGCGCGGGCATCAGCACGTTGGTCGGCATTGCGGTCCCTACTTCGCGCTCTTGTCACTCTCCAAGAGGCCGAAGACGTTCCCCTCGCTGTCCTTCGCGTAGGCGAACCAGCCTATCTTCGGGATGGCGTGCCTGGGGAGCGTCACCTCGCCGCCGAGCTTGGTCAGGCTCTTCAGAGTGGCGTCGAGGTCTTTCACGTCGACAGTGCAGACATAGGCATGAAATGCCTTGCCGCCGGCTGGCCCGTGGCGCGGCAGGAGCCCGCCATTGATCCCCGGCGTGGAATCCTCGCCGGTAATGACGAGCCAGTAATCCATGTCGCCGAATTTGACGAACTCCCAGCCGAACAGCTTGCCGTAGAACGCCATGGCGCGTTCCGGGTCATCGGCGTGGACCTCGAAGTGGACGACGCGCGGCATCGCGTCAGGCTTTCGCGTAGATGTCGGTCCAAAGCTCTGACGGGTCCGGCTCCGGGTCCTGCTGCGCGAACTCCGCCGCCTCGTTGACGATGCGGCGGATCTCCTTGTCGATGTCCTTCAGCGTCTCCTCGCTCGCCCAGCCTTTTTCCTGCAATCGATGCCCGACCTGCTCGATCGGATCGCGCTCGCTCCGCATCTTCTGCACTTCCTCGCGGGCGCGGTATTTCGCGGGGTCGGACATCGAATGGCCGCGGTAGCGGTAGGTGAGCATCTCCAGGATCATCGGGCCGTCGCCGCCGCGGGCATGATCGAGCGCCTTCTCGCCCGCCGCCTTCACGGCGCGCACGTCCATCCCGTCCACCTGCTCGCCGGGGATATCGAAGGAGAGCCCGCGCTTGCAGAGTTCGGTGGTGGCGGAGGCGCGCTGCACGCTGGTGCCCATGCCGTACTGATTGTTCTCGATCACGTAGACGACCGGCAGCCGCCAGAGCTTCGCCATGTTGAAGCTCTCATAGACTTGGCCCTGGTTCGCGGCGCCGTCGCCGAAATAGGTGACCGACACGTTGCCGTTGCCGCGATACCTGTTGGCGAAGGCGAGGCCTGTGCCGATCGGCACCGGGGCGCCGACGATGCCGTGGCCGCCGAAAAAATTCTTCTCCTTGGAGAACATGTGCATAGAGCCGCCCTTGCCGCGCGAATAGCCGCTCCTCCGGCCGGTCAGCTCCGCCATGACGCCCTTCGGGTCCATGCCGGTCGCCAGCATGTGGCCGTGATCGCGATAGCCGGTGACCACCTGATCGCCCTTGATGACGGCCATCTGCATGCCGACGACCACGGCTTCCTGCCCGATATAGAGGTGGCAGAAGCCTCCGATCAGCCCCATGCCGTAGAGCTGGCCCGCCTGCTCCTCGAAGCGGCGGATCAGCAGCATCGACCGGTAGGCGCTGAACTCGGCGTCGCGGGAAAGTTCAGGAATCGCGGGCGCATCGACATCCCTGGCCGATACCGGTTCAGGTCGTACCTGCACGTCCTCGCTGGCCTTGCGCGCGGCGGCCTGGGACTGCGCCATCGTTTCCTCCGGGATTCGTTCTTCTTAGCGCCATATAATTACGCCATTTCGCGTGGCAAAAGGCTAGCCGCCTCGACTCCTGCCTGTGCAAAGCTGCCATGCAGGCGGCGCTGGGCTGTTTCGACGGCTTACGCTCAACGCGCCGGGCGGCGGTCGGCCTCATCGAGGAAGATGACGATATCCTTGGCGTTGGCCATGTTGAGGGCCTCGCGGGCGCGCTCGTCGATCATGTCGCGTTCGAGGCTTTCGGGCCGCATCAGCGCCACATGCGCCTCCAGGCGCTCCCGCGCGGCGCGAGCCGTGGCGAGCTCCACCTCGAGCGAAGCGACCCGGTCCTGGAGCTTTCCGAGCGCAAACAGCCCGTAATCGCCCTCCACCGCGTGGTAGGCGAAGTAACCGAGGATGAGCAGGCAGCACAGGGGCAGAAGCAGCGGCCGCACCTTCGACTGCTTGCGCTGACGAGTGGACATCGGCCGCCGCTGGCACTCCAGAGAGGAAGTGGGACGGAACGCGGAACCAGTCTGCGTCCCACCGATGAGACTTGTATCGACACAGCGTAAACAAAGGGTTTGGCCTGTAGATTCCCGCCTGTGTCCGTTCGGAGCGGCTTCCTTTCCGCACCGTTTACCCCCTTGCCACCGAGGCGCACGCTCATCTCGGGTGCCCTCGCTGCCGCCGGCCGCCGAAGGGGCTATTGCATCGTGAAATGTTAGTACGCTAGCGTCGCTTTGGAGGAAGAACGACCTTGTACAGCGACCCCCTGCTGCGGAGCGCAGCGAGAAAGACCCGCTCGAAGTCGAGCCTCGCTTACGAGGTCCTCCGCAACGCGATCGTTTCGCTGAAGCTGCAGCCCGGCGCCCGCATCGACAAAAGCGAGATCTGCGAGCGCCTCGGCGTCTCGCGCCAGCCGCTCTCGGAGGCTCTTGCGCGGCTCGCCGAAGAGCGGCTCGTCGCTGTCGAGCCGCAGAAGGGCACCAATGTCACGCTGATCAGCCTGAGCGACGTGGAGGAGGCGGCGTTCCTGCGCGAGGCGCTCGAGGTCGCCACGATCCGCCGCGTCGCCGCCGATATCGACGACGCGACCCTCGACCGCCTCAAGCTCATTCTCGACTATCAGTCCGCCGCTGCCTCGGCGCGCGATCACGAGGAATTCTATCTGCTCGACGTGCGTTTCCATGCGGCGCTTTTCGCGCGACTGGCGCTCCGCCGCGTCGCCGAGGTAGTGGAAACGGCGCGCGCTCATAC
>JBOHKB010000188.1:0-3446 GCA_050728815.1 Propylenella sp.
GAAAAGCTCCTCGTCGCGAATCAAGCCGGCGACGCTGCCGTTCTCGCGGATGATGAACGGGCCGGTATGCTTCAGCCGCGCGTCGATCAGGGCGCGGAGCGGCGTCTCGCGGCCGACAATGATGAAGGCGCGATGCGGAGCAGCGGCGACCTGCTCCAGCGACACGACAGGCACGGCCTCGCCGTTCCGCCGCCCTTCCCCCTCGGCGGTGAGCGTCAGGTCCTCGCCGATCTGCGCCGCGCCGTTGGCGCCGGCCGACGGGAGCGCTCCGAAAGGCACCATGATCTCTTGCGCGCGGAGCACGTTCAGAGGGTTCATGTGGGCCACGAAGTCGCGCACATAGCCGCTCGACGGCGACAGCACGATCTCCTGCGGCGTGCCGACCTGCACGATCTCGCCGCCCTCCATGATGGCGATGCGCGAGCCGATCTTGAGCGCCTCGTCGAGGTCGTGGCTGACGAAGACGATGGTGCGGTCGAGCTTCCGCTGCAGCTCGATCAGCTCGTCCTGCAGGCGGACGCGGATGAGCGGGTCGAGCGCCGAGAACGGCTCGTCCATCAACAGGATCGGCGCCTCGGTGGCGAAGGCGCGGGCAAGCCCGACGCGCTGCTGCATGCCGCCGGAAAGCTCGTGCACGCGCTTGTCGCCCCAGCCCACGAGGCCGACCAGCTCGAGCTGCGCCTCGACCCGCTGCATGCGCCTGCGGCGCGACATGCCGTCGAGCTCGAGCCCGAGCGCGATATTGTCGTTGACGGTCCGCCACGGCAGCAGTCCGAACTGCTGGAACACCATGGCGACGCGGTGACGCCGGAGCGCTCGAAGCTTGCCCGCCGAGCAGTTCTGCACGTCGACGTCCTCCGTTCCGTCGAAGACGGTGACGCTGCCGCGGGTGATCCTGTTCAACGCGTTGACGGCGCGGATGAGCGTGGACTTGCCGGAGCCCGACAGGCCCATCAGCACCATGATCTCGCCTTCGTAGACGGAGAGCGTGGCCTGCTTCACGCCGACGATCTGGCCGGTCTCGGTGACGATCTCGGCGCGGCTCTTGCCGGCGTCGATCAGCGGAAGGGCGGCCGTCGGATCGCCTCCGAAGACGATGTCCACATCCTTGAAGGCGACGACCGTGCGCCGCGCTGCGCCGGAAGAAGCGTCCGGCTCCGGCATCGCCTACGCCTTCTCGCCGGCGCGGAGCAGCCGGTCGAGGATGATTGCGACGAGCACGATGACCAGCCCCGCCTCGATCCCCATCGGCAAGTTCACTGTGTTCAGGGCGCGGACGACCGCGACGCCAAGGCCGTCCGCCCCGACCAATCCGGCGATCACGACCATTGAGAGCGACAGCATGATCGTCTGAGTAAGCCCGGCCATGATCTGCGGCGCGGCGTAGGGAATCTCCACCTTCCACAGCAATTGGCGACGCGTCGCGCCGAACGCCTCGCCCGCTTCGATCAGGTGCTTTGGCGTGGAAACAATGCCGAGATGAGTGGCTCGGATCGGCGCCGGCACGACAAAAACGACGGTCGCGATAAGCCCCGGCACCATGCCTATGCCGAAGAAGATGATGACGGGGATCAAATACACGAAGGTTGGCAGCGTCTGCATCAGATCGAGGACCGGCCGAAGCGCAGAGTAGAGCCTCGGCCGATGCGCCGCCGCGATTCCGATAGGGACGCCGACGGCCATGCACACGATTGCCGACGAGATGACGAGCGCCAGTGTCTCGGTAGTCTCCTCCCAGAAGCCCAAGTTGATGATGAAAAGCAGCGCGACGGCCACCAAGGCGGCAAAAACAAAAGACCTTCGCGCGAAATAGGCGGCAACTGTCAGAATCGCCACCATCACAAACGGATGCGGGAACGTGAGGGCGACCAGGACGGCGCCAACCATTGAATCGATGACGGCCTCAATGGCGTCAAATATTGGCGTCGCGTTGTCGCGCAGCCAATCGACGCCCGACTTGCCCAAACGGCCGATCGGCACCTTGTGCTCCTCCAGCCAACTTACGCCGGCATCCGCCCATTGAGTGGCTGCAGCGCGCAAGCTTGTCAGCCATTCCATCCGACCCGCCCCTCAAGAAGAAGGGGAGGCGTGCGGCCTCCCCGAAAGATCCTATTGCAGGCTCGCTTTGACGGCATCGACGCCGGGCTTGCCGTCCATGGTCGTCACGCCGGCGAGCCAGCCGTCGAGCACCTCGGGATGTTCCTTCAGCCAGGCTTTGGCGGCGGCGGATGGGTCGGCCCCGTCGTTCAGGATCGCGCCCATGATCTCGTTTTCCATTTCAAGCGAGAAGACGAGCTGGGTGAGCAGCTTTCCGACGTTCGGGCATTCTGCGGCGTAGCCCTTGCGGACATTGGTGTAGACAGTGGCGCCGCCGTAGTTCGCGCCGAAAATGTCATCGCCGCCCGAGAGATAGGCCATGTCGAAATTGGCGTTCATCGGATGCGGCTCCCAGCCGAGGAAGACGATCGGCTCATTGCGGTCGACGGCGCGCTGCACCTGCGCGAGCATCCCCTGCTCCGACGACTCGACCAGGTCGAAGCCGTTCAGGCCGAACGTGTCCTTGTCGATCATGTCGATGATCAGGCGGTTGCCGTCGTTGCCGGGCTCGATCCCGTAGATCTTGCCTTCGAGCTGATCCTTGAAGGTCGCGATGTCCTGAAAGCTCTTGAGGCCGGCGTCGAAGGTGTATTGCGGGACGGCGAGTGTGTATTTCGCGCCCTCCAGATTGGTGGCGACCGTCTCCACCGATCCCTCGTCGCGATAGGGCGCGAGGTCGGCCTCCATGGTCGGCATCCAGTTGCCGAGGAAGACGTCGATGTCGCTGTTCTTCAGCGATGCGTAGGTGACGGGCACCGACAAAACCTTGATGTCCGTCTCGTAGCCGAGCGCCGCCAGCACCGTGGTGGTCGCCGCGGTCGTGGCGGTGATGTCGGTCCAGCCGACGTCGGAGAAACGGACCGGGCTGCAGCTTGCCGGATCCTGCGCGGCGGCGGTTCCAGCGGTGGCGGCCAGAGCGACCGCGGCACCCGCGATCGCCTTCCGAAAAGCCTGCATCGAACTCTCCCTGAGCTTGGTTTGGCGCGACCCCGCGCGTCGCGGACGGGCGTCAGCTTCCGATCATCGAAACATCATGCCACAGGCAATGCAAGCTTATCTTGATTGATCGATCAATCAAAAACCGCTATCGCTCGACCCAGGAATCGAGGTCCGCAAATGCCGCGAATCGGCATGGAACCGGTGCGCCGCAAGGCGCTCATTTCCGCAGCGATCGACGCCATCCACGACCGCGGCATGGGCCAGGTCACGATGGGCGAGATCGCCAGACGCGCTGGCGTCTCGGCGGCGCTCGCGCATCACTATTTCGGCGGCAAAGACCAACTGCTGCTTGCTACCATGCGCCATCTCCTCGCCGAGCTTGGCGAGGAGGTGCAGACGCGGCTCACAGA
>JBOHKB010000189.1:0-3376 GCA_050728815.1 Propylenella sp.
CGCCGGAGCAGCGCCGCCAGGCGCGCGAAAATTACAAGCGCATGGCTAAGCAGCGCGCGGAGAAACGGGAGCAGTTGCGCCGCCAGTGGGCCGAGTACCAGGCGCTCCCGCCGGAGGAGCGGGCGCGCATGGCGCCGCCCCGGGGCCGGCCGCCGACGAATCCGAACTAGCCGGTGGCGGGAACGCCCGGCCTGCCGCGCCGGCTCGCCAGCATGGGCTACGAGGCGGTGCTGCTTTTCGCCGTGGCTTTCTTCGCCGCCTGGCTGTTCTATTTCGCCAGCGGCGGCGCCGACACCACCCACCCCGGCGCGCAGCGCCTCGAGCTCCAGTTCCTCATCGCCCTCGCCTTCGCCGCCTACTTCCTGTGGAGCTGGCTTCGCGGCGGCCAGACCCTCGCGATGAAGGCCTGGAAGATCCGGCTCGTCGATGTCACACCCAAGAAGGCGCTGCTCCGATTTCTTCTCGCCTTGGTTCTAGTACCGACTTTGCTTTCTGTCCTGTGGGCTTTCTTCGATCGCGACGGACAGTTTCTTCACGACCGCCTCGCCGGTACCCGACTCACAACTGCGTAAGGTCCTGCCCTTACAAAATGGGGACAGACCCCGTTTTCTTTCCCTTTGACTACAAAGCCGCGCCCTAGCACACTCGTTGAGAAAGAACTCGCTGTATTTATCTCTTCGTCGCGGAGGGGGGCGTGGGGAAGGCGCATCGAGCCGCTGGGCTATTGCTGCTTGCAGCAATGTCTCTGCATGCACGTGCGACCTCGTGCGTCTGGTATGTCGATGACGATTACATCCGCCGGGTCAGTACCGAGACCAATCAGATCGTAGCAACAGCGCCGCTGCGCAATGCGCATAGGCTCGTCATGAACGCTGACGACTGCGGCGTGTGGACTCTGGACAAGCATGATCGCAGGCTGCTGCGCCTCGACGCGCACGGTTCTCTTGAGCGTGTCATCCATCTGGGGCGCCTGGATCCGCGGCTCGATGAGGCCGAGCACCTGCAGGTCGATCCTTCTGACGGCGCGCTCTGGATCAGCGACGACCGCTGGATTTTCCGCATTTCTTCGACCGGCGAGCTGCTCGCCAGATTTTCCGCGCCCGGCGAAGTACGCCGTCTGCAAGCAGCGCTCGACCGAACCCTCTGGGTTCTCGGCAAGCGCGATCTCTGGCATTTCGACTCGCAAGGGGCATTGCTGGCGCGCTATGCCCTGTCACGGCATCTTGCTGCCGACGCACGCTTCTTCGCAGTAGACAGCATCGGCGGCGTCATCTGGATCGTCGACGAGGACGATCTCGCGCGGCTGCAGATGTCGGAGCCCGACGCGCCGCCGCTTCGCATCCATGTACGACGTCAAATCAGCGCGTTCGCCCTCGACCCCTTGTCCGGAAACGTCTGGGTAACGCACGGCGATGAACTGCTTGCATTCTCGCGCACGGGCGAACAAATGCACGAGATCGATCTCGAGCGGCGCAACCTGCGCAAGCCGCACAAGCTCGCGTTTGACCCGGTAGCGCGTTCTCTCTGGCTGGGCTCCGAGCGTTCCGTCAGTCGATTCACGGATGCCGGGCAATTCGTCGTGCGCTTCGCGGCACGCGACGGCAACGAGGCACTGGGCGTTCCAGCGTTTAAGGTCAAGCCCACCTTGACGCTGGTGCGTCCGCCCAAGGACGCTCTTACTAACAATCCGCAACCGGAGCTTCGCCTCGGATATGGCGCCGCATGCAACGGCCAAGCGTGCAGCTTTCCTCCGGAGTACTTCAACGCCTACCAGCTATCCGCCACGCTGAATAGCCAGGAGCTCGGCGGCGCCTTCCAGTTCGACCCCTCCTCGCGCGAAGTGCACCACACCCCGCCCGCCAGACTTCCAGAGGGCCCCAACACCTTCATCGCGCATACCAAGGATGCCTTCGGAAACGAATCGGACGCGATTTCCAATACTTTCACCGTCGATACCGTGGCACCGCGCTTCGTCACCTTGAGCCCCGCCGATGGCAGCGCCTTTCAAGCCCCGCAAGCAATCGTCCACGGTACCGTCGACGACGCGCAGGCCAGCGTGATCCTGAACGGGTCGGTCCAAACCGGCGGCGCATTTAGCTTTTCCGTGACCCTCGCTCCCGGGTCTAATACGCTCGCCTTATCCGCTATCGATAAGGCTGGCAATTCCGCCGGCGTGATCCTTCGGCTCACATTCGTCCCGGTAAGCGTGACTATCGAATCACCGGCGAGCGGCGCCGTAATCGCCGGCGATACAGTCTTAGTCACCGGGACGTTTCAAGGACCGCCAAACACAGGTATCACTGTGAATGGCACCCTAGCAGCGACCGACGGCAATCGCTTCTACGCGCAGGCACCGCTACGCCCCGGCAGCAACCCGATCAGCGTCACGGCAACCTCCTCCGATCTTGCAGCGGCAACCGAAAGCATCACCGTGACCAGCAGCGGGCCGAGCTCCGTCCAGGTATCGGTAAGCCGCCAACAGGGGATAGCGCCGATGCAGGTGAGCTTTGGCGTCAGCCTAGCCAGCGGCACGGTGACACGTATCGAAGCGGACTACGACGGCAACGGCACGACCGATGCAGTCTCCACGGATCCCAAGGTCCTACTGCAACACACGTATGCGACCCCGGGCGCCTACCAAGCCCGCTTCAGTGTGACCGACAACCAGGGCAATGTGCATAGCTCGGCGCAAGTCATTGTCGCGGCCAGCCTGGCAGCCACCGACACAAAGCTCCGCGCCGTTTATTCTGGGGCGATGGCAAAGCTTCGAGGAGGCGATATCGAGGGCGCGCTTGCCGGATTCACAGCCAATGTCAGCGAGAGGTATAGAGCGGTGTTTACGGCGCTGGGGCCACGGCTGCCGTCAGTCGTGGACCAGCTTGGCACCATCCAGGATGGAACGATCAGCGATACCTTCGCCGAATACGCACTCATTCGCAATACGCCCGCAGGCCCGCAGGCGTTCCTGATCTACCTCGTCAGAGGCGAAGATGGTGTATGGCGAATCGATGAAATGTGAGGCAAATGTGATGAAGTGCAACCATGAGAGACGCGCCACCACGGTAAGTCTCCGTCACCTCGCTATTGCTCTGTTGTTGTTCCCGCTGAATGCGTGCGGTCTCTCCGGAGGCCCTGTCGTTGGCCAGGTGGTTGAGGAAGGCAGCAACAAGCCTATTCCAGGCGTAATCGTCGTAGTGAAATGGGAGGGTCAAGTCCCCGCGTTTGCGCACGCCAGCACTGTATGTGTGCACGTTGATAGCGCAATCACTGATCAAGACGGGAAATATCGGGTGACAGGTTGGAGTAAACCGTCCACGGTAGGACCGATTGTCAAGAACCTGTCTCCCGCTATCACCACATATGCACGTGGATATTC
>JBOHKB010000190.1:0-3916 GCA_050728815.1 Propylenella sp.
GGCTTCCGCTTGCCGCCGCTGCTCCTCGCTGAAGACATAGACGCCGGAGCGGTACTGTGTGCCGACGTCGTTTCCCTGCCGCATCCCCTGCGTCGGGTCGTGAGCCTCCCAGAAGCGCCTGAGAAGCTCGGCGTAGGCGACGGCCTTCGGGTCGAAGACGACGAGGACGACTTCGTTGTGCCCGGTCTTTCCGGTGCAGACTTCCTGGTAGGTCGGGTTCGGCGTCACGCCGCCCGCATAGCCGACGGCGGTCACGTATACTCCCGGAATCTTCCAGAAGATGCGCTCGGCGCCCCAGAAACAGCCAAGGCCGAAGAGCGCCTTCTCCGTCCCCTCCGGGTAAGGGCCCTTCAGCGGCCGGCCGCTCACGAAATGAGTCTCGGCGGTCGGGATTGGCGCGCTGCGGCCAGGGAGCGCCTCGCCGGGGCGGGGCATGGCAAGGTTCTTGGAACCGAAGAGTAGCATCTTGGGCCTCCGGGGCACGTCAGGCCGCGAACTCGCGGCTGAGGGATGGACGTCGCCGCCTGGCGCCGAGCAGTAGGAGGCTCACGCCGATGACGGCAAGTAAAGCGACGGTGGGAGCGGCGAACAGCCAGGCAAGAAAGACGTCGAGCGGCCAGGGCGCGCTCGGCGGCGTCGCCTCCGCCAGCTCCTCCCAGCCGAAGAAGGTAGCGACGATCGTCCAGGTCTCGATGAGCGGCGTCATCACCAGCGACGAGGCGGCGATCGACTTGGCGCCGTCCACGACCGCCGCGACCAGCGCCGCCGCGACCAGCCAGAATCCGACGAAGCGGGCGACGAAGCGAAGCATGGCGAATAGGTAGGGCGGATCGGCTCGGCCCGCAATCGCCCGGGCCTCGCGGCTCCGCTCAATGTCCAGGCCGAGGCGGCTCGCCTTGCGGAGGGGAGAGGCGCGGAATACATGAGGCGCACCCGGAGGGGTGGCCGAGTGGCTGAAGGCGCACGCTTGGAAAGCGTGTTTACGGGAAACCGTAACGCGGGTTCGAATCCCGCTCCCTCCGCCAGCTAAATCCGATAATATGTTGAATTTATTACGATTATCAGAGATCGTTTAGAGCGTACCCCACCCGCTTCCCCATCCCGGGCGAGAATTTGTCGGTGGAATACGTTCATACTCCATTCTGATCTGAGGCGGGCAAGGGCAGTTTCACCCGTCTGGCAGTCCTCGGTCCGCGCGTCCCGTCAATGGCTGATTTTGAGAAGCACCAGATAACGTACCTTGTCGAGCGGCGCTTTCCCGTGGGCCCGATCGCTCGTGCCATTCGTGAGGAGCGGAAATCTCTGCGCCCGGTGCCGCCCGCAGTTAAGGAGACGATAGACGCGGCCATGGCGTATCGTGTGGAACTAAGGAAACTTCCTCGAAGCGAACTGGTGGCACGATGCGCTGAGGAGAGACAAAAGGAACTTGCCGAAATACTGGATCGAGCGAAGAAGGAAGAACAGGCCCGCGTCTTTAACCAGCCCTACGCGCGCGCTGACTTCGAGTACTGGGCCAAGGCTGCTGGCCCAGCTGAAGGAATTCCAGGCGATCGCCACGAAAGTGACTGTGTCGCCCGCCGCGCCCGAGAAGGGTCTGAGCACCCGGGAGCGAGAAAGCCTGCTCAAACTGATCATCGGCATGGCGATAGCCGGCTACAGATACGATCCGAAGGCAGCGCGCAGCGACAAGATCGGCGAAATTGCGAGCGATCTCGACGGTGCCAATCTACTACGAGAGCCGGTTTGGGAAGCTGGACCTAGACCCTCCGAGCCGCCAAAGATCGCCCCCGAGTTCGAGGAAGCGACGGAGGGCGAGGAGGTTGCCCGCGTCGAAAAACTCAAGAGCAAATGGGCGCAGCTCGAGGCGGTGGTCGGCTCCGAGGGCCGGATCAAGCTCGTCGCGCGCGATCTCGTCGATCATTTCGAGAAGCGCCTGGAGGCTATGGATGGCAAGGCGATGATCGTCACGATGAGCCGCCGCATCGCGGTCGCCCTCTACAACGAGATCGTCGCTCTACGGCCGGAATGGCACAGCGAGGTTGATGCTAAGGGCGCGCTCAAGGTCGTGATGACCGGCTCGGCTTCCGATCCGCTCGACTGGCAGAACCACATCCGCAGCAAGTCGCGCCGCGAAACGCTGACCGATCGCTTTCGCGACGCCGGCGACCACTTCAAGATCGTCATCGTGCGCGACATGGGGCTGACCGGCTTCGACGCGCCGAGCCTCCACACGATGTACGTCGACAAGCCGATGCGCGGGCACGGGTTGATGCAGGCGATCGCACGCGTCAACCGCGTCTTCAAGGACAAGCCAGGCGGGCTGGTTGTCGACTATCTCGGCCTCGCCGACGAACTGCGGCGGGCGCTCGCGACCTACACCGAGGCCGGCGGCACGGGACGAACAGCGATCGACCAGGACGACGCAATTGCGCTGATGCGTTCAAAGCACGAGGTGTGCGTGGCGCTCTTCCACGGCTTCGACTGGTCGCGCTGGGTCACCGGCACGCCTCGCCAGAAACTCTCGCTGCTGCCGGCTGCGCAGGAGCACATCCTTGCGCAGAAGGATGGGAAGAACCGGCTGCTGCGCGCCGTGACTGAGCTTTCGCAGGCTTTCGCGCTGGCAGTGCCGCACGAGGAGGCAATCCGCATCCGCGACGATGTGGGCTTCTTCCAGGCGGTGCGGGCGGTGCTCGCCAAGGGTGCGGCGGGCGAGCGCAAGACGGATGAGGAACTCGACCACGCGATCCGGCAGATCATCTCCAAGGCGATGGTTTCGGAGGAAGTCGTAGATATCTTCGCCGCCGCTGGGCTGAGGAAGCCCGACATCTCGATCCTCTCAGACGAGTTCCTCGCCGAAATTCGCGGCATGCCGCAGCGGAATCTGGCCGTCGAGCTATTGCAGAAGCTGCTGAAGGGCGAGATTCGCACCCGTTCCCGTCGCAACGTCGTCCAGGCAAAGCGGTTCTCCGAGATGCTGGAGCAGTCCTTGCGGCGCTATCAGAATCGCGCGATCGAGTCGGCCAAGGTCATCGAGGAACTGATCCAGCTTGCGAAGGACATGCGGGAAGCGGGAAGGCGCGGTGAGGCGCTTGGCCTGACCGAAGATGAGGTCGCCTTCTACGACGCGCTGGAGACCAACGACAGCGCCGTCAAAGTGCTTGGCGACGAGGCGCTCCGCACCATTGCTCGCGAGCTTGTCGCCACGGTTCGCGCGAACGTGACAATCGACTGGACCGTGCGGGAGAATGTCCGGGCGCAGCTGCGGGTTCTCGTGAAGCGCATCCTCCGAAAATACGGCTACCCGCCGGACAAGCAGGAGAAGGCGACGCTGACTGTGCTGGCTCAGGCGGAGGTGCTGTCGGAGGGCTGGGCCGAAGAGCGCGACGCGGCGTGAACTCTTGAAGTCAGTTCGATGGGCGAAATACCTCCAAACTTGCGTCGCTCCCGATTCGTGCGATCTCAACACCTTGACTAGGCGCGCTTCAGAATTCGGTTCGATCGAGGTCGACTCAATTAATGGCGGCTCCCCCCCGCCACTGCCGGCTATCGCCGCATTGGGGATGCGGATATATCGAGGGCGGGTGAGGCGGCGAGCGTCGACCCTTGGCCCGACATCAATCCGCAGATGATTTACAACGCGCGGGAGTGCCCACCACCATACCGTAGACGGCGCACGCATAATCCTGCACGTTGTTCGCGCGGTTCATGCCCTCATGAGACGCCCTCGAAGGCCGAAGTGATTGCCTACAGGGCAACGCGTTTTGAACACCCGTGCTCGGCGTAGGAGATATTCGATGCATCTGCAGACTCTTCAGTCGATGCTGAGACAGAATCGGGTTGACGCGGTCGCTCTCGGCCCAGGCCCGCATATGGCTTACGTGGTCAACGTGACGCCGCATGCCGACGAGCGACCTTG
>JBOHKB010000191.1:0-32056 GCA_050728815.1 Propylenella sp.
GCTCAGTCGCGCCCGGCGGAGCGGAAGCCGCGGCGACCGGCGGTTCCTCCGCCCTCGCCTCAACGCGCGCGACCCGCGGACCTGTTGGCTCAGTCGCGCCCGGCGGGGCGGCGGCCGCGGCGACCGGTGGTTCCTCCGTCCTCGCCTCAACGCGCGCGACCAGCAGTTCCGACGACGCACCGGGCGAACCTTCCGCCGCCGGGCCGAGATCGGAGGTCGCTACCTGTCCAGGCTTCAGCAAGATCGAGGGCTCCTCCACGTCCGCTATCGTTTCCTCGGGCGCGGGCGCGGCAACTTCGGGCTCGGCAGGCAGGACCGGCGTCGCGGGCGCGGCGACTTTCTCCTCGGTCGGAGCTTCGGCGGGTGCGGGTTCGGATTCCTCCGGTGCGGGAGCGACGGCGATTTCGGTCGATGGCTCCTCTTCGGCTGTCACCGGTTCCTCAGGCGCGGGCGCGGCAACTTCGGGCTCGGCAGGGCTGACCGGCTTCGCCGGCGCAGCGACCTCCTCCTCGGCCGGGGCTTCAGTGGGCGCCGCTTCGGGTTCTTCCGGCGCGGGAGCGGCGGCGACTTCGGTCGAGGGCTCCTCTTCGGCTGTCACCGGTTCCTCAGGCGCGGGCGCGGCAACTTCGGGCTCGGCAGGCCGGACCGGCGTCGCGGGCGCAGCGAGTTCCTCCTCGGTCTGGGCTTCGGCAGGTGCGCGTTCGGTTTGCTCCGGTGCAGGAGCGACGGCGATTTCGGTCAAGGGCTCCTCTTCAGCCGTCGTCCCTTCCTCAGGCGCGGGCGCTTCGGCCTCCGCCGTTTCCGCGGGGGCAGGCCCAGGCGCAGGCTCCTCTGTGGCGGCCGTTTCCGGAGCCGGAGGCTCGACGGCGACAGGACGCGAACCCTGCGCGAGTTCCCGCACCGCCCGGCGGTCCGCCTGATAGAGAAACGCCGCCGCGCCCAAGATGACGATGGCGAAGAGAATCGCAAGCGCGGCGAGCGGGCGTGGCATCGAACGCAACCAACCTCGATTCGGAATCGAACGGAACGTCCTTGAGGCTTCTATGACGCTCGGCGGCAGCGCTCAAGGCCGGACAAGGAGGCGTTTCGACCGGTCGTGGCGCGCTTGATTACAATTCGCCTCAATGCCATGCCTTGCGGCATGGGTATTCTGAAGAGCGTCTGCGTCTACTGCGGCTCCGGCCTCGGGACGAATCCTTCGCATGCTGAAGCTGCGCGGATTCTCGGCCGCGCCATGGCCGAGAACGGCGTCGGCCTCGTCTATGGCGGCGGCTCGGTTGGGCTGATGGGCATCCTGGCGCGCGCCGCGCTCGATGCGGGCGGCGCGGTCACCGGCATCATCCCGCGCTTCCTGGAGCGGCGCGAGCGGCTTATGCCGGACCTGACCGAGACCATCGTCACCGAGGACATGCACGAGCGAAAGATGCAGATGTTCGAGCGCGCCGATGCGTTTGCTGCGCTCCCCGGCGGGGTCGGAACGCTGGAGGAGCTGGTCGAGCAGATGACTTGGGCGCAGCTCGGGCGGCATGAAAAGCCGGTGCTCCTCGCCAATATCGGCGGCTTCTGGGACCCCTTCATCCGCCTTCTCGATGAGATGCGGCGCGAGCGCTACATCAGGAGCGAGTTCGAGGTCTCATGCCTCGTCGCGGAGCGCGCGGAGGACATCGTCCCGATGTTGCAGCGCGCCGCGGCGGAGCGTCCGCAGGCGGAGCTCGAGAAGGCGGCGTCCGCCGAACCGCTCAGCCGGATGTAGGCTTCGCCGGAACGCGTCGCCGTTCCGACGCCGGCTCTGCACGAGTCGAGCGTCAGTTCTTTGCGGCCACCGCGGCCGATCCGCTGGCGGCAGGGACGACAGGCGCAGCCGCGGAATCATCCGACACGACCAGAAGATCGCCGTTGCGGACGACCACGAACTCCAGCGGCTCCTCGCCGACGGCGCGCGGCACCGAAAGGACGAAGCGTTGACCGGACGCGAGCGTGGACTCGAAGCGGATCGGTAGCCCTTCGGCGCCAGACGCAAGAGTCGCGACCACCCGGAATCCATCGGGCTCCACCGTGTAGTAGAGCGTGCCGGTGAACTCGGCGAGCATGACGCTATGCCCGGCTCCTGGCGCAAGTTCCGCGGCGGACGATGCGCCGGCGATCGTCATGCAAGCGAGAGCCAGCGCGGCGGTTGAACGTTTGCTCATCAGATCCCTCCTTTCGAGGTGGAATCGCGAGAAAACGTTCGGAAACCCCAGCACAAAAGAATGTAGCGTTTCGCACAGGCCCACGCGATTTGCTGGGGCGCTGTGGAGGTGGCGACGCACTACTCGGCGGCGGTGCGAAGCGGGCCGGCAGAAGCCTTGATGAGCTTGTAGTTCAGCGAATCGAGCAGCGCCTCGAAGGATGCGTCGATGATGTTCGACGATACGCCGACGGTGAGCCAGCGGTTGCCCTCCCGGTCGCGGCTTTCGATGAGCACGCGCGTGATGGCCTCGGTGCCACCGTTCAGGATACGTACCTTGTAATCCACCAGCTCGAGGTCATCGATCCACGGGTTCAGCTCGCCGAGGTCCTTCCTGAGCGCGAGGTCGAGCGCGTTGACCGGGCCGTTCCCCTCCGCCACCGACATGCGCCGGTCGCCGTTCACGTTGACCTTCACCACCGCCTCGGCCACGGTCTTGAGCCGCCCCGTCGCGTCAAAGCGACGCTCGACGTTCACCCGAAAGCCCTCGACCTTGAAGAAGAGCGGCATCTTATCGAGGCGGCGGCGGGCGAGCAGCTCGAGCGACGCGTCGGCGCCTTCATAGGCGTAGCCCTGCGCCTCGCGCTCCTTGATCTCCGCGAGGAGGCCGTCGAGGCGCGGATCGGCGCGGTCGATCGCAAGCCCGAAACGCTCCAACTCCGAGACGAGGTTGGATTTCCCCGCCTGGTCGGAGACGAGCACGCGGCGGCGGTTGCCGACCGATTCCGGCGGGACATGCTCATAAGTCTCGGGCGCCTTCAGGATGGCGGAGGCGTGGATGCCGGCCTTGGTAGAGAAGGCGGAGGAGCCGACATAGGGCGCCTGGCGGTTCGGCGCGCGATTCAGCAGCTCGTCGAAGGCGCGCGAGACGTGCGTCAGGTTCTTGAGCGACTCTGGCGAGATGCCCGTCTCGAAGCGCTCGGCGTAGGGCTTCTTCAGAAGCAGCGTCGGGATGATGGTGGTCAGGTCGGCGTTGCCGCAGCGCTCGCCTATCCCATTGAGCGTGCCCTGTATTTGGCGCGCGCCCGCTCTTATCCCCGCGAGCGAATTCGCCACCGCCTGGCCGGTGTCGTTGTGCGTGTGGATTCCGATCCGCTCGCCACCGAACCTGGCGACCACCTGGCCCACGATGGCCTCCACCTCGTCGGGAAGCGCGCCGCCGTTGGTGTCGCAGAGAACAGCCCACCGCGCGCCGGCACCGAGCGCGGCGTCGACGCAGGCGAGCGCGTAATCCCGGTTGGATTTGAACCCGTCAAAGAAATGCTCGCAGTCGAGCATGGTTTCGCGGCCGGCCGCGACGGAAGCCGCGACCGATTGGCGGATCGACTCGAGGTTTTCGTCGTTGGTGCAGCCGAGCGCCACCTTGACGTGATAGTCCCAGGCCTTGGCGACGAAGCAGATCGCGTCAGCCTTGGCGTCGAGGAGGTCCTGCACGCCGGGATCGTTGGAGACGGAGCGGCCGGCGCGCTTCACCATGCCGAAGGCGGTGAATTTTGCCCGGCGCGTCCGCCGTTCGGAGAAGAACGCCGTGTCGGTTGGATTGGCGCCGGGATAGCCGCCCTCGACGTAGTCGATGCCGATATCGTCGAGCATCTCGGCGACGAGCATCTTGTCCTCGACGGAGAAGTCGATGCCGGGCGTCTGCTGGCCGTCGCGCAGCGTCGTGTCGAAAAGGTAGAGGCGTTCCTTACTCATCGCGCACCTGCCTCACTTGCGCGACGGGTTCTTCCGTTTGTTCGTGCTCGCATGCTTCGCGGCTGCGCGCGAACGGGCTGCTCAGCGTCGTGTCGAAGAGGTAGAGGCGTTCCTTTTTCATCGGCCCGCTCCTTCCGGAGGCCATCGGTCCGTGTCATGGTCCGGGTGCTGGTGGTTCGAAGCGGCGATCTTCGCCGCAAGCTCGGGATTGTCAGCTTCCGTCGTCTTGTCGCCGGGGAGAGACGGCAGCGTCGCGAACCAGGAGAGGCGCCCCTCGATGCCGTACTGCGTGCGCGGCGCGATCTTCTCCGGCTCGTCGAGCGAGCCGATCGATACCGCGATCCGCGGCGAGTGGACGTAGTGGAACGTGAGCGGCGTGCCGCAATTACTGCAGAAGCCGCGCTCGGTCTGGTCGGAGCTCTTGAAGATCGAAAGTTTTCCGCGGGTCAGCTCGAATTTCTCCTGCGGCACGCCCGTCAGCGGCGCGAAGAACGAGCCGAACGCTTTTTGGCACATGCGGCAGTGGCAGATGTGCGGGTCGCCGGGCTGCTCATGCAGCGCGTAGCGCACTGCCCCGCACTGGCACCCGCCGGTCATTCTGACGTCGGCCATCGACTACCTCCCGTTACCGGCCGCCATTCGGCCGTGTCATGGTCTGGATGCTGGTGGTTGGACGCGGCGATCTTCGCGGCAAGCTCGGGATTGTCCGCCTCGGTGGTCTTGTCGCCGGGAAGGGACGGAAGCGTCGCGAACCAGGAGAGTCGCCCCTCGATTCCGTACTGCTTCAACGGCGGGACGTTCTCCGGCCGGTCGAGCGACCCGATCGACACCGCGATCCGCAGCGAGTCGACATCGTGGATGGTGAGCGGCGTGCCGCAATTCGCGCAGAAGCCGCGCTCAGTCGGGTCCGAGCTTTTGAAGATCGAGAGCGCGCCGCGCGTCAGCTCGAAAGCGGTGAGAGGGACTCCCGTCAGCGGCGCGAAGAACGAGCCGAACGCCTTCTGGCACATGCGGCAATGGCAGATGTGCGGGTTATCCGGCTGCGCGTGCAGAGCATAACGCACCGCCCCGCACTGGCACCCGCCGGTGATGCGGATTTCGGGACTGCTGGTCATGCAGGCTCCTTCCCTCCCCCTTGCGGGGAGGGAGAAGCGCGCCGCGCTTCTCGCGCCAAGCCCGTCATCGCTTCACCTCCCAGGTGGTGACGAGCTCGCCGGTTTTCGGGTCTTTTGAGTCCTTGAGCTGAATGCCCATGGCGTCGAGCTCGGCGCGGATGCGGTCAGCCTCGGCGAAGTTTCTGGCTTTGCGGGCGGCGGCGCGAGCATCGACTTTCGCCCGTACTTGCCCGTCTAGATCGGCATCTCGCGACCGCACTTCGACCCACCCATCAGTGTGGACATGTGCATCGCCCCCGAGGCCGCGAATATCCTCCTTCAATTTCGCGATTGTTCCTGCGAACCCGTTCGCCACCGCGGCCCTAAGCTTGCTTGCGAGTTCTACGACTTCCGGCCGCAACGCCCCTTCAAATATCGGCCGAGTGAGGACACCAAGGGCATTCAGCCGAAACAGTCCGAGCAACTCGCCCATTAGATAGATTTGCCTTTGAATCAACGGGTCGGATGTACCCCGACCGGCCGTCCTGCGAATGACTGTGATCGCGGCTGGTGTATTGAGGTCGTCCATCAGCGCGGCGACGAATTCCTCAGGGACGACATTCCTAAATCTCCCTTGCTGGCGCTCGATCGTCACTTGGTGCGCCTCGATGGCGAACTGTGGGTTTGCAGTCCAATAAGAAAGCTCAAGTTCCGCGTGTGATACCTGTGCCCAGGTCCAGTTGATTGGCTCCCGATAGTGCGTCATCAGCATCGCGAGACGCAGCACTTGGCCCGGCCAGTCGGCAAGCAAATCCCGGATCGTGACGAAATTCCCCTCCGACTTCGCCATCTTGCGGCCTTCGACCTGCAAGAAACCGTTGTGCAGCCAGTAGCGCGCCATTTCCGTTGTATGATGGGCGCAACGCGATTGGGCGATCTCGTTCTCGTGATGCGGAAAAACGAGATCAATGCCTCCGCCGTGGATGTCGAAGGTCTCGCCCAGCAATTCGGCACTCATTGCCGAGCACTCAATATGCCAGCCCGGCCGGCCTGGCATTTCGATGTCGCAAGGGCTCTTCCACTTCGGCAGAAGGATGTTGGACTTCCGCTGGTCGGACGGTTTCCACAACACGAAGTCCATCGGGTTTCGCTTGTAGGGGGCGACTTCCACCCTAGCGCCAGCGATCATCTCGTCGAGCGTGCGTTTCGAAAGTTGCCCGTAGTCCGGGAAGCTGGAGACGTTGAATAGAACGTGATCCGCTTCGACATAGGCGTTTTGCTGTCCAACGAGCGTTTCGATCATCGACCTCATGGGGGCGATGTACTTGGTAGCCCGCGGTTCGTGGGTTGGTGTGAGGCAGCCAAGCGCTTCGGCATCTGCATGGAACTGCTCAATCGTTCCTTCGGTAAGCGCTTCGATCGAAACCTCGTCCTCCGCCGCGCGGTGGATGATCTTGTCGTCGACGTCGGTGATGTTGCGGACATAGGTGACGCGGTGCTCCGGTTCTGGATAGAGATAGCGGAGCAGCCGGAAGAGCACGTCGAAGACGATGACCGGCCGCGCGTTGCCTATGTGGGCGTAGTCGTAGACGGTCGGGCCGCACGCGTACATGCGCACGTTCGCCGGGTCGAGCGGAACGAAATCCTCCTTCCCGCCCGTCAGCGTGTTGTGGAGGCGAAGCCCCTTGAACCCGCCTTCGCGGCCAAGGCCGCTTCGGCGCGGCGAGGTCCCGTTCTGGTCAGCCATAGACTCGCTCCGGCCGCTGGCCGGGCGTTGTTCGGACTGTCACTTGGGAGGAACGAGCGAACGGCGCCAGCCAGCAGGTCTGCTAGCTGCAAATAATCCCGATTGTGCAAATAGCGCGTGAAGACGCGCCGATTTCGCCGTTCATGCAGCGCTTATTGCCGAGGATGCCCGCTCCGTCAAGGCGCGCGGCGAGGCGAAGGCGGCTCGCCGCCCGCTACTGACGGGCCGGCTTCCCCACGCCGTTGTCGTTGCCGTTTTCGCGGATGTGGAGTTTGGCGGCGGTCTTGGGGTATCTCCGCGCGTACCAGACGGCGAAGCGCCGGCGCCAGCGCCGCACGCGCGGGATATCGACGGAAAGGATGAGCAGCCCGACCGGCACCATCCAGAAGCCGAGGATCGGAAGAAAGCCGAACAGGCCGAAGAGGATGAGCAGGCTGCCGATCGCGATCCTGAGGAGCCGCGAACGCGGCAGCGGCAGCCTGTAGGAGCCGAGCCTGACCCCCGATCCGCGGCCGGCGCCTGTTTCTTCAGCCATGCTCGTCAAACTCGCACTCCCTAACGCGCCGCTACGGCAGGACCGCGCCGACCGGCTCAAATGGCCCGGCAAGCTTGCAATGGCAAGCCCCGTTGCAATATATGCGACTTCGATCCCCGGTAGCTCAGTCGGTAGAGCAAGCGGCTGTTAACCGCTGGGTCGCTGGTTCGAGTCCGGCCCGGGGAGCCATTTTTTCAGGGAGTTAGCCGGAACAAAGGCCGACCCCCTTCGCGTTTCAGGCGCCGTGGCAACATCCGTGGCAACAAATTGCACGAGACCGTCACGCCCGACGTAGCGCTTACGCGTTTGCGCCCTGCTTCGCGTGATCCCTACGCGCCGATCGTGACCAGCTCGAATGCGATTAGCTCCTTGAGGATTTCCATCCCCTTGCTCTCCAGCTCCCCGTCCTTGAACGTGATGTATCCGAGGTCGCTGAAATCCGACGGAAAGTTCACTCCGTCCTCGCGCAGGATGATGATCTTCTTGTCCCAAAGGTAGTTCGCCGCACCGAGCTCGTAGACGACGTTCTCGCTCGGCCGCCACACCTCGACCTGATTGCCCTTGTCGTCGTCGCGCGAGAACTTCTCATCGCGCGTGAAGATGAAGATGCCGGCCGTGCATTCGTGCATAAGGTCCGCGACCTTCTTGGAGATCGGGCGACCGGCGTTGGCCTCGTCAACGGCGACCTTGTGGGGGATTTTCAGCTGCTGAAGTATCTTCTTCAGATCGTCGAGCGGCTTGTGGTTCTTGCCGTGAGCGACGAAGAGCTGCTTCTTCTTCGGCAATTGCTCGCCGTTGGTGTCTTTCGTGACGCGCGTGTCGATCTGAGTAGGTGCCACCGGGTCGACGGGCTCATCGTCCTCCTCGCCGTCAGGTGCGGCCTCCACAGGCCGCCGAACGGGAGCCGGGTTGTCGATCGCGACAAACGGACCGCTCTTTGTGTCCAGAATGATGCCCGTGGCATTTCCATTCTCTTGGAGAATATCAAAGGCGCGGGGCGCACGGTCCTTCGGCAGACCCATCGAGACAAGGACATTCTGACCGATGTCCTGCTTGGGAAACTTCGCCTTGTTGTATCGCTCGAAGAACTCCTTCTCGATCCTCGGCTGAAGCACAGCCTCGACCATCGCATTGGCGTCATCACCCTCCTCCGTGGGCGCGACGATGCGCCGGCCGAGGTCCGTCAGGGTGATCTGAGGCGCGGCGTACCCGCCCTCCGTCAAGCCGTACGCGATCGAGGAGCCGCACAGGTTTCGCCACGTGCCGCTCGTCGGGCTCATGTCGATGGCCATCGCGATCTGGTGCGGAGCCGCGCCGCGCCCGGCGAAGTTGTCCCAGATTGCCTGCGCGATCCGAAGGGCGGCCGCGAGAGTGTTGTTCGGGAACTCGGTCTGACTTACCTTGCTCCGCTTCGGATCATCTTGATTGGGAATTTCCTGTTTTGCCATTGCAGTCTGCGCCTCGCGCTGGAGTGAAATTGGGCAGACATATAGTGAACGACGCAGCGAAACACAAGCCGCTATTTTCGGAAACAAGGACTTCAGTAATCGCAGCTACTTAGGGTGCTCGGCTAGAACTCAAGGCATTCGGCGGGGAATGAGAAGGGCAGCGGGTCGCGGCTGAGCGCGTTGCGCGCCTGGACGCCGCCGTCGCGGATGAGCAGCGCAAGCGCGGCTTTTTCGACGAACATGACGAGGGTGCGGCCCGGGCAGGCGCGCGCGCCGCTCAGGAAGAGGTTCGGGTAAAGACCGTGCACGGCATCGTCCGGATCGAGCCAGCGCTCCGGCCGGAAGTAGGAGGCGTGCGGGTCGCGCGACACATCGCGGTTGTTGAACGGGAAGAATTGCAGCGTTTCGGTTCCAGCCGGGATTTCGGCGCCCCCGAATGAATCGCGGCGCGCCGCGCGGTGGGACGTGATCGCGACCGGCGGAAAGAGGCGTCCTGTCTCCACGATGCACGCTTCGAGATAGGAGAGCGCGCCGATCTTCGCGGGATCGTCAAGCGCTCCTGCCGCAGCGATCTCGCGGCGCGCACGGGCGAGCGAGTCCGGCCGGGCCAAAATCATCGCCAGCGACCGGGCGAGGAGATCGGAGCCGGAGTTCGTGAAGGTGAACATCCAGTGCGGAATCTGGTCGACGAGCGCCTCCTCGCTCCCGTGCGGGCTCCCGACCGCGGCCTCCGCCTCGTGCGCGAGCGAGAGAAGCGACGGCTGCCCCCTTCCCGCGCCGCTTCGCCACAGGCGGCGGAGTTCTTCCTGGAAGCGGTTGCGCAGCGCGCGCTTGCGGCTGCCGATGAGCGCGGTCTTCGGGCCGACCTCGGCGAACAGTTCCTGGATATCGTCAATGAGGTGAGCCGGCGCGTTGCCTTCGCCGAACACGACGGCGAGCATCGCCTCGCCCATCCGCCGGCGGATTTCCACGATGTTCCTGACCGGCCGTCCGCCAAAGGACCTCCGCACCGCGGCAAGGACCGCCGGCAGGTGCGGATGCGGTTTTCCGGTGTGGAGGATTCTTTCGTTGTAGGGGCGGAGCGCCCGCCATTCAGCGTCCTCGGCGATCGTCAGCGCGTGCGGCGCGAGGAAGGACATCGCCTTCTTCTTCATCGTGCCGGCGACGAAGGAATCGCTCGATGGCGGGGCCGAGAGGATGTGGGCGGAAAGGTCCGGCCCGGAGACGAAGAGCATCCGCCGAAAAATCAGGTCGATGACGAGGTTCGGGCTGTCGTAGCGGCGCGTCAGCTCGCCGAGCCACGTGGCGATCGCCTCGCCCTTGTCGCGCTTGCGCAGCCGCGCCGTCACGAGACGCGCCAGAAGCCGCAAAATCTCGCGGCGGCGCGTCTTCGGGTATGCGGGCATGGGCTATAGAGTCTTCAAATATTCGATCAGCGCCCACTTGTCGTCGTCGCTGAGATCGGTGCCGTAGCGCGGTCCGGTGTGGCCGCGATTGCTGTTGCCGGGCTCGGAGAACACGAAGCGGAAGGATTTTCGTCCGTCACCGGCGTCTTCCACGTCGGTGCGGAAGCCGACGTTCTTCGGGTCGTAGACCGAATGGCCGCGATAGAAGGAGCCGCGCCCGCCGTTCCGCCGCTCCTCCGGGAGGAGCAGATCCCAGAGTGTCGGCACCGAGCCGTTGTGGAGATAGGGCGCGCGCGCCCAGACGCCGTCGAGCGGCTGGTTGGCGTAGCCGTTGGTCTTGTGGAAGTGCGAAAAATCCCAGTCGTAGCCGTCGCCGTACTGGTGCTGAATTTCGGCGAGCCTCCCGGTGTAGGAGTTCAGGCGATGCGGGTCGGTGCCGATCGTCTCGATCGGATCGACCTGTCCGATCTCGGCGCCGCTGAAATCGTGGCATTCGTAGCAGCGGGCGCGATAGACCTCCTCGCCGCGCGCGAGCAGGCTCTGATCGATCTCGAATGGATATTTCGGCGCCGGCAAATCCTGCAGCCAGGAGGTGACGCGGTCGAAGGCGGCGCTGTCGACGTTCTCGCGCGTCGCGCCCGCCCCGAAGGCGGCGCTGAAATTGCGCTCGCGGACGGAATCGTTGTTGCCGTCCCAATGCAGGTTCAGGCCATCGCGTGAGGCTTGATTCCAGATGGCGGGGAAATCCGACGTGCCGATTCGCTCGTCATCGGAGAACGAACCCGGCGGATAGTAGGCGAAGAACTGGTTGACCTTGTAGGGATTGAAGGTGTCGACGCGGCCGGGCCCGAACGCCGGGTGCTCGGGAAGCATGAAGCGATCGAGCTGCGCCCCGATCTTCAACACTCCCGCCTGCAGTTGCGGCACGGCAAGCCGGTAGATCCACTCGTCGACGAAGAAGATGCCGCCGTCCTTCTCCATCTCCTCGATGAGATTGTCGGCGGTGAATCGGTTGTCCGCGGCGGAATTGATGAGGAAATTGAAGAACGCGAGGAGATCGACGGTGTTCGCCGGCATGCCCAGAATCGTCTGCGGCTCGGACGCCGGAGACTCGCGAACCTGTCCGACGTGACAGACGGCGCAATTCAGGCCAGTGACGTCGAGCACGCGGCGGCGCTGCGAAAAGCCGATGGGCATCGCGCGATCCGGCTCCTGCACGAAGCCGAAGGCTGTGTAATCCTGCCGCGCGCCCTCGGGCAGATATTCCGGGAACATGCGCGGCAGCACCTGCATGATGCGAAGCGGCAGGCCGTTCTCGATGTCGCTGCCGATCGAGCCGTATTTGAAGTGATCCTCGATGCCGTCGTAGGCGACAGGGCGGTTCAGCGCGTAGCGCTGACCCAGGAACAACACCACGACGATCAGCACCGCGAGCGCGATCACGCCTCGCCGGATCGCGCGGCGGCGCCTCGCTGCCTCGAGCGGCGTCAGTGGATCGCTACTTCTCGCCATGCGCCGGCCTCCGCTTCCGCTATTGGAAAGGCTTCGGTTGGTAGACCGTCATCGCCTCGCCGATCATACGGTCGTAGTCGCCGTCGAAGCGCTTCAGCTCGTAGCAGGCGAGCGGGTTTTCGAGGATGTTGATCAGGCACTTGTTGCAATAGGTGCACCGAAGCTTTTCCGGTATCTCCTCGCCGCGCTCGAAGTATCTGACCATGTCGTTGTTGGCGATGAGCGGCCGGGCGATCGTCACGGCATCGCAGTCGCCGCGCTCGATCGCATCGGCGATCTTCTGGCCGGTCTGGAAGCCGCCCGTGCAGATCACCGGAATGTCGGAGGCGATCGGCCGGATCACGTCGCGGATGGCGCGGCAGTCGGCAAGGTTCGCGCCCTCGATTCGGTCGAGCGATTCCTGCGTGCGCTCCCACAGATAGTTGAAGATCGGGCGTTTCAGCGGGTTGCGGAAGAAGGAATAGACGCGATGCGTGTTCATGCCGCTCGACAGCATCACGTCGTACCACTTGAGGCCCTCGCGCGCCGGGAACGGGCCCATCGGATTGCGCGGATGCGGGAACATGTTGCCGCAGGAGACGTGGATCGCGTCGACGCCCTCCTCGACCATCCATTTGCAAATCTGGATCGATTCCGGCAGCCCGTCGCCCTTCTTCTCCCAGAAGAAAACGGCGTTGCTATAGTCGACGGCGGAAATCTTGAACTGCAGATGGAAGTCGCGGCCGACCTTGGCGCGGATGGCGCGCACTACCTCGCGGCCGAAGCGGGCGCGGTTCTCGAGCGACCCGCCGTATTCGTCCTTGCGGTCGTTGATCGCGGATGAGAAGAACTGCGTGAACAGGTAGCCGTTGGCGCTGTGCAGCTCGACGCCGTCGAGGCCCGCCTCGCGCGCGCGCCTGGCGCCCTCGGCGAACTGCTCGACCGTCTGCCTGATCTCCTCCTTGGTCATCGCCTGGCAGAGGAACCCGTGAAGCGCCTCCGTCTTGCCGGTCGAACTCAACGCCCTGCGGTACTGGTTCTCGACCCCGCCGATGTCCTGCTGGCGGCCGGAATGGCTAAGCTGCAGGATGAACTTGCAGCCGTGCTCGTGCACGGAATTGCCGACCGCCCGCCAGAACGGAATCTTGTCGTCGTGATCGATCGTGGCGTAGCCAGGAACGATCCGCCCGCGGATGCTCACCGGCACGAACGACGTGATGATAGCGCCGACGCCGCCGCGCGCGAACTTGGTCTCCCAGTTGACGCGGGCTTGGTTGCCCGAACCGTCATAATTGTCGAAGCGCCCGGAAATGCTCGACCGGAAAATGCGGTTCTTGACCGTCAGATTGCGGAACTTCAGCTCGTGGAAGATCGGCTCGAACGCCATGGCGCACCCTCGTCCCTAGCACGCAACGCTTGACTTCAGCGTGGCCGGATAGACAAGCCAGTACCTGTCGTCGCCGGTTTCCATCTCATGCTGCAGCGCTGCGAGATCGCGCTGCAGCCGGCGCATCAGCGCCGCCCCTTCGGCGTCGAGCGCGAGATAGCTGAAGTCCGCCATCAGGTCGCTCACGGCAGAGCATATCACGAGCTGGAAGTTGCTGACGCACTGCGTTTCGCCAAGCGTCATCGGCAGGCCATCGGCGTGGACAAGCGTCGGCATGAACACCGCGTAGTCCCATAAGGAATTCTCGTCGTGGCCGATCACCACCGAATAGATGAGGACGGTGCAGAGCCGGACGAGGCCGGCCTTGTCGAGGGTCGGCACGTAGCCGCGGACGCCGTTCTGGATGGTGCGGTCGAGCGCCTCGAACCAGATATGCACGGCAGCGTCGCGGGCGAGCGCCGCCTCGGACGGATAGTAGAGGTCGACATAGGAGCGCGCATAGGATTCGAAGAGCTCGTAGTAGCGGAGCGACTGGACGTGAAACGGATAATCCAGCGTGTCGGGGATGCCGCGGCGGTGCTTATCGATGCGGATGTCGAGGCGCGACAAGTCGAAGGCGCGCGCGCCCTCGTTGAAATAGTGGAAGAGGACGTCGATCGGGAAGGTGAAGCCGGTCACGTCGAAGCCGGTCCGGCGCAAGGTGAGATGCGTGTAGTAGCTGACCGAGGTCGTATCGATCATGTGCGGCGCCATCAGGCGGCGGATCGGATGCTTCGGCGGCAGGCCGTAGGTGACGGCCGGGAACGCCGCCAGCCCCGACGCGTGATACTCCATCCCCTGACGCCACACGGTCAGGTGCGTCACCAGCGACGCCATCGCGATCTGCTCGAGCGTTTCCCAGCGCGGCTCGCCGGGGCTCACCGAATCTCCGGCGTAGACGATGTCGGTGACCGCCATCTCGCCGTCACGGACCTTGTAGTTGATGCGGCAGCCTAGCCGCATCAGCCCGTCCCGCACGGGGTATTCGTTCATGTGGCTGAGATCGATGGTGTAGAGCCCCTTCTCCGCATCGACGCACTGAAGAAGCTTGGCGAATGGGCCGCCCACCGCCAGCGCTCCGAGGAGATTGTTCCTGGCGGACGCCGCGACGAGGTCCGGATGCCATCGCGGCGGCTTCCGTATCCAACGGAAGAGCCGCGTGTAGCACTCGGCGAGACGCTTCTCCGGGTCGTTCGACGCGCGGTCCTGATGCGGCGCCATGATCGGGTAGATGTCCTGCAAGAGGTGCAGGGTCTCCACCCAAAGGTCGCTGCCGAAGCTCGCCTCCTGCAGCGGCACCGAATCCGGGAAGCGCAACACTTCGGCCTTGAAGTCCGGATGGCGCGCCGTCGGCAGCTCCATGCCGATCGGCTTCTCGCGGCGCGGCATCCACGGCCGCCGCGGCCGATAGCGATAGGCGACCGTCGCCGTCCAGATGAGCGACCAGAAGGACTTTCGCACCGCCCAGTCCACGCGCCGGAAGCCAGGGCTCCGTTCGCGGAGCCGCGCCGTCGCGCGGCCGACCGGCCGCGTCACCACCATGAGGGCGCGCGCGAGCCGCGTGCTGTCCGGCCGGAAAAACCGCCAGCCGTTCAGCCAGTCCAGAAGGCCGATCCAGTGACGTGCGGTGATGACCCGATCGACGAAATCAAGCGGCACTCTGATCCACGGACTCCGCCGATAAAACGACTGGAGCGTGCCCGACTCCCGCCTACCCGCCCTGCGCATCAATGGCGCCCTGCCGGCGTGATCGGGGGGCAAAAAGAACGTCCGCGGCAATCAAGCGAACGCTCTCCGACCTGATTACGCAGTAGCAAGGCCATCGTTCCCCCCGATGCCGGCGCTCGTTCCGCCGGTCCGCTAGTCCTCGGCGAATGCCGGATCGTCTTTCGCGTCGGCCCGCGGCTTCCAATCGATCGTGTAGTACTCGCCGCGGTCGCGCGCCCAAGGATCGAAGGCGTTGACCACCAGGGCCAGCTCAGGCGCCAGCTCGGGCATGGCACGGAGGAGTACGCGCTTCATCGGCAATATCTGCTGCCGGTGGCCGTTCGGCTCCCCCTCCTCCCACTGCTTTCCCGTGGGGCCGTTTTCCATCACCCAGTCGATCCCGAGCTTGGTGTAGAACTCCGGGCGGAAGCTCGACGTGAAGAAGCGATCGCCGAACAGCCGCCGTGACGCGTTCAGGATGAAGATGTGGAATTGCGTCTCCGATATGGCGAAGCCGTGCGGGCGCGGCGCCTCGGCGTGGAAGCCGACGACGAGGTCGAGGTCCTCGATGTTGTCGACCATGCTGCCGTCGGGATGGCCGAGGCAGTCGTTGATCGGCTCGCCTTTTTCATCGAGCTGCGCGTCGGTGATGACCTTCGACGCATCGCAGGGATGCTGCCCGTAGACCTCGCGGAGGGCATCGACCAGCTCTTCCTGCTCTTTGCGTTGCGGCGAACCGTCTTCAAGGCGCAGGTCAATGAAATCATCAAAGCTCGTGAGCTGCCTGAGGCCGATCTGACGCCGGAACTCGTTGAACCGCGGCGTGCCGCGCTCGCGGTCTCGGACGATGTCGAGCGCCGGGATGTCGATGGTCGTATCCATGCGCGGCCTCAAGTCGAGGTTCTGCAGGAACTGCGGGTGATTGCGCAGGAGGAGCGCGCCGAGGCGCTGGCGGCCCATAGTCAACGCCATGTTCGTGAGCCCGCGCTTGTGCATTTCCCCGGTCGCCTTGCCGCGGAACGTCGTGACCACGGGGAGGCGCTCCCGGATCGCGTTCGGCTCTCCAAGATCCCGGTATTCGAGCATGTCCGGGACCAGTGCATGCAGCCGGTAGACCGAGGGGAAATCCTCGGGGAAGTTGAACGGCGACCCGAAGTGGTTGACGCCGCCGTTTACGTCGTCGTCGTTCTTGATGCTCCACCGGTCCCATGAAGCCCACTTCGGGAAATAGGGCGGGAACCTGCGGCTGTTTCTGTTCCCGACTATTCCAGAGCCGGCGGCGAAAGCAGAGTAGAGCTGGTTGGACTTCTTCGGATCGTCCGACTCGGCGAGCCGCTTGACCAGCCGCTCGCTCACTGCGGCGGCAAGCGGATGGTCCTCAAACACTCCAGACCAGTTCGCGTTCATGCCGGTGTAGAGCGGCTCGTCGTAGAGGAGCTGCGTCGTCCACTCGATCGTGTGGATCTTGGCGATCTCGGCGGCGACGACGAGGCGCGCGACCTCGAACATCTCGTCGTCCGACATCTTGCTGTAGGGGATCGCCTCATCGGGCCGCTCGGGATTGCGGAGACCCGAATCGGCTTGCGGATCCTCCTGCCCCCGACGGCGCAGCTCATCGATAATGGCGTTGTGCTCGCGCGCGAAGAGGTTGTGGTAGAAGCTCAAGCCAAGCGACCAGTTGTCGGCGAACGCCACAGCTTCCTGGCCGGCCCATTCCGGTTGCATCGGATCGCAGTCGTCGCCAGCGCTTCCCGCAGCGCATGCCTGGCGGAAGATGGGCAGCAGAGCTTCTCCGTCGGCGGTTTCGAGCAGAAGCTTTGCCGGGTCGGCCGGATCGCGCCGCACGCGGCGCCGCGAGCGCTCGTCCCATCCGTAGACCTGCGAGGCGTCCCACCACGCCGTCACCATGTTGCGAGTCGTCTTGTAGGCGCGGCTCGCCCGCTCCACTCCCTCGTACTCGAAGGTGCGCGGCGGATCGGTGTCCGCCAAGAGCGCGGAATCCATCTTGTCTTCCGGGCGGCAGCCGAGCTCGGCCGCACGCTCCGGCGAAAGCAGCGTCTCCGCGTTGCCCACCAGCTCGGTCGCGCAGCCGAGGCCGGTCATGATTTTGGTCTGGTCGTTCCGCGCCTCGTCGAGGTGCGAGAACCAGTCGTGCGTCATGAACTGAATCCAGAAGGCCGCGAGCACGTTGAAGAACGGCGCCTTCTTGTACGAGCAGTCGGCGTTCGGGTCGCCGGGAACGCCGCGACCCTCGTTGCAGTCAGGCGTATTCGTCTGATCGCGAGTGAGGAGTTTTCGGCTGATCACCTGCGGATCGGGCTTCAGGAGCCCGATCCGGTCGCCATGCCGGTTCCTAGCCAGTTCGTTCAAGCCAAGCTCGGGGAAGGTCGCCTCGGGGGCGACGTTGCGGGCGAAGAGTTGCCCGGTCGAGCCCATCGCCGGGTTGCGGATGTCGTTGCAGACGCCGGTGACCTCGCGGAACCGAATCTGCTGGCCCTGGCAGAGCTGGCTCCCATCCGCATCGATCTTGAGCACAGCGTAGCTCGGGCTCGTCTCGGGCAGCCGCATCTGCGGCCATGCCTTCAGCGTCGGCCCGGCCGGATCGGTCACGTACTGTTCGTAGGTGAGGTTGTCGAAGAGGTTGAACTTGATCAGCTCCATGCGCTGATATTCAAGGTCGAGGAGCGCGCCGTCGACGCCGCGGTTCGACCGGTTGAAGATGTGCGACGACGGCCCGAACCGGTCGGAGCGCGAGGTGGCGTCGCCGGTTCCCCAATAATTCGCCCAGTCCACCCAGGGCGTCGTCCGAAGGGATGCGGCGCGCTCGCCGCCGCGGCACCTCGCCTTCGCCTCGCTCACCTTGCCGAGAAAACGCTGCCGCCGGTCGCTCGCCACCTCCGGCAAAACGCCCTCAGCCAGCATATCCTTGCAGGCAAGGGCGATCGCGGCGTCATCTTCGCCGGTCGGGCGGAGATTGAACCAGATCGCCACGCCGACGGCGATCAGGACAAGAACCAAGCCCGCTCCGAAAAACTTCAATTTGCGGAATCGCATGAACGCATGGGCGGTCCGCCGACCGACCCCCTCCTCACTGTCGAGAGACTAATTGATTGCCGGTTCCGGCACCAGCCGCAGTGTCGCTCAAAGCCTACGAGGATTCAACCGTTGGATGAAAAGCGTCTGCCGCCGGCCGACGCGGGGGCGGCGCGCCCGCGCGGCCTCGGGTCAGCTTTGCGGCGCCAGCGCCGGCTCCTGGACGCGGGCTCCCCCCTCTCCCTCGCGGATGCGGAACCAGGCGACGTAGAGCGCGGGAAGGAAGATCAGCGTCAGCGCAGTCGCTACCGCCAAGCCGCCCATGATGGCGTAGGCCATCGGTCCCCAGAAGACGGTCGGTGCGATAGGGATCATCGCCAGGATCGCCGCGGCCGCCGTGAGGAGGATCGGACGGAAGCGGTTGGCGCTCGCCTCGACGACCGCGTCCCACCGCGCTCGCCCCTGCCCGATTTCGACCTGGATCTGATCGATCAGGATCACAGAGTTGCGGATGATCATGCCGGTCAGCGCGATCACGCCGAGGAGCGCGACGAAGCCGAGCGCCTTGCCGGAGAGGAGCATGGCGGCGACCACGCCGACCAGACCGAACGGCGCGACGCTCAGCACCAAGAAGACGCGCTGAAAACTCTGCAGCTGGATCATGAGCGCGATCAGCATCAACATGCCCGCGAGCGGCAGAACCGCCGCGACCGACAGCTGCGACTTGGCCGCCTCTTCAATCCCGCCGCCGACGATCACCGAATAGCCCGGCTCGAGTTCGCTGTTCAGCGCTTCAATGCGCGGCGCGAGATCGCCCGCAACGGAATCCGGGAGAGTGCCTGGCAGCACGTCGGACTGCACCGTCAGCGTCGGCAGCCTCTGCCGCCGCCAGATCAGCGGAAAGTCCTGGCCATAGTGCACGGTCGCAAGCTGGAGAAGCGGCACCGTCTCCCCGTTTGGAAGAGCCACCGGAAGCGTGCGCAAAGCCATCGGCGAGAGCCGGGCCTCCACCTCGCCGCGCGCGACCACTTCGATCAGGTAGATTCCGTCGCGGATCTGGGTGATCGACAGCCCGGACACGACGGCGTTGAGAGCGTCGGCGACCTGCTCGGAGCTGACGCCGAGAAGCCGCGCCTGATCCTGATCGACCTCGATGCGGAGCGTCCGCACGGGCTCCATCCAGTCGAAATTGACCTTGCTCACACCCCTGTGCGCGGCGACGATCTCGGCGACCTCGTAGCCAAGCTGCCGGACGCGTTCGACGTCCGGCCCGGTGACGCGGTATTGCACCGGCCAGCCAATCGGCGGGCCCAGCTCCAGCGGAGCGACCTTGAAGACCACCTCGGGAATGCGCTGCGCGAGCGCAGTTTCCAAGCGCTCGCGCACAGCCTCGCGCACCGCAAGGCTCCTGGTCACCACAACGGCCTGCGCGAAGAAGTCGTTCGGCACCTCGACGTTCAGCGGCAGGTAGAAGCGGACAGCGCCTGCGCCGATGTAAGAGCTCCAGTGCACGATGTCCGTATCTCCCTTGAGGATTTCGTCCAGCTCCGCGGCGGCGCGTTCCGTCGCGTAGATCGACGAGGCTCCGGAGAGCTTCAGGTCGACCAGCAACTCGGGGCGATCCGAGGCCGGAAAGAACTGCTGCGAAACGAAACGCATGCCGAAGATCGCAGCGCCCATCAGGACGAGCGTGAGCACGATGGTCGACCAGCGCCAGCGCATCGCCGCAACCACGCTCCGCCGGTAGATACGGTTGACGCGGCCGGGTTCAGTTTCCGTGTGCTGTTTCGGCTTACCGGGCAGAATCGCGACGCCGATCAGCGGTGCGAAGACCACGGCGACGATCCAGGAGATGAGGAGGGCGACGGCGACGACGGCGAAGAGCGAGAACGTGTACTCGCCGGCAGCGCTCTTGGCGAACCCAACCGGCACGAAGGCGAACGCCGTCACCAGCGTGCCCGTCAACATCGGAAAGGCGGTCGAGGAATAGGCGAAGGTCGCGGCGCGCTCCTTGTCCCAGCCGTGCTCGAGCCGCGTCACCATCGCCTCGACGGTGATCATTGCGTCGTCGACCAGAAGGCCGAGCGCGATGATGAGCGCCCCCAGCGAAATCCGCTGGAGGTCGATATCTAGATACGACATGGCGACGAAAACCGCGGCGAGCACGAGCGGGATCGAGCAAGCGACGACCGCTCCGGCACGAAGCCCGAGGCTCAGGAAGCTGATTGCAAGCACGATAGCCACCGCCTCCCAGAGCGCCTGGGTGAACTCGCTTACAGCCTCCTCCACGACGTGCGGCTGGTCCGCGACGAGGTGCGGCTCTATGCCGATCGGTAGGTCCGCGACGATCTCCTCCATCGCTTCGTCGACGTCCTCGCCAAGCTTGAGAATGTCGCCGCCGGCGGTCATGGCGATGCCAAGCCCGATCGCCGGCGTGCCGTTGAACTTGAACATCGGCTGCGGCGGGTCGCCGTATGTGCGCGTAACCGTCGCCACATCGCTCAGGCGAAGCAGCCGGCCTCCGATGGCGAAGTTGACCTTGCGCAGGTCGTCCTCGGAGCGGAACGCGCCCTCCACCTGAACCAGAATCTTCTCGTCGCGTCCCTGGATGATTCCGGCGGGAGCGATTGCGTTCTGAGCCTGCAACGCGCGGATCAGCGCCTGCCGGTCGATGTTCAGGCCGGCGAGCTCCTGCACGGAGAACTCGATGTAGACCTTCTCGTCCTGGACCCCGAAGATGTCGACCTTCGACACGTTCGCGATGCCGAGCAGGGTCGAACGGACATCCTCCGCGGCGTCCCGCAATTCGCGGTGCGTGAAGCCGTCGGCGGTGAAGGCGTAGATGATGCCGTAGGTGTCGCCGAACTCGTCGTTAAAGAACGGACCAGTGATGCCGTCCGGCAACGTCGCGCGGATATCGCTGACCTTCTTGCGCACCTGATACCAGGCCTCAGGTATGTCCGCGGCCGGCACATCGCCGCGCACCCACACCTGCAAGACGGTCCTGCCCGGCACCGTGAAGCTCTTGACGTAGTCGAGCCCGGGCGTCTCCTGCAGTTTTCTCTCGATGCGGTCGGTGACCTGCTCGAGCGTGTCGGCGATCGTCGCGCCGGGCCAGCGCACTTCGACGAGCATGGCCTTGAACGTGAATACCGGATCTTCGGCGCGGCCGAGCCGGGCATAGGAGGCCGCGCCGGCCGCGAGGATGACGATGATGAAGAACCAGACGAGGACGCGATGCCGGAGCGCCCATTCCGACAAGTTGAAGCCGCTCATGAACTGCGGTCCAGCAGCCTCACTTCCTGTCCAGGCCGCAACGCGTGTACCCCCGCCGTCACCACGATCTCCCCGTCGGCGAGACCCTCGGCGATGATGACCGCGTCGGAATCGTAGCGGAGGACGCTGACCTTGCGCGGCGAAACGGTCGACGCCGCCGGATCCACCACCCAGACCGCGGAACTGCCTTCGACGTCGGTCAGCGCGGTGCCTGGGAGCCTCACCACGGGCTCCGAGCTGAGCGACACGCTGCCGACGATTGTCGCCCCAAGACGCATCGATTGCGGCGGTTCGGACAGCGCGACCTTCACCACGTACGTTCCCGTCGTAACGTCGGCCTGCGGCGCGACCTCGCGCACATGCCCAGTCGCGGTGATGGACGGATCATCGGCCAGCGCCACGGTTACGAGGGGGTCTTCCGGCGCGTTGCGGATCAGCTGCGCCGGCACGTTGAAGACGGCGTCCTTGCCCCCTTCGCGTGCAAGCTGGACGACCATCTGGCCGGCGCGCACGACCTCGCCGGCCTCTGCCCCGGTGGCGACCACCGTCCCCGAGGAATCCGCCGTGAGCACGGTGTAGCCGAGCCTATCCTCGGCCGACTGGAGCTGCGCTTCCGCCGACTCGACCTGGGCCTCGGCGGCCTGGAGCGCCTGCTGCGCCTGCTCGTAGCGCGCTTTCGCGATGATCTCCTTGGCGAGGAGCGCCTTCTGCCGTGCCTCGTCGGACTGGGCCTGGCTGAGGCTCGCCTGGGCAGCCGAAAGATTTGCGCGCGCCGTTCGGAGCGCGTTCTGGGCGTCGTCCTCCTGGAGCCGCGCGACCGAGGCGCCAGCGGCAACCACGCTCCCCACGGAAACGGACCGCTCGACGAGCCTGCCGTCGATGCGGAAGGCGAGGTTCACCTGGTCGCGCGACTGGATCTGGCCGGTCAGCGTGATCGGATCGGAGTCGGTCGTGTGCTGCACGACCACGGTGCGCACCGGCCGCACCGGCGGGGCCTGCTCGGCCTGCTCCCGGCATGCGCCGAGCGTAAGCGCGCCGACAAGCGCGGCGGTCAATCTGAGCGCGACGGTCATCTCCCCTCCCCCGCGCAAGAAACCCAAGCGCGAATCCCGACGCCTGAACCGGCAGTGCGTTAGCGCTTCGGCCGAAGGCCAAGCTAGTCTAAACAAGCGCCAGATTCCACCGGCCTCCGGACTGCCGGTTACCACTCGGCCAACGGGCGCGCCTTCACTGCAATGAACGCACCGTCAACTCTCAGCCTGCGCGTGGGCGTGACCGGCCACCGAATGAACAAGCTCCGCGCCGACGAAACAGGGCGGCTCAAGCGCGAAGTGCGAAGCGCACTGGCGCTCCTCCGCCGCAAGCTCACGGAAGTCGCCAAGCGCGCGCCGGGCATGAGGGCCTCCGGAGCAAAGCTCCAGATCGTGTCGCCGCTCGCCGAGGGAGCCGACCGGATCGTCGCCACGGCGGCGCTCGACGAGGAGGCGGAGCTGATCGTGCTCCTGCCCTTCGCCCGCGACGAGTATGCCCGCGATTTCGCCGATAGGTCGTCGCGCGAGGAATTTTTCGCGCTTCTCGGGCGGGCGGCCGAGGTCGTCGAGCTGGAACACGACGGCAAGAAGGGCCGAGAGATCGGTTACGCGCGCGTCGGGGCGCTCGTCGTGGAACGAAGCGACGTGCTGATCGCACTGTGGGACGGGGCGAAGGCGAGCGGCGCCGGCGGCACCGCCCAGATCGTTGCGCTCGCCCGGCGGCGCGGCCGCCCGATCCTCTGGCTGCCGACCGCCGACGCGGCGATGGAGGGCAACGCCAGATCGCCGCGTCTGCTCCTCCCCGATCGGATCGTCAGCGCCGATGCAACAAAGGAATTCGCGGCTATTGCCAAAACCATTCTGGCGCGACAGCTTGAAGGAGCGTGAAACGGGAGACGATCGACCGGAAGGCGCCGCAGCCCGAAGCTCGGCGCGCTTTTCCCGCGCCTCGCGGCGCCTGTGTTCCCTGCACGCTTGGGACAAATGTCGGCGATGGACCCGATGAGCGGCTCTGAAGGCGGCGGTTTCACCTCGCCGCGCGACCGGCATCTGTTCGGTCCCGGTCCGAAGCGCATCCTGTCGCTCGACGGCGGCGGCGTACGCGGCGCCGTCACGCTCGCCTTCCTCGAGCGGCTCGAGAAGCTCATCGCGGAGATCGAGGGTAAGCCGGTCCTGCTCGGCGACTGGTTCGACCTGATCGGCGGCACTTCGACCGGCGCCATCATCGGGACCGGGCTCGCGCTCGGATACGCCGCCGCCGACCTGTGCGCATTCTACCGAAAACTCGGCCCGCGCGTCTTCCAGCGGTCGATGTGGCGGCTGACGGGACTCAGGGCTCGATTCGATTCAGCGCGGCTGAAGACCGAGCTTCAGTCGATCCTCGGCGCCCGCACGCTCGATTCCGCCGACCTCAGGACCGGGCTCTGCGTCGTCACCAAGCGCATCGACACAGGCAGCACCTGGATCGTGATGAACAATCCGCGTTCCACTTTCTGGGAAACGCCGCCGGACCGCTCCTTCATCGGCAACCGGCACTATCCGCTCGTCAACATCGTCCGCGCGAGCACGGCGGCGCCGAACTACTTCGATCCGGAGCCGATCGAGATCATCCAGGGGATGCGGCCAGGCTTGTTCGTCGACGGCGGCGTCAGCCCGCACAACAGCCCGGCGCTGCATCTCTTCATGGTCGCGGCGCTGCCGCCCTACGGTCTCTCCTGGCCGCTCGGCGCCGACAAGCTGACCGTCGTTTCGGTCGGCACCGGCTCATTCCGCCACCGGATCACGCTCGAGGAACTGCCCTTGCTGCGCACGATCGGCATCGCGCTGCACGCGCTGACGGCTCAGGTCTCGGACGCGCAGCAGCTGGTCGACATGCTCATGACCTGGCTCGGCAACAGCCCGGTGAAATGGCCGATCAACTCCGAGCTTGGCGACCTCGGCCTGATCCCGCCACCTTTCCGGCAGCCACTGTTCAACTTCCTGCGGTATGACATCAAGCTGGAGAAGGACTGGCTCGAACGCGAGTTGGCGGTACAAATGAGCGCCAAGGAGATATCGGGCTATCGCCGCCTCGACGCAGCGGAGAACATTCCCGTGCTCTACGAACTCGGCGTCGAAGCGGCGGAACGGCAGATGCGGCGTGAGCACCTGGAGGCGGCGGTCGGCAAGAAGGCCGCGGTCGCCGGCAGCTAGTCGTCCATGTCCTGAAGCTGTTGCTCCAGCCCCGCGTAGGAATCGGGGGGCTGCCCCTCCTCCCGCAGCTTCGCAAGCACGGCGAGCGCCTCATCGCGGATCGCCGCGCGGTACGTGCCTGATGTCCAGTCCGCAATGTCCGTGAGGTTCTTCGCCAGCTCGATCCGCCAGTAGGAGTTGGCCGGATCGATTTCGATCAGGTTGCGACGCAGCGCGAGGGCCTCATCGAAAAAGCGCAGGGCTTCGTCGGTCGCGCCGGCGGCGTATTTCTGCGCGCCGGCCTTCTTCAGGGCGCCGGCGAGGTTCCTTTGCCACCTTGTATTGCGCGGCCCCATCTTGGTGAGGAGACGCATGATCGCGATTCCCTCCCCGTAGGCCGCCTCCATACCGGCCGCGTCGCCGGCTTCCAGCTTTGCGTCGCCGATGCGGAAGAGGCTCGCGGCCACGTCGCGCCGCCATTCGAGGTTCCCCGCGTCGAGCTTTGCCAAGCCTTCACGGATCTGGAGGCTCTCGTCGAAGGCCGTCCCGGCGCCCGGCAGATCGCCGTCCAGCATCTTGATGTCGCCGATGCGCTCAAGGCTCGACGCAAGATCGCCCTGCCATCGCCTGTGCCCGGGATCGGCACGCGCCAAGCGGCGATTGATGGACAGCGCTTCTTCAAAGGACGCCTTCGCCTCCCCGAACTGGTCGTCGCCGAGCTGAACATCCCCGATGCTGTTCAGCGCCATCCCGACTTCGTGCAGCCACAGCAGGTTGCCTGGGTCGGTGGCCGAGATCCCTCGCCAGAGCTCGAGCGCCTCGGCATAGGCTTCAACCGACTCTCTGACCTCGCCCAGCGACGCCTTAACGTCCGCGAAGTGGATGAGCGAGATCGCGAGCCCTTCCTGCCATTCGACTTTCTTCGGGTCCGCCGCCACAAGGCGGCGCCCGATCTCGACGCCCTCCGCGTAAACCGTGAGCGCGTCAGCGGAATCGCCCGCGCGACGTTTGATGTCGCCGATCTCGTTCAGCGTAAGCGAAATATGGTTCCAGATCGCCGGATCGTCCTTGAGCGCGACTACCAGCTTGCGGTCGAGGACGAGGGCCGCGTTCAGCGACTGCAGCGCATCGGACGGCTTGCCGATGCGGTAGTGAAGGTTTCCCAGGCGGAGCAGCGCCTCCGCCATCGACCGCTGCACCTCCAGATCGTCCGGGCGCTCGGCGAGCAGACCGCTCGCCACCGCGATCGCCTGCGTATACGCGGCGAAACCGGCGGCGCTTTCGCCGGCGGAAGCGTAGGTCGCTCCGAATTCCATCTGCATCGCGACCCGGCTCCGGCGGAGGTTGTAGTCCTGCGGGGCGGACTGGTTCAGAACGTCGACGGCCGCCTCCAGATTCGACAGCACTTTGCGGATCGTCTCGATCGGCACGCCTGCCGAACCGCGCAGCCCCTGCGCGACCTGCGCGATCATGCCGTCGACGGTCTGCTTCGCGATCCCGAAATTCCGCTGCGCCCGCTCGCTGGCGGCGTGCTCGGCGATGGCGCTCTGGCGCGAGAGCCAACCCAAATATCCGGCCGCGACGGCGACCCCGAAGAAGACGACCGCGGCTGCGGCGGTGAGGCGCTGGCTGAGCCGCGCCCGGTTGCCGGAAACGGTGATGAAGGCGCGCGTCGCCGCCGGGATTTCGTCGCTGAAGCGCTTCTTGATGCTCTCCGCTTCCGCCAGCCTGAGCCCGCGCGGTATCAGCAGGTCGCGCGCCTTGCCTGCCGCTTCCCAGCGCCGGCGCTCATCCTCCACCTCTTCGCGGATGCGGAAAAAGTCGGCGTGCTCCGCGACGATCTTGCGCGCTCGGCGCCAGCTGTTCAGCACGCGCTGATGGGCGACGCGGACTGACTGCACATGCTCCTCGCCGCTCGTCAGAAGGATGCGGGCGTCGATGAGCGCCTCGACGAGGCGCTCGGCGGGCTGCTCGTGGGCGACCCGCTCAAGGGGCACCGTGCGGATGGCAAGGGGGACGGCCACGCCGGAAGCCTGGCCGCCGTCGGCGCCGCTCCGCGCCGGCGTCGCAAGCTCGCGCAGCAGCCTCGGGAGCGCCGTCAGCTCGGCTTCGCCGAGCCGCGCCAGCGCCCGCTCCGCTTCGTAGTCGATCGCGCCGTCGAGGCCGCCCATCGCTTCATAGGCGGCGTGGGTCAACCGGATCTCGCCGTCCACATTGATCCGCTCCTCGAAGAGGCGGTTCAGAGTGAACTGCACCAGCGGCAGGATGTCGGCGCGCTCGGCATCGGCAAGAAGCCGCTCGTCGAGGCTCTTGCCGCTTGCGTCGACCTCGTAGACGAGCTCGGCCGCCCTGGCAGGCGCGCGAACGATTTCCGCGAGTTCCGCCGGCCCGGGCGGCTGAAGGTCGTAGGAGGCCCCCTCCGTCTTCAGCGCGAGCAGATCGGGGACCGCGAGGTAGCGCTCGTAGAGGTCGGCCCGAAGCGTGGTGACGACCCAGACCCGGCCGCTCCGGCAGAGATGGCGGAGGAGAGCCGCAAATTTCTGCCGCACGTCGTCGCGGACGTCCGCCCCCAAGAGCTCGTCGAGCTGATCGACAAGCAGCAGCAGCGAAGCAGCGACCGGACGCTCGTACCCGGCGGACGTCCGCTCCGCCTCCGCGACCCGCTCAAGCGCGTGCACGATCGGCCGCACGGCCGTGTTGTCGGCGTGAACCAGGAGGTCGGCCAGCTCGCGCGGCGCGGCGAAGCCGTCCTCGCCGATTTCGGCGAGGCCGGCGCGATAGCCGCTCCCCTCGGTCTCCGGCCCGCGCTCAGCTCTCAGCAGCGCCTCGGCGAGCGCGATGAAAGGGTCGCTCCCCTTCTCGCCTGGCCGCATCGTCACGACCCGCCAGACATCCACCTCCGAAATAACTCCCGGCGCGGTGACGCGCGGCGCGAGGCCGGCGCGCGCGATCGAGGATTTGCCGGCGCCGCTCGGGCCGATCACCAGCAAATAGGGCGTGCCGCGCTCGGCCGCCTCCTGGAGCGCGATGACGGCGCGGGCGGTGTCGCGGGATCGGCCGAAGAATACCGGCGCGTGGCTCGCATCGAAGGCCTCGAGGCCTCGGAAGGGCGACCCGCGGATCGCGATCGGCCACACGACGCTCCGGCCGTGCAGGATGCGCTCGGCGATCCACTGCCGCAGCAGCGCCTCCACCTTTTCCTCGAAATCGTCGGTCGAGACGAATGTCTGGAACGCCGCCTTGAACTGGCCCTCGGGCGTCAGGAACCAGGTGGAGAAGAACGCCTTCACGCTCTCCCACTGGCCTTCGACACGCCTGCGCTCGGCGGCGTCGTCGAGCCGCACGGTCGGCGGCTCCGCGTAGCGGAACACGTAGACGTCGGGAAGCTCGGCGGTGCGCCGCTTCTCCAGCGCCGAAAGCACCTCGTAGGCCGTGCCGCTCGGATACGGGTCGCCGTTCGGCATTTTGGGAAAGTCGCTCGGGAGCGCCGTGCCCAGCCGATGGCGCAGGATGCCGACAACGATCTCGCAATCCCCGGCCTCGGGGATCTGCTTCTGGAAGGTCGTGTGAGCCTTGTAGAACGAGGTTTCCCAGCGCACCGGGCGGATCGTCGCGATCCCGCGCATCTCGCCGTTCAGCCGCTCGACGACCTGCGCAAGGCGCTTGCGCTCCATGAGCGCATCGTCGGGCGACGAGACGAACAGCCTTATTTCGCGCACGGACCACCCTCAGTTCCGGCGATTGAACACTTTAGCGCGGGTGCCGTATACGGGCCATATGGCTTTGAAAGCGATGCTCGAACGGCAGCGCAGCGCCTATCTGCGTGACGGCGCGCCGTCGCTTGCCGCCCGCCGGGAAAGCCTCGGCAAACTGAAGCATGCCCTGAAGGCGCGCCGCGAGGACATCGTGAAGGCGGTTAACGCCGATTTCGGACACCGGTCGCGGCAGGAAACGTCCCTTTTCGACGTGGCGTCGGTGATCGTGACGATCGACTACATGACGCGCAATCTCGGCCGCTGGATGCGGCCGCAGCGGCGTGGCGTGGGCCTCATCTTCATCCCGGGGTCGAACAGGGTCATCTACCAGCCGCTTGGAGTGGTCGGGATCGTCTCGCCGTGGAACTATCCCTTCGCGCTCGCGCTGACGCCGCTTGCGACGGCGCTCGCGGCAGGCAACCGCGCCATGATGAAGCCGTCGGAGCTCGCCCCCGAAAGCGCCGAACTGATGAAGCGCATGCTCGGCGAGGCGTTCGACGAGGAGGAAGTGGCGGTCGTCACCGGCGACACGAGCGTCGGCATCGAATTCTCGAAACTTCCCTTCGATCACATCCTCTTCACCGGCAGCACGGCCGTCGGACGCTCGATCATGCGCGCGGCGAGCGACAACCTGACCCCGGTCACGCTCGAGCTTGGCGGCAAATCGCCGGTGATCGTCGAGCGCGGGTCGCCGCTCGCGGTCGCGGCGCGCCGCACCGCCTACGGCAAGCTCGCCAATGCCGGGCAGACATGCGTGGCGCCCGACTACGCGCTCGTTGCGGACACCGAGGTCGATGCGTTCGTGGATGCGTTCAGACGCGAAGTCGACCGCCTCTATCCCGATATCGCCAGCAATTCCGACTACACGTCCATCATCAACGACCGCCATCTCGGCCGCCTGCGGGGCCTCCTCGATGATGCGCGCGCGAAGGGCGCCCGCGTGATCGAGTTCGGGGTGAACGGCAAGAGCCCCACGCATCAGCGCACCATGCTGCCGGCGATCGTGCTCGACACGACCGACGCGATGAGCGTCGTGCATGAGGAGATCTTCGGGCCGATCCTTCCGGTCATTCCCTACAACAAGCTCGAAGACGCGGTCGCCTACGTCAACGAACGGCCGCGCCCGCTGGCTCTCTACTTTTTCGGCCCCGACGGGCCGGGACGCCAGCTCGTCCTCGACCGCACCACGTCGGGCGGCGTCGCGATCAACGAGACGATGATGCACTACGCCCAGGACGACCTCCCCTTCGGCGGCGTCGGACCGAGCGGCATGGGGGCTTATCACGGCCGCGAAGGCTTCAAGACGCTGAGCCACGCGAAGGGGGTGTTCGCGCAGGCGGGGATGAACAGCACCGATGCGGTGCGGCCCCCGTTCGGCCGACTGTTCGAAGGCGTCGTCCGCTTCCTGCTGCGCGGCCGGTAGGCGCCCCGTCCAAAGCGCGCGAACTTCGCAGCCCGGTGCGCGCAAGTGACCGCCTGATCGAAAGCCTAGCGGCGAACCGAGTCCGTCAGCGCGAGCCGGGAAATCCCTGGCTGGTCACCTGACCGAGGCGGGCCGGTCGAGCGCTCCGACCACGCCAGCAGGCGCCGGCCCCTTCTCCGCGGGCAGCGCCGGCGGCGGCAGCGCAAGCCCCAGGCTCTCAAGCGCCATCTGCTGGCGGACGGCCGCGTGCGTCAGGAGATGCACCTGCTCCAGCGCCTGCGCCATGCTCTTGGTGACCGGGTTGGTGCTGCGCGCGGCCCACTTCCGCGCCGTAAGCATCCCCGCCTCCGCGTCGGCAAGCTTCGCCTGCAGATCGAGCATCACGTTCCGGTTCGGCGTCACTTCCGTGCCGTCCACGCGGTAGATCAGCTTGAGGCCACGCAGCCACGAAAGCCGCTTCTGGTCGAGCATGGCCTGGGTCGTCTGCAGGATTGCGATCCGCAACTCGATCTGTTTCGCGATCGGCGGATAGTCGCGATAGCTCAGGAGCGTACGCTCGGCCAGCGCAAGCTCGCGGTCGACGACTGCAAGATCTCGCATCAGGTCAGCGGACGAGGGTCCACGCAGACCGACCGCCGCAAAGGCGGCCGCAGCAACGGTCACCGCGGTCAGAATTCCGCTGATGCTACCCAGAAACCAACGGCGCATCGGCCTCCCTCGCGCCTTTCATTCCCAGTATCGTGTCGCGCTTGCGGGCGCCCTGTCAACCAATCTCGCGCGGCCGGATTTACGATCGCACCTAAATGCTTCTTCCGTGCGACACTTCCGCTGGACTCGCCAAGCCGCCAGCGCGACAATCCGGCGCACAGTCATTGAAATACCGCAGGCCGGCCGCGTGTCTCCCGACCCGCCCAAGGCGGTGCGCAGAGGGCCGGAATGGCATCAGTGATCGCCCAACCCTACGGCAAGCGCTTCGTTCTGGCGCTGCTCCTCGTCTCGGCGTTGGCTGCGTATTTCTGGACCCAGTCGCGCTATCCGTCGCTCGACGAGAAGGCGATGATGAGCGGGGCCATCCAGCTCGAGGACACGATCAGCTTCGAAGCGATGCTGCCGATCCTTCCCGAGTACCCCCTCTGGAAGAAGATCGTTTATTCGACGGCTAACTGGATCAAGACCAACAAGCAGGGAATGACCTTCGCGGTCTTCTTCGCCGCCGCGTTCCTCACCATGCTCGGCTACATGCAGCGGCGAAGCTTCAAGAACGGCTTCGCTAACTCGTTCATGGGCCTCTTCATCGGCGCGCCGCTCGGGGTCTGCGTAAACTGCGCCGCTCCGATCGCCAAAGGCCTCTACAAGGGCGGCGCGCGCGCCGAATCCTCGCTCTCGATGATGATCGCATCGCCCACGCTGAACATCGTGGTGCTGACCATCGCGCTGTCGATCATGCCGTTCTACATGGTTGTGATGAAGGTTGGCCTGAGCCTTTCCGTGATCCTCGTCGCAGTCCCGATCATCTGCCGATTCCTGCCTGAGGGACAACTGCAGGTTCCGGAGGCGCGGCGAGAGGCTGTCATCCTGCCCAGTGTGTCGGACCCGCCGATCGGCGAGAACGCCATTTGGGCGCTGGTCCGCTTCCTTGGCGACTACGCGGTCAATCTCTGGTTCATCGTGTGGACCACGGTGCCGCTGATGTTCGTTGCCGGGTTCCTCGGCGCGGTCGTGGCGACGCTTTTGCCGGCGGAGCTTCTGGCGCAGGCGTCCTTCGGCGTGGTCGGCCTCGTGCTTGCGTCGATCGTCGGAACCTTCCTGCCGCTGCCGATCGGGCTCGACGTGGTCGCCTCGGGCGCTCTGCTGGGCGGCGGGGTGGCGCACGGCTACGTCATGGCGCTCTTGTTCACGCTCGGGTCGTTCAGCGTCTACTCGTTCTTCATCGTCGCAAGCTCGATCTCGCTCCGCGCGGCGTGGCTGCTCGCCGGCGTGATCTGCGCCTTCGGCATCGTCGCCGGCGTCGCCGCCCACGCCTATCAGGGCTGGCAGACGAAACGCGCGCTCGACATGCTGACCGGCTTCGGGTTCAGCCTGGTCGGCAGCGCACAGGCGGCGGAAGCTGAGCCGTTCGGCACGGTACCAGACGACGCGAACGTGCTCACCATCACGCGCGAGCCGTTCGACGCGCGCTCGCCGGCCGGCGAAAAGCCCTTCACCCGCATGGAGGCATGGCACCTCGGCATCGACCAGCCGGTGGAGTTTTCGTTCGGCGATATGTGGCCCCCGTTCTGGGAGGGGCGCGGCATCTCTGCCTCCGACTACGACCGCGACGGCGACATCGACGTGGCGATCGCATCGACGGAGCACGGACTCTATCTCTATGCCAATGACGGAAGCGGCAAGTTCTCCCGTGTCGAGTTCCCGCTCGGCGAAATCGAAGATCTGCCCGTCTTCAACGCCGGTTTCGTCGACGTGAATAATGACGGCTGGCCGGACCTGTTCCTCACCACCTATCAGGCCGGCAATTACCTGCTGAGGAACGACGCGGGGCGCTTCGACGCCGCCAACCTCACCGAGGTGAAGAACCGCGACGATGCGGTCC
>JBOHKB010000192.1:0-13984 GCA_050728815.1 Propylenella sp.
GCCGATGGCGACGCGCTGCCGCTGCCCGCCTGACAGCTGGCGCGGCTTGCGGCCAAGCAGCTCGCCGATGCGGAGCATCCGGACTGCCTCAGCGACCCGCTCGGCGATTTCCGCTTTCGGCGTGCGCGTGTTCTCCAGGCCGAAGGCGAGGTTCTCGCGCACCGTCATGTGCGGGTAGAGCGCGTAGGACTGGAACACCATGGCGAGGCCGCGGTCCGCAGCTGGGACATTGTTCACCAGCTTCCCGCCCAGCCAGATTTCGCCGGCGGTCGCCTTTTCGAGGCCGGCTATGATCCTGAGCAGAGTCGACTTGCCGCAGCCCGACGGGCCGACGAAGACGACGAACTCGCCGTCCTTCACCTCCAGGTCGACGGCCTTGATCGCCTCAACGGAGCCGAAGGTCTTCCTCACCCCGCGCAGGCTGAGGTCGGTCATGGGGAGCGCCTCATTTCATGCCCGTCGTGGCAATGCCGGAAGCGATGAAGCGCTGCAGGAAGGCGAAGATGAGCACCACCGGGATCATGCTCACGACCGTCATCGCGAGCACATAGTGCCACTGCACGTTCAGTTCGCCGGAGAACGCACTCAGCCCGATCTGCAGCGTGTAGAGTTCTTTGCGCGAGAGTACGATCAGCGGCCAGAGGAAGTCGTTCCACCGCCACATCACCGAGAAGATCGCGAGCACCGCCAGCGCCGGCAGCGAAAGCGGCACCATGATACGCCAATAGATCTTCCATTCCGACGCGTGGTCCATGCGGGCCGCTTCGATCAGCTCGTCGGGAATGGTGAGCATGTACTGGCGGAGGAGGAAAACGCCCGTCGGCGTCGCGACCGTCGGCAAGATCACGCCCCAGAGCGAGTTGAAGAGGTTGAGCCCGTTCACCACGACGAACAGCGGCACCATGATGACCGAGAGCGGCACCATCAGGGTCGCGAGGATAACCGCCAGCACCGCCGTTCGCCCGCGGAACTCGTATTTCGACAGCGCGAAGGCGGCCATCGAGTTCACAATCAGCGTGATGATCGTGGCTGCCGCGGTGACGACTACCGAGTTCTTGAGGAACGTGAAGAAGTCGAATTTCTGGAACGGCTCTTCATAGTTCTCGCGAGCGAACCGAATTTCGCGCACCGGCTTCCGCTCGCCGATCGGGACCTTGACGATCTCCCCCGGCGCTTCCGGGTCCACCATCTGCGCGACCGACCCGATGCGGCGCACCTGCGCGAGCACCCGCTCGCCGCCGTCTTCGGCCGCGACGGTATAGAGCGGAAGCGGTTTGTCGTAGCCCTCCACTATGGCTGTCCGCGTATCGAGCGGGAGCAGCGTCGGTGGAAATTCCACGAGCGCCGCCGGCGTCTTGAATGACGAGAACGTCAGCCACAGTGCCGGGCCAAACATCAGAAACAGGCCGGCGAACAGCCAGATCGCGGCGAGCACGTCGGTAAAGTGCCAGCCCGCGCCGCCGCGCCGGCGCGTCAGGAACGCCCAGACCCCCCCGCTCATCGCGCTTCCTTCCGTTCGCGCCACGTCGCCGCGCCGAGTTGCATCAGCGTCAGGATGATGAGGACGACCCCCATCACGATCGAAGCAGTGGCGGCGAGACCGAGGTTGCGGATCGGATTCGCGAGGCCCGTCTGGTAGATATACTGGGTGATGAACAATGTGCTTGAACCCGGCCCGCCGCCGGTCAGCACGAAAACCTCGTCGAAAATCTGCACGGCGCGGATGAGCGCGAGGATCACCACGACGAGCAGGTTCGGCCAAAGCAGCGGCAGCGTGATCCGCCAGAGGACGCGGAAAGGCCGCGTTCCGTCGATCTCGGCCGCCTCGTACAGATCACGCGGGATCGCCTGCAGGCCGGCAAGCAGGATCAGCGTGTAGAAGCCTAGGTGCGCCCAGACGGAAACGAAGATCGCCCAGAACATCGCCCAGTTCGGCTCGGCGAGCCAAAGCGTCGGCTTGAAGCCGAAATAGATGAGGACGGCGTTCAGAAGTCCCTCGCGCAGCAGAATCCATTTCCAGATCAGCGCGACGACGACCGGTGACAGCAGCACCGGGAAAAAGAAGACCGCCCGCCAGAAGCCGCGCGCCCGTATCTCGCGGTTCAGCACCAGCGCAGTAATCAGCGATACGAGCACCATGGCGCTGACCTGGAAGAAGACGAACGTGCCGGTGTTATGGACGGCGTTCCAGAACGCGTCCTGACTGCAGCTGAAGGGGACGAGAAAATCCTTGCAGTCGAAGAGGATGCGATACTGGTCGAGTCCGACGAAGCTGCGGTTTTCCAGGAAGATCGCCGGCCCGCCGGTGAAGGAATAGGCGACGTTCATACCGAGTGGCACGAGCACGAAGATGCCGAAGACGAGCATGTTCGGCAGCAGGAGTACCGCGATGAAGGCGCCCACGCCCGCCCGCCGCTGCAGCCACGACATCGGCACGTCGACGGCCTGCATGAACCAGCGCATGGGCGCCAACAGAACGACGGCAGGGCTCAGCGCCCTGCCGTCCGTTTGAGCTGCGTCGACCGCCATTTGCGATCAGCGGAAGGCCGCTATTTCGATTCCGCCATCTTCTGCGCGATGTCCTCGGGGATGCGCGCCCAGGCGTCGTCGAGCGTGATCTCGCCGGCGACCACCTGACCCATGCGGGTAATCGTGGCGCCGTAGATCGCGTCGGACCATTTGTAGGCCGGCATTTTGGTGGCGACCGGCGCGAACTTGGCAGTCTGCGCAACGAAGACGTCGAGCGCGCGCTTGGCGCTCTCGTTGTCGGTCTGGAAGGACAGCCCCTGCGACGCCAGCCCCTTGTGGCCGGGGATGAAGAGCGTGCGCTCGGCGAACTCCTTCATCACCGGCTCGCTCGCCAGCCACTCCATCAGCTTTGAGACTTCGGCCGGATGCTGCGTGTACTTGATCGCCACTACGGCGGCGCCACCCGGAAGTCCGCTGCATGCTGCCGGACCGCACGGATTCGGAATCGCCCACCAGTCGAAAGCATCGCCGATCGTCTTTGAGAACTGGCCGATCTGCCAGGAACCGGATTCGTACATCACGACGTTGGCATTGGCGAATTCCTCGGCGAGCGCCTTGTAGGTGCGGCCCGCGACGCCGCCCCACACCTCTTTCGGCATGGTGCCTTCCGCGTGCCAATCGGCTATGCGCTGCGTCATCGCCTTGAAGCCGTCGTCGACGACCGCCGGATTGCCGTCATCGCCGATGTACTTCGCGCCCATCGAAATCGCCGGGCCGGCAAGGCGATGCCCCGAGCGGTCCCAGCCGAGCGCGATCGGGATGTTCTGGCTGGCCGCGACCTTCTTCGCCGCTTCCACCCATTCATCCCAGGTCGCGCCTTCGGCGAGCGGCTCGACGCCGGCCTGATCGAAGAGCGTCTTGTTGATGTAGGGACCGGTGACCGTAAGCTGCGTCATGAAGCCGGTGATGGCGTCGCTTCCGTCGAGACGCATCCAGTCGAGGTAGTCGCCGAAATTCGCTTCCCAATAGCTCGGGTCGGAAAGGTGAGGCCGGAGGTCCAGCCAATGCTGCGCCTGCGCCTTGAGATTGGTCACGCGCGCGAGATCGGGCCCCTGCCCGGCTTCGAGCTGGACCGGAAGGCTGTTCAGGATGACGTCGTAGGCGACGTTATCGAGGACGACCTTGATGTCGGGGTTCTCGGCCTGGAAGCGGTTGAGCAGGTCCTGCATCACCTCGCCTTCGTTGCCGTCGGAATACCAGAGCATGCGCAGCTCGGTCTGCGCCGCCGCGACCGTCACCATGGATGCCGAGGCCGCCAGGGCGATCAGCCAACTTTTCATTCTCGTCATCAGCTTCCTCCTGCCTATTGCCCGGCGCCCGCAGACACCGGGGCCAGGAGACTTCGTGATTCCTGTGACGGGAGGACGAACGCTTCGCCTTCGGGCAACCGGCGGGAGTGTCCCCGCTTGCGTTGCTGACGACGGGTCCAGACGCCTCCCTTTGCAAGAACCGAACCGTCTATCTGGAACACGACACGACGGCAGTCGGAGTCGTCAAGCCAAATCTAGGTTCCGGGCGGCGAGCGCCTCCCCGCCGCCAGGTGGCCCGCGACTTTCTCGGCAACGAGGCGGCCAATCCGCACGTTCGATTCCCGGGTCACGCCCGCGATATGGGGGGTCAGGATTAGGTTCGGAACGCCGGCAAATGCCTTCCCGGACTCGGCCGTCATCGGCTCCGCGGCAAAGACGTCGAGCGCGGCGCCAGCCAGACGGCCATCCCGGAGAGCCACGCAAAGGGCGCCCTCATCTAGCACCCCGCCGCGGGCGGCATTGATCAGCACCGCATCCGACCGCATCAGCCCGAGGGCGCGGGCGTCGATCAAGTTCTGTGTCGCATCGGTCAAGGGCACATGCAGGCTGACGACATCGGATACGGCGAGCAGGCTGTCGAGATCCATCCGCTCGGCCAAGTCCCAGGCAGGGTCGCCGGCCGCGACGAGCGGATCGAAAGCGCCTACGTCCATACCGAGCGCGGCGGCGCGCCCTGCAAGAGCACGCCCAATCGCGCCGAAGCCGATGATGCCGAGGCGTCTGCCGGCGATCTCGCGGCCCATCAACCGCATGCGCGGCCATTGCCCCGCCGCCACGTCGCCGCTCGCGGCGAAGGCGCCGCGAAGCAGCAGCATCGCAGCGGCGATAACGTACTCCACAACCGAAACGTCATTCGCACCGGTGGCGGGAAAAACGGCGATCCCGCGCGCCTCGCAGGCCTGCACGTCGATGTTGTCGAGGCCGACGCCAAGACGACCGACGCAAAGCAGCCGCGCGCCTGCATCGAGCAATGCGCCCCGAACCTGGGTCCGGTTGCGTACGACGAGCGCACGCGCGTTCGCGACGCGTCTCAGGAGCTCCTGCGGGCGCTCGACCAGCGCAGCATCGAAGAACACATCGTAAGCGCGCGCCAGATCGGCGACCGCCGCCTCGTCCATGAATTCTGCAATGACGATGTCGGCCACGGCGCGACTACCGCCAGCTACGCCAGGAGCCCGGCAGCGGATAGATATCGCCGCCCGGCCATTTTCGCAGCTCACCCGCGTGCGTCCATGAGGACGGATCGAGCTTGCGGCCCTCCGCCACCACGCTGCCGTCTGAATTGCACACGATATCTCCGTAGTCCGGATCGTCGAGGCGAATGACGCCGCCGGCGAGATCGGTCACGCGACGACCGACAAAGCGGCGCGCGAAGGCATCGATGTCGCCCTCGCGTTCAATGTCCGAGAGCCGTACGATCCAGCGCGATTCCGGGCCGGGCAAACGAATCTCGCAGCCAGCGGTGGGGCCTTCCGCTACACGCTCGAACGGAGCGCTGCCAATCAAGAGGGCGAGTCCGCGCCCCACCTGCACTACAACGCGGTCGCCCGCGTAGCGAACGGCGTCCATCTCCGCCTCCGGCAGCCAGGCATGCGTGAACCCAACCTGTTCCGGCTTGAGAGCAAAATCGAGGACGGCAAGCCCGCGATATTGGTGAACGCGCGGGAGCGTCCCGCAGCCGCCCCAATTGGACGGGCGCGCATGGCCGGACGGGATCACCTCGCCCGGGTGATTGATCCAGACGTGCGCCTCGGGCCGATCGCCGAGCCGAAGGTCGAGAACCGTCTCCTGATAGCCCCACTGTCCGGGGCGATACGCGGCGACCGTGCCCATCGCATAGTCGCGGGTCTTGTAGTGATAAAGCGCGGCCATGCCCTCCGGACCTTGCCGAAAACACCATTCGAGCGCGCCATCGCCGCGCCAGACGGCGATATCGGCAAGCGCCGGATCGGAGCGGAGGCCGTGATCGCGGACGGCAAGCGCAAGCAGCGGCAGAGCGTGGAAGCTCGACCCGAGCCAGCCGCGGCCGAAGAAGAGCCGGGCGATCGCCGAAAGCTCGAGTGTGCGGCCGGGCCGGAGCGAATGCTCGTAGCTCCGTCCCTGCGAGGCGGTGAGCAGGCCCTGATGGCTCGAGAGCGCCACGATTTCGAGAAGCCGCAGGATGGCGCGCTTCGCCCGCGCCTTGATGTCAGCGTCGGGCGCGAGCGCGAAGAGCGCCGCCAACCCCTTGAAGTCAATCGGGAAGTACGGAGCCGAGTTCCATTCGGCCATCTCGTGCTTCTCGAAATGGTCGAACCATTCTGTGAGGCGCTTTCGCCCGACGGCACTCTGCTCGCGGCCGGTGCGGCCCGAGCGGCGAAAGATGTCGTCGGGGAAGAGTGCGCCCGCGAGATAGCAGGCGGTGTGGAACAGGAGCGCGTGGTTCTCGCTGAAATACCACATCACGTCGTTGCCGGGCTCGTCCATCCAGTAGCGGAATTTTAGGATCGCTTCGTCGATCTCCGCGCGCGTTTCTGCACTGATCGCCTCACCGTACGCCCAGCGGCACCAGATCAGCGGCACGAGGTAGAAGTCGGCGCAGTCATGGCAATCGAGGATGCCGGGCAGCTCGGCTGCGAGCATTGCGTCGATCTCGGGGCCGGCGCGTCCGGTGGCGAGGCGCGCGAGCGCCCGCACTGCGCCCGGCGCGGCGTGCTCCGCCACGTGGCTGAGCGCTTCGCCGGCGCGCGCCTCGATTGAAGCTGCCGGCTCGCCTGATCGCGCGAGGTCGCAGATTTCGATGCCGAGCGTACTGGTGAGCGAGAAACCACCGTGCTCCAGCCTCACGGCGAAATGACGGAAATCGCTGGGCAGCTTGTCGACGGCGCCGAGCGAAAGGCGGCGCTCTCCGCGCCCAAGCGTGAGTGGTTCTCGCAGCAGCGCCGTCGGCACGAAGTCGCCACCCACCGTCACGCTCGCCGGGAAGTCCACGCTCGCCGCGTCGGGAAACGCCAGGGCCACCTCGCCTGCGCCGCAGAAGGAACGCTCGAAGCGCATGCCCGCGAGCAGCCGCTCTATTTCTGCTGCGCGTTCCGCATCGCCTTCGATCGGCACGGCGACGGCGAGGCCGGTTCCTTCGATCAGCGACAGTTCGAAGTAATAGCGCGCGTCGCGCTCGCAGAGATCGCCGAACCACACCTCGACGAAATTGCTTCCCTCGCGCAACGCGATGTCGATCTCGGCCGCCTCCTCGAAATTGCGCTGGTAGCGCGACAGGAAAGCGACTTCGGCGCCGTTCACTTTCAGGATCGCGCCGCCGCAGGTCGCGAAGCGGAAGCGTGCCGTGCCCGCGTTCGCCGCTCCCAGGTTCGTCGCCGCCCAGCACTCGACCCGCGTCGAGCGGAACCAGAAGCCGGAAAGATCGACGCGCGGGCTGCCGAACGGAAACCACCAGCCGGCCGGCTCTAAGCCGATCGACGGGACCGGCCGCCTTCCGCGATAGCGCGCGGCGAACTCCTGCCGGCAGGGATATTCGTGCGGGATGTAGTTCTTGTCGCGCGTCATGAAAAAAGACGCGTCCATCTCGCCCTGCATCGGCTGGTCGGGGACGTCGAAGCGCTGCTCATGCCGCCTACCGAGCCGCCAATGGCCCACACTTTCGCCCGCACGAAGCGGCACGCGAAGAAAGGCCTGATCTGTCTCTTTTTTGGGCTGATGCTGCATCGATGGACCAGCTGAGCGTCACGCCGATAAGGCGGAATCCTCGCGCCCGTCAATCGTGCGCCTTCGTTGGCTCCGCCGCGCGGAGATGGCGGTCGGCGAATCTTAGGAACTGGTCCCAGTCGTAGTCCGTGACGCCATGTCCGCCACGCCGGCAATGATAGCCGATCGTGCTCATCGCCGGCGTTTCGAGCGGCGGCCCCTCGCGTGCGGCGAGCCCATCCGTACCGAGCAGGCGATACACGGGATCGGCGCCCAGCGCGCCCAGGAACTCGCCCTTCGGATCGGCCCACAGATCGTCCGCGGCAGAGGCGATGTAGACCGGGCGCGGGGCGATCAGCGCAATCAGCATGTGCTGGTCGACCGGCAGCTCCGCCTCGCACCCGGCGTAACGACGGTAGGCGTCAGCGAACCAGTGCGGGTAGCGCGTGACGAGATGACGGATCGTCTCGCCGAAATTGCGCCGCATGAGGCTCACGCCGCCCTTGCCGCTGTTGTTGGCGATGAAGAGGCGAAAGCGTTCGTCGAGCGCGCCCGCCCACAGCGCCGCCTTGCCGTGACGCGAATGGCCGATCAGCGCCGCGCGCCCGGCGTCGATTTCCGGCATTTGGGCAAGCGCATCGAGCGCCCGGCTCATTGCCCACGCCCACACGGCGAGCGCGCCCCATGAGTACTCTGCCCCAGCGTGCTCGAACGCCGGCTGGATGCTCTCCGCTTTCCCACCCGGCCGATCCGGGAAGAGGTCGCCGTAGTAGAAGGTCGCCACGGCGTAGCCGCGACCGACGATCTTTGCGAGCGGCCCGCGGTCGGCCTGAAAGCCGCGCGAACTCTCCGTCGCACGTCCCTCGGGCAGCGTGACATCCATGTCGGGAGCGAAGACGATTTTCGGCAGCAGGATGCCGGGATCGGCAGCCACTGTGTGATTGCCGAGAAAGTTCGGGCCGAGAAAGACCGGAGCCGGCGCGGTCACCTCCCTCGGGACATAGAGCAGTAGGTTGAGCTTCGGCGCGTTCGGTGCGACCGCGACTGCGACCTGCCGGCGGATCGCGGCGCCGCCCAACGCCTCGGCGTCGTGCGCCGCAAGGGCGAACGTCACCCCCGGGGTGGGCGGCGCGCTGCCGAAGACGTGCGTCTCGAATAGTCGCAGAATCTCCGCGCGGCGCTCACGCCAATCGTCCGCGGTTGCGACGCGCCTGCCATCGGCGAAGATCAGCGGGTCGGGCAGCGAGTAGGTTCCGACCTTCGCCTCATCGTAGTTCGCGTCCGCGCCGAAATCAGAAGTGCTCACCGGAAGAGACCTGCGCCGAAAGCGTTAGCGGCGGCAAGCCTCAAGGCGGCGCAGGGGACGCGAACGAACGGAGTCCACCGCTCAGCGTTCGCTCAGCACAGCCGTCGCCTCGATCTCGACCTTGGCGGCGTCTTCCATGAGGCTGCTCACCTCGACCAGCGTCATGGGGGGAAAATGCCGGCCGATGACGCCGCGATAGGCTTCGCCGACTTCCTTCAGACGCGCAGCGTATTCGCGCTTGTCGGTGACGAACCAAGTGAGCCGTACGATGTGCTCCGGACCGGCTCCGGCTTCCGCGAGCACCGCGATCACGTTCTTCAGCGCCTGCCGCACCTGATCGACGAAATCGTCGCTCTCGAACACCTGCTCGGCGTTCCATCCGACTTGGCCGCCGACGAACACCATCGGGCCAGTGGCGACGATCCCGTTCGCGTAGCCGGAGGGGGATTTCCATCCCTTCGGCTGCAAGACTCGCCCACCTTGCAACTTCAGCATCTCGACCTCATAGTGACGGAAGCAGTCATCGTGCCACTTGCCGCAGAAGGAAGCGCCGGACCTTGCCGGTTGCCGTCTTCGGCAATGCATCGACGAAGCGAACCGAGCGCGGATATTTCTCGGGTCCCAGCGCCTCCTTGACCCTGTCCTGCAGGCGCTTGACGCTGGCGGCGCTGCCGGTCTCGCCCGGAGCCAGCACGACGAACGCTTTCACGATCTGACCGCGGGCGCGGTCGGGGATGCCGACAACCGCGCAGTCGGCGACCGAAGGATGTGTCTTCAGCGCCGCCTCCACCTCGGGAGCAGCCACACGCTCGCCATCGGTGACGATGATGTCGTCGGCGCGCGCCACGAAGCGGAAGCGCCCCTCCTCGTCCTGGAGGAGCATGTCGCCCGTCACGTTCCAACCGTCACGCACGAAGTCCGTCTGCCGCGCGTCGGCAAGGTAGCGGCAGCCCGTCGGCCCACGCACGACGAGCTGCCCGATTTCGCCGCGCGGCTTCTCCTGCAGGGAATCGTCGACGACGCGGGCCTCGTAGCCAGCTACGGGTCGCCCGGCGGCGCCCGCGGCGGCGTCACCCACATGGTTGGAAATGAAGATGTGCAGCATCTCGGTGCCGCCGATGCCGTCGAGGATGGGAATTCCGGTGCGCTCCGTCCATGCCTCGAAGGTCTTCGCCGGCAGCGCCTCGCCCGCCGAGACCGCGAGGCGCAACGACGCCAGGTCCGCGGGAGAAGGTCTGAGCGCAAGGATGCGCTGGTAGACGGATGGCCCCGCGACCGAGATGGTCGCCTTGTAGGTCTTGATCTCGGCGACAAGATCGGCCGGCGTCGCGTCCTCGATCAGCACCGAAGCCGCGCCGAAGCGAAGCGGAAAAGCAACGAGACCGCCGAGCCCGAAGGTGAAGGCGAGCGGCGGCGTGCCGACCACAATATCGTCGGGCCTGATGCCAAGAACTTCCTTCGCGTAGCCATCGGCGATGGCAAGCAGGTCGCGGTGGAAGTGCATCGCCGCCCGCGGCTCGCCGGTCGCCCCGGTTGAGAAGGCGATGATCGCCACGTCGTCGCGGCCGGTATGGACCGCCTCAAAACGCACCGGCTTGCCGAGCGCGAGCCGATCAAGCTCCGCGTCGAAATTGGCGGTGCCATCGAAGCCGATCACCTTCTTCAGGAAGCGGCTCGACTTCGCGGCGGTCACCAGCTCGTCCATCAGCCGCGTGTCGCAAAGCGCGAGCTTTGCTTCCGTCTTGTCGACGACCTTGGCTATTTCCGCGGCCCGGATATCCGGCAGCGTGTTGATTACGACAGCGCCGGCCTTTAGGGCCGCAAGCCAGCAGGCCACCATGGCGGGCGTGTTGGCGGAGCGGATGAGCACGCGATTGCCTGGCTCGATGCCGAGATCTTCCACAAGCACGCGGGCGAGACGGCTGGTCCAGTCGGCAAGCTCCTTGTAGGTGCGCATGCGCCCCTGGCCGATCAGCGCGATGTTGTCGCCGAGGCCGCCCTCCACAATGCGGTCGGTCAGCTCCACCGCGGCGTTGACGAATTCCGGATAGTCGAAGCCGGAGAGCACAAACTCAGGCCACGTCTCGGGCGGCGGAAGATTGGCGCGCGTGAAGGTATCGATATGAGCCGACGGCCCGAGCATCACTCTCCCCCTAAAACCTGTCGTGCGATCACGATCTTCTGCACGTCGGACGCGCCCTCATAGATGCGGAGCGCGCGAATCTCCCGGTAAAGCATTTCGACAGGCGAACCCCGGCGGACACCCTCGCCGCCGTGAAGCTGCACCGCCTTGTCGATCACGACCTGCGCGCGGTCGGTGGCGAAGAGCTTTGCCATCGAGGCCTCGCGCGAGATGCGTGCCGCGCCCATGTCTTTGGCCCAGGCGGCGCGATAGACGAGGAGCGCCGCGGCGTCGATGTCGAGCGCCATGTCGGCGAGATGGCCCTGCACCATCTGTAGGTCCGCCATCGGCGCGCCGAACAATTCGCGCTTGGAGATACGCGCAAGCGTCGCCTCGAGCGCCCGCCGGGCGAAGCCGAGCGCCGCCGCGCCGACAGTGGCGCGAAAGATGTCGAGCACCGACATCGCGATCTTGAACCCCTCGCCAGGCCGTCCGATCAGTGCGCCGGCAGGCAGCGCCACTGCATTGAACCTCAAGCGCGCCAGCGGATGCGGCGCGATAGCCTCGAGCCGCTCGGCGACGTCTATCCCCGGCGTATCCGTCGGGACCAGGAACGTCGACAGCCCCTTGGCGCCCGGCGCCTCCCCGGTGCGCACGAACACGACATAGAGGTCGGCGATCCCGCCGTTCGATATCCACGTCTTTTCGCCATCGAGACGCCAGCCTTCGCCGCTTCGCTTGGCAGTCATGGCGATATTGGCGACGTCCGACCCCGACTCGGCCTCGGTGAGGGCGAAGGCAGCAATCGCCTCGCCTGCGCGCGTCTTCTTGAGCCAGGACTTCTGTTCCGGCGTGCCGAACAACGAGATCGCTCCGGCGCCGAGCCCCTGCATCGCGAAGGCGAAGTCCGCCAGACAGTCATGGCGGGCGAGCGTTTCGCGCGCGAGGCAAAGCGTCCGCACGTCAAGCGCTGCGCCGCCATCGGCATCGGTCGCCGTGTGCCGCAGCCATCCGCCCCGGCCAAGCCGCGCCACAAGATCGCGGCAGGCTGCATCCACGTTGGAGTGGTCGACGGGGAGGTTCTTCCCACACCACTTCTCTAATTCGGCATGGAACGCGCGGTGACGTTCCTCGAAGAAGGGCCAGGAAAGAAAGGTCCGATCCGCCATCAGTCGCCCTCGAAGACCGGCTTCTCTTTGGCGATGAAGGCGCGATAGGCGCGCTCGAAGTCACGCGTCTGCATCGCGAGCGCCTGCGCCTGCGCCTCCGCCTCGATCGCCTGGTCGACACCCATCGCCCATTCCTGCACGAGCTGCGTCTTGGTCAGTCCGTGCGCGAAGGTTGGTCCATTCGCGAGTTCCGTCGCGAGGCGAACCGCCTCGGCTTCGAGCCTCTCCGCCGGAACGATACGGTTGTAGAAACCCCAGCGCTCGCCCTCCTCCGCACTCATCGTGCGGCCGGTATAGAGAAGCTCGGCAGCACGGCCGTGGCCGATGATACGCGGGAGGATCGCGCAGGCGCCCATATCGCAGCCGGCAAGGCCAACGCGCGTGAACAGGAACGCGGTCTTCGCAGCGGGCGTCGCAAAGCGGATGTCGCAGGCCATCGCGATGATGGCGCCTGCGCCGACGCAGGCGCCATCCACCGCGGCGATCACCGGCTTGCCGCAGTGGATCATCGCCTTCACGAGGTCGCCCGTCATGCGCGTGAAGGCGAGGATATCTTTCATGTCCATCGCGACGAGCGGACCGATGATGTCGTGCACGTCGCCGCCGGACGAGAAATTGCCGCCGTTCGAGGCGAACACCACCGCCTTCACGTCGGCGGCTTCCGGAAGCGCGCGAAACGCATCGCGGAGCTCCGCGTAGCTCTCGAAGGTGAGCGGGTTCTTCCGCTCCGGCCGGTCGAGCGAGATGACCGCCACCGCGCCGTCCATGCGCCAGCGGAAGTGCTTTGGCTTGAGATCGGCCATTGTGGTCATCGGGGGCGCTCCAGTTCCTCCCCCGCGCCGCGGGGGAGGAACCGATGGCTCGTATCGCGCCTCGCAGTGCGCGCGCCCGCTTCTTCCTGTCGCCTCGCAGTCTCACGCATGGGCAATCTCGCGGATAGGTTCCGGAATGCGGATCGCCTGACCTGTTATGTTTTCCGAGTCCGGCCCGCACAGCCGGAGAACGATCTCGGCCACCTCGCTCGGCTGCACGATGCGGCCATCGGAATTCGATTGGGCAAGCACGCGTCGCGCCTCGTCGTCGCTCCGCCTGGTCTTCTCCATGATGGTCTTGACGCTCCGCTCAAGCATCGGCGTCGCGGTGTAGCCCGGACAGACGGCGTTGACGGTGATGCCGGTGCCAGCCGTCTCAATCGCGAGCGTGCGGACGAGCCCGACCGCGCCGTGCTTAGCCGCGCTGTAGGCGGACGCGTAGGCATGGCCCTCGAGCCCGGCGATCGAGGCGATTACCACGAGCCTGCCCCATCCAGAGCCGGTCATAGCCCCCATGCCCTCGCGTAGAGTGATGAAGACACCGGTGAGATTGACGTCGATCATCCGCCGAAACGCGTCGAGGCTGGTGCGCGCGAAGGGCGCGCTCTCGGCCGCGCCGGCATTGGCGACGACGATCGAAAGGGGCCCATTCGCCTCGACCGCCGCGCGGAAGGCGGCAGCGATTTGGGCTTCGTCGGTCACGTCCGCGACGACGGCACGCATGCCCGGATGCTTTGCAACAAGCGCATCGAGCGGCGCGCGCGTCCGCCCTGTGATCGTCACTTTCGCGCCGGCTTCCGCGAGCGCGACCGCGATCGCCGCGCCGATGCCAGTGCTGCCGCCGGTGACGAGCGCGTGCTTGTCCTGCAAGCTCATCGTCAGATCTTCATCACCGAGCTCTCGCGCCGTTCGGCGAGACGCCAGAGCTGATCCCGCCCCGCCCAATAGGGCGGCGGCCATGCCTCGTGCCGGTCGCCAAGCTGCGCCGCCGCATGCAGCGTCCAGTAGGGATCGGCGAGATGCGGACGGCCGAGGCAGACGAGATCGGCGCGGCC
>JBOHKB010000193.1:0-6107 GCA_050728815.1 Propylenella sp.
GTCGAGACCTTGCGCGGCGTGGCGCCGCGCATCGCGCATATCGACACCTCGCGCCCGGAGGCACCGATCGCACGTCCGCTCGCGCACGAGATTGCGCGTATCGTGCGCGGACGCGCCGCCAACGCCAAGTGGATCGCGGGCGTGATGCGCCACGGCTACAAGGGCGCCTTCGAGATCGCCGCCACCGTCGACTACCTCTTCGCCTTCGCCGCGACGACGAACGCCGTCCGCCACCACCACTTCGAGCAGCTTTACGATGCTTATCTCGTCGACGAGTCCGTTCGCGGGTTCATCGCCGAGAACAATCCTCCGGCCTTGAAGGAGATCGCCGCACGTTTCTGCGAGGCGGTCGATCGCGGCCTTTGGGCGCCGCGCCGGAACAGCGCCTACGAGGAACTGCGCGCTCTGGCGAGGCGAGCATGATTGTGGCGAACGCTAGGTTCCTCACCCGCGAAGCGGGGGAGGGGGACCGCCGAAGGCGGTGGAGGGGCGGGTCAAGGTCGCTGATTGGGTGCGGGCCCCCTCCACCATGCTCCGCATGGTCCCCCTCCCCCGTCGCAAGCGACGAGGGAGGAACACCCGCCGTTGCGCGTTCCTATCCTGGCGGGTCGACGGGCGTCGGAATCTCGAACCAGATCTCGACCTCGTAGCCGTCCGGATCGAGGAAGAAAACGTACGGTTCGCCCGGAACGAACTCGCCCTTGTCGACGATGCGCCCTCCCGCCCGCTCGACCGCGTCGGCGGCCGTGCCGATATCGGCCGGGTCGGTCAGGCGGAACCCGAAATGCACGATGCCGCCGCTTTTCCCGGCCTTCGCCTCGTTCCGCTCGAAGACGAGGACGTCGCGGCTGCCGGGCGTCTGCGCCTGGACAAAATCCGCTTCGCGATAGACGGCGACGACTCCGAGGACAGCCTGATAGAAGGCGAGCGAGCGCTCAGGGTCGGCGACCGCGAGCGCCACGTGCGTCAGCCCGTACGTTTCCACCATCGATGCTCTCCCGGCCGCCGCGCCCTCGCACGAACCAACCTACAGCAGTCAGGATGATGCCATGAAGACGGAAGGCCTCTCCGAAGCCGAGATCAACACCAAGCACGCCGAGAAAATGCGCCGGAAGAAGGAGGCGCGCGACAAGATCATCGCGACGAAGACGATCGAGAAGGGCCTCCTGATCGTTCACACCGGCAAGGGCAAGGGCAAATCGACCGCGGCCTTCGGCCTTGTCTTCCGTGCGCTGGGCAACGGCATGAAGGTCGGAATCGTGCAGTTCGTCAAAGGCAAATGGCAGACCGGCGAGCGGGCGGCGCTGGAGAAATTCGGCGACCAGGTCACGATCAACACGATGGGCGAGGGTTTTACCTGGGAGACGCAGGACCGCGCCCGCGACATCGCGGCGGCGAAGGCCGCCTGGGAGAAGGCGAAAGTCCTGATCATGGACGGCGAGCACCAGATGGTGGTGCTCGACGAGCTGAACATCGTGCTCCGCTACGACTACCTCGACACGGCCGAGATCGTCGCCGCGCTGAAGGCGCGCCCCCCCATGAAGCACGTCGTTGTGACCGGCCGGAACGCCAAGGACGAGCTGATCGAAGCGGCCGATCTGGTGACCGAGATGGAGCAGGTGAAGCACCCGTTCCGCTCAGGCGTGAAGGCGCAGAAGGGAATCGAGTTTTGAGCTCCCATTTCGGTCAACGGAGCTGGGCGTCCAGCGAGATGGGGGAGGCGCGCTCCAGCCGAGCGCAAACATCGAGCAACCCTCCCGGGCCGTCGCTGCGGGAGGGTTGCGAATGCGTGTCCGACGCGCGCCGCTAGGCTGCGTTAAGTGCTAGTCGCAGAGCTGGAAGCCGAAGCCCGGTGTCCCCAGCGTCACGCAGTTGTCGTTCTGCGGATAGTTCTTGTAGCGCTGTCTGTTCCAGCGCGGTTGCGGCTCGTACCCTCCGGTCACCATCTCGCAGTATGGGCCTGCATGGTAGTGGGGCGGATAGTAGCCCTGGTGCGTCTGGTAGCCGCTGTGGCAATATTGGTGTACCAGGACCACCCCGCTTCCGGCGGCGGCATCCGTGTTGGGCGCCATAGGCGCCGCCTGCGCTGTCGCCGCGCTTAGCGCAAAGGCCGCGGCTGTTGCCGCAAGCAGGTATCTCAGGCGCATTTTTCGTTCTCCTTGCCAATCCCCTCGTTCAACAGATTAGCAGGGAATTTGCGCGACTGCGAGCGGCTTCTTACGCCAGAGGCGCCGCTGTTCAGCGGATTTGGACACGTCGCGCAAGCTTTGCCTTAACCGTTCGCCGGTAGGCTGCCGGCATGCGAGCGCTGCTCTTCGGCGACACTGACTCCGAATCGGCCGGCCGGCAGATCGGCTGGACCGGTGCCACCCTCGTTGTCGCGGCCATCGGCCTCTGGGCGGCGGTCTATTTCTCCGGCGCCTGGCCGTGGCTCGGCTACGCCTCGATGTCGCAAAGCTCGGTCGGCATCGGGCCGATCGGCATCGTCGGCGAGGACAGCACCGGCGACGGCTACGGCCTCACGGATTTCCTCTACCTCAAGGGCCAGGAAATCGTCATCGAGTACGACGCGGAGATTCGCGCCGGCAGCCTGTCCTTTCATGTCTTCCAGCCCTTTGACGGCAGGCTTGGAGACGGCGTGATGCACTACGTGACCGAAAGCGGCGTTGGCACATGGACATGGCGGGTGCCCAAGACAGGCATCTACACGGTCCTGATCGGGCCATCGGTCGCCCGCGGCGCCGGGCGGGGCTACGACATCAGCTACAGCGCCTGGTGGGGCGCGCGGCGGCCGGGTTAGGCGCAGGCGCCTCGGCTGGGGCTTCCGACAATCCGGGGCTGGGCTATACCAGGCGCGTGGCCCGCACCCCCGCCGTCATGTTCCTGGGCACCGGCTCGCATGTCGGCAAGTCGCTGATCGTCGCCGGGCTCTGCCGCGCCTTCGCCGGCCGCGGCCTGAAGGTCAGGCCGTTCAAGCCCCAAAACATGTCGAACAACGCAGGCGTGACGGCGGACGGAGGCGAGATCGGCCGCGCGCAGATGCTGCAAGCGCGAGCGGCGCGCGTGGCGCCGTCCGTCCACATGAACCCGGTGCTGCTCAAGCCCGAGAGCGAGAGGGGCGCGCAAGTGATCATGCAGGGAAAGCGGTGGGCGACGCTTGCCGCGCGCGACTACGCGAAGCGGAAAGCCGAATTGCTGCCGAGGGTTCTGGAGAGTTTTGGAACCGTCGCGGAGGCCGCCGACCTCGTTCTGATCGAAGGGGCAGGTTCCCCCGCGGAGATCAATCTCCGGGCGGGAGACGTCGCCAACATGGGATTTGCAGCGGCCGCCGGCGTTCCGGCCGTTCTCATCGGCGACATCGACCGCGGCGGCGTCATCGCTGCGCTGGTCGGGACGCACGCGGTCTTGGAACCGGACGAGCGATCGCGGATAAAGGCGTTCGTCGTCAACAATTTCCGCGGCGATCCTTCGCTCTTCGATGAAGGCCTGCGTGAGATTGCAGCGCGCACGGGCTGGGCGTCGCTCGGCGTGATCCCGCACTTTGCCGACGCGGCGCGGCTGCCGGCGGAGGACGTACTTGGTCTTCCCGCGACGGCCCGGACCAATGGCGCACGCCTGCGGGTCGCGGTGCCGCGCTTGCCTCGGATCGCCAATTTCGACGACCTCGACCCGCTCCGCGCCGAGCCGGAGGTGGAAGTGAGGATCGTCGAATCGCGCGAGGCGATCCCCGGCGACGCCGATCTCGTGCTCATCACCGGCTCGAAATCCACGGTCGCCGACCTGGAGACGCTGAAGCGCGAGGGCTGGGACATCGACATCGCCGCGCACCGCCGCCGCGGGGGCGCGGTGCTTGGCCTCTGCGGCGGCTATCAGATGCTCGGGCGGACGATCGCGGACCCCGGTGGCGTCGAGGGAAGGGCGGCCAGCGCTGCCGGGCTCGGGCTTCTGGCCGTGGATACCGTGCTTGGCCGGGAGAAGACCACGACGCCTGTCTCCGGGAAGCATCTCGAAAGCGGCGCGACGGTTACCGGCTACGAGATCCATCTTGGCCGCACCGTTGGCGAAGATTGCTCGCGCCCGTTCCTAGAGATCGGTGGGCGACTGGACGGCGCCGTCTCGGCCGACGGGCTGGTGATGGGCGGCTACGTCCATGGCCTCTTCGCCAGTGACGATTTTCGCCGCGCCTTCCTGGCGAAGCTCGGAACGCGATCGACGGCGCACTACGAGGCCGGCGTCGAGGCGGCGCTCGATGGCCTCGCCCGCCATCTCGAAGCGCATCTCGATCTCGAGGCGATCCTTGCTATCGCGCGGTCGCGAGAAGGATGATCGCGGCGAGCGCGGTGAGCACCAGCAGGAGGGCCCACGCCACATCGATCAGCCGGATCGCAGCGAGGATGTCAGCCGGCCCGGCGTTGGCGCTCCCTTCGGGGTTGAGCCAGGCGCCGTCGACCTTCAGTTCGCCGTAGCGGCGCGGCCCGCCGAACGCGACGCCGAGCGCGCCCGCGAGGGCCGCCTCCGGCCACCCGGCGTTGGGCGACTTGTGTCTCGGCGCGTCGCGCCAAGCTGCACTTGCAGCGCGGCGGCCGTCGCAGCCCGAGATAGCTGCCGCGGCTGCAAGCAGGACTGCCGACAGCCGCGCGGGCGCGAAATTCAAGAGATCGTCGAAGCGCGCAGCGGCCCAGCCGAACGCTTCGTGCCGCGACGAGCGATGGCCGACCATCGAGTCGGCGGTGTTGACCACCTTGTATACGAAGATGCCGGGAAGGCCGAGGAGCAGATACCAGAACGCAGGCGCGATCACGCCGTCGGAAAAATTCTCCGCTCCGCTTTCCATCGCGGCGCGGGCGACGCCCGCCTCGTCGAGCGCAGACACATCGCGGCCGACGATTCTCGCCACCGCCCGCCGGCCTCCCTCCAGTCCGCCCGATACGAGCGCCCGCCCGACCGTCTCGACGTGGTCGATCAGGCTCTTCTGGGCGAGGAGAATGGAGACGATCACTGCCTCTACCGCAAGGCCGAAGGGGATCGCGGCAAGAAAGGCGTGAAATGCCCAGCCCACCGCGCCCCCCGCTATCACCAGCAACGCCGTCATGGCGACGCCTCTTAGCCGCCGCGCTGACGGAGGGGAGCGCTGATCGTTGAGCAGCGCATCGAGAGCGTCCACACTGCGTCCGATCAGCACGATCGGGTGCTGCACGCGCGTCCACAGCCAAGGCGGGTCGCCGGCCACGCGGTCGATCACCAGCGCCGCCGAAAGCACGAGCAGCGTCACCGCCAGCGGCGTCACGTCGGCAAACGCCCGTTTGGGACCTGTGTCATCCCCGTTTTCCGCCCTGGCAGCCGCCTACGCCGCGCCCCATCTTATGGGCGCCATCTGCGATATCCGATCCCTGTTTGCTGCGCATCCTTCCGCCGCATGGGCGGCGCTTGTTAAGGATTTGGCGGTCTGATAACGCAACCCTGAGGGCCTCGTGGCGGAGTGGCTACGCAGCGGACTGCAAATCCGTGCACCCCGGTTCGATTCCGGGCGAGGCCTCCAGTCTCAACCCCCTCCGACCTGCCTTGTGCTTCCTGAGAGCGGCTTCTAGAAACGCCGCGCTTCTTCTTTCGGAACGCGTGCCACATGGTCGATTACGCAACGCTTCGCCAGCGTATGGTGGACAACCAGATCCGGACCAGCGCGGTCACCGACCGCGACGTGATCCAGGCGTTCCTCACTGTGCCGCGCGAGGTCTTTGTCGCCGAAGACGAAAAGCCGTTCGCTTATGCCGACCGTGAGCTTCGCATGTCGGCTGCGGCGCCTGAGCGCCGCATGATGGCTCCAGCCCAGCTCGCCCGGCTCCTGCAGGCGCTCCCGCTCGGAGCGAAAGCGAAGGCGCTCGTCGTCGGCTGCGGTTCCGGGTTTTCCGCAGCTTTGCTCACGCATCTCGCCGGATCGGTTGTCGCGCTGGAGGACGACAAAGGGCTCGCCGCGATCTCGCGCGGGCGTCTCGCCGAACTCGGCCCGGCGAACGTGATTGTCGTGGAGGGAAAACTCACCGCCGGCTGGCCAGCGGAAGCGCCCTACGACGCAATCTTGATCGACGGCGCCGTCGAAGATGTGCCCA
>JBOHKB010000194.1:0-24453 GCA_050728815.1 Propylenella sp.
GTTCGAAGCCGGGGTCGGTCGCGACGCGCCACAGCTCCGCGTAGCGCGCCGCGCCGCCACGCCGCGAGTGCCTCTGACCGGGAAGCCCGTCGTGGTGATCGATCCCGGGCACGGCGGCATCGACTCAGGCGCGGTCGGGGAGGGCGGCCTGCTGGAGAAGGACGTGACGCTCCGGTTCGCGCAGGAGCTTGCGCGTCAGCTGGAAGCCGGCGGCGCGCTTCACGCTGTGCTGACGCGTAATGACGACACGTTTCTTGCTCTTCCCGAGCGCGTGAAGGTCGCACGCGATCACGGTGCGAAGCTCTTCATCTCGGTTCACGCCGACACGGTGCGGCAGGACTACGTGCGCGGCGCCACGGTCTATACGCTTTCCGAGGACGCCTCCGACGCGTTGGCGGCCGCCGTCGCGGCGCGGGAGAACCGGTCCGATATCCTCGCCGGCTTTGCGCTCGACGACCAACCCGACGACGTGGCCGATATCCTGGTTGACCTGGCGCAGCGGGAGACACGGAACCTGTCGGTGCGCTTCGCCAAGTCGCTGGTGGGGGACATGGAGGGCAGCTTTGAACTGAACTCCAATCCGTGGCGGCGGGCGTCGTTCAAGGTGCTGAAGGCTCCCGACGTGCCGTCGGTCCTGCTGGAGCTTGGCTACCTGTCGAATGCGAAGGACGAGGAGATGTTTCGCGCCGAGGGCTGGCCGAAGAAGGAGGCGGAAACGGTGGCCCGCGCCGTCGAGGCGTTCGTCGCCGGCAACGGGATGGCCCAGCCGGTTCGGTGAAGTGGCCGGTAAACCACATGGCCGTCGCGTTGTTGACCGAATCCGCGCAAACTGCGCCGATTCGCTGACTGCCGCCTCAGTTTCATCATAAAACGTGCTGATGAAACCGGCGCTTGGGCAAGTCGATTAACGCACGGCGCGTCAACTCATGCTATTGAGGATATTCGGCTACGTCTTCGGGATAGGGGCCTTCATGCTTCTCAGCGTCGCGGTGGCCGTCGGCGTCCTCTTGCAGACGTTTAACGCCGATCTGCCTGACTACGACAGCCTGGCGCAATACGAGCCGCCCGTGATGACGCGCATCCATGCGGCGGACGGGCAGCTCATCGCCGAGCACGCGCGCGAGCGGCGCCTCTATTTGCCGATCCAGGCTGTGCCGGATCTCATCAAGGCGGCGTTCCTGTCGGCCGAGGACAAGGGCTTCTACGATCACGAAGGCATCGATCTGGCTGGCGTCGTTCGCGCCACGATCGTCAACCTGCGCAACGCGGGCTCCGGCAAGCGGCCGGTCGGCGCGTCGACGATCACCCAGCAGGTGGCGAAGAATTTTCTGCTGTCGAACGAGATCACGTACGAGCGCAAGATCAAGGAGGCGCTGCTCGCCCTCCGGATCGAGCAGGCCTACTCGAAGGACAAGATTTTCGAGCTTTACCTGAACGAGATCTATCTCGGGCTCGGCTCCTACGGCATCGCCGCCGCCTCGCTCAACTACTTCAATAAGCCGGTGAACCAGCTCGGGATCGGCGAGGCGGCATATCTCGCGGCGCTGCCCAAGGCGCCCGAGAACTACAACCCGTACCGGCATCAGGACAGGGCGATCGAGCGGCGGAACTGGGTGATCGACCGCATGGTCGAGAACGGCTACATCCGCGCTGCCGACGGCGACGCGGCGAAGGCGAGCCCGCTCGAAGTGACGATCCGCCCGCGCGGCAACTACCTCGCCGGCTCCGAGTTCTTCGCCGAAGAGGTGCGCCGCAACCTGATCGACCTATACGGCAGCGAGAAGCTCTACGAAGGCGGCCTTTCGGTTCGCACCACGCTCGACCCGACGCTGCAGCGCTTGGCGCAGGAGAAGCTCAGGGAAGGGCTGATCAAGTTCGACCACGCGCGCGGCTACCGCGGCGCGGTCACGAAGGTTGACATCGCCGGCGAGTGGGGCGAGCCGCTCAGCAAGGTGCCGGCGCTCTACGACGTGCCGGAATGGCGGCTGGCGGTGGTGCTTGCGGCGAGCGAAAGCGGGGCCACGATCGGGCTGCAGCCGCCGACCTTGCCGAACGGGCAGCTTGCCGCCGAGCGCGAGACCGGAACGATTCCGCTGAGCGAGATGGGGTGGGCCACGCGCGGCGCGCGGAGCGTGTCGTCGGTGCTCTCCGCCGGCGACGTCGTCTATGTCGAGGCCGCAGCCGACCAGCCGGGCGCGTGGAAGCTCCGGCAGGCGCCAGAAATCCAGGGCGCGCTGGTCGCGATGGACCCGTATACCGGGCGCGTGCTTGCGCTCCAGGGGGGCTTTTCCTTCGCCGAGAGCGAGTTCAACCGTGCGACCCAGGCGCACCGACAACCGGGCTCGTCCTTCAAGCCATTCGTCTATTCGGCGGCGCTCGACAACGGATATACGCCCTCGTCGGTGATCATGGATGCGCCGATCGAGATCCGCGCCGGCAACGAGGTCTGGCGGCCGGAGAACTACGGCGGAAAATTCTACGGCCCGGCGACGCTCCGGACCGGCGTGGAAAAATCGCGGAACGTCATGACGGTGCGGCTGGCGCAGGACATGGGCATGCCGCTCGTCGCCGAATACGCCAAGCGCTTCGGCATCTATGACGATCTCGCGCCCTACCTGCCGATGGCGCTCGGAGCGGGGGAAACCACGGTGCTCCGCCTCGTCACCGCCTATGCGACGATCGCCAACGGCGGACGCAAGATCAAGCCGACGCTGATCGACCGCATCCAGGACCGTTTCGGCCGCAACATCTACCAGCACGACCAGCGCGAATGCACCGGCTGCGACGCCGCACAATGGGCTGGGCAGGCGGAACCGGAGCTCGTCGATCACCGTGAGCAGGTGCTCGACCCGATGACTGTCTACCAGATCACCTCGATGATGGAGGGCGTGGTGCAGCGGGGGACGGCGACGGTGGTGCGCGCCGTCGGCAAGCCGATCGCCGGAAAGACCGGCACCACCAACGACGAGAAGGACGCCTGGTTCGTCGGCTTCTCGCCCGATCTCGTCGCCGGGGTGTTCATCGGCTACGACCAGCCGCGGCCGATGGGGAAGGGACAGACCGGCGGCGTGCTCGCAGCGCCGATCTTCACCGAGTTCATGAAGGTCGCGCTGGCCGCGGCGCCACCCAAGGAATTCCAGGCGCCGCCCGGCATCGAGCTGGTCCCGATCAGCCGGCGCACCGGAATGCGCGCGCTTGGCGGCGGCGACGACGTGATTCTGGAGGCGTTCAAGCCGGGAACCGCGCCGGGCACCAACTACTCGATCATCGGCTACCAGGATTCGATGGGCATCCCTCCGGCCATCTCGGAGGAGGCGGACCGCGCCGTCGCCACCGGGACTGGCGGGCTTTACTAAGCTTCGCGTCGTTACTACATCGCTCGCGGGGCGCGGATCGGTTGCCGCGCCTCTTCTATTCGGGAGTGGACGATGCGGGCCGAGACGCAGGCGCAGGTCGATCAGATCAAGAGCGCGATCGCGCTGATCCGGAGGCATCTTTGACTGGGATGTCGCCGAACGCCGCCTCGCGGAATTGAACGCGCGCGTAGAATCCTCCGATTTCTGGAACGACCCGCAGCAGGCACAGGGGCTGATGCGCGAGCGCCAGCGCCTCGACACGGCGATCACCGCGGTAAAGAAAGCCGAGCGCGAGGTCGACGACAATCTCGGCCTGATCGAGCTTGGCGAGGCGGACGGCGATAAGAGCGTCGTCGCCGAAGCCGAGGCGGAGGTCGAGCGCCTGGCCGAAGAAATGGCGCGCCGGCAAGTGGAGACGCTCCTCTCGGGCGAGGCCGACGGCAACGACAGCTACCTCGAAATCCACGCCGGCGCCGGCGGCACCGAGAGCCAGGACTGGGCGGAGATGCTCTTGCGCATGTACACGCGCTGGGCGGAGCGCCACGGCTGCAAGGTGGAGGTGCTGCAGATCCACGCCGGCGAGGAGGCCGGGATCAAGTCGGCGACTCTGGTGATCAAGGGCGACAGCGCCTATGGCTGGCTGAAGACGGAATCCGGCGTGCACAGGCTAGTCAGGATTTCCCCGTTCGACAGCAATCAGCGCCGCCACACGAGTTTTGCGAGCGTCTGGGTCTTTCCCGTGGTGAACGACGCCATTCAGGTGGAGATCAACGAAGGCGACGTGCGCACGGACACCTATCGGTCGTCAGGGGCCGGCGGCCAGCACGTCAACACGACTGACTCGGCCGTTCGCCTGACGCACATCCCGACCGGCATCCAGGTCGCCTGCCAGAGCGAGCGCTCGCAGCACAAGAACCGCGCCACCGCCTGGGACATGCTCAGGGCCCGCCTCTACGAGCTCGAGCTGGAGAAGCGCGAGGCGGCGGCGATGGTGACCGAGGCGGCCAAGACCGACATCGGCTGGGGCCACCAGATACGCTCCTACGTGCTGCAGCCCTATCAACTGGTGAAGGACCTTCGCACCAACGTCGAGCACACCGCGCCGAGCCAGGTGCTAGACGGCGATCTCGACCGCTTCATGGAGGCGTCGCTGGCGCAGCGCGTGGGCGGCGGGGCCGAGGCGGCGCACTAGAGAGACAGGCGCTCAAATACCTTCACTTGAGTGGGAGGTGGGCGGCGAGCCGCGCCGGGCAACGCGCTAACCGCCGGTGACGCTCATGTGGCGCGACACTGCCGGCGTCTTGGTGCGGCGGTCGATGACGAAGTCGTGGCCCTTGGGTTTTCGCGAGATCGCCTCGTCGATCGCGGCGTTCAAGCGCTCGTTCCCCTCCGAAGCGCGGAGCGGGGTCCTGAGGTCGGCGGCGTCCTCCTGCCCGAGGCACATGTAGAGCGTGCCGGTGCAGGTGACGCGCACGCGGTTGCAGCTTTCGCAGAAATTATGCGTGAGCGGCGTGATGAAGCCGAGCCGGCCGCCGGTCTCCGCGACGCGCACGTAACGCGCCGGGCCGCCGGTCTTGTAGGGGATGTCCTCGAGCGTGAATGCTTCCGCCAGCCGTGCGCGCACCAGTGACAGCGGCAGATACTGATCTGTGCGGTCACCGTCGATGTCGCCGAGCGGCATCGTTTCGATCAGCGTCAAGTCCATGCCCTCGCCGTGCGCGAAGCGGACCATGTCGGGGATTTCGGTCTCGTTCACGCCCTTCAGCGCCACCGCGTTGAGCTTGATCGAAAGCCCCTCGCGCTGCGCCGCGCGGATGCCGGCCATCACCTTGCCGAGGTCGCCCCACCTTGTGATCGCCTTGAATTTTTGGCGGTCGAGCGTGTCGAGCGAGATGTTGATGCGCCGGACGCCGGCCGACTTCAGCGGCGCGGCGAAGCGTTCGAGCTGCGAGCCGTTTGTGGTGAGGGTGAGTTCGTCAAGCACGCCCGCGCGGAGATGCCGCCCGAGAGATTCGAACAGGCTGATGATGTTGCGCCGGACCAGCGGTTCGCCGCCGGTGAGTCGGAGTTTTCGCACGCCCTTTTCGATGAAGGCGGTGCACAGGCGGTCAAGCTCTTCAAGCGTCAGGAGGTCCTGCTTCGGCAGGAAGTGCATGTCCTCTGCCATGCAGTAGACGCAGCGGAAGTCGCAGCGGTCGGTGACCGAGACACGGAGATAGGTGATCGTCCGCCCGAACGGGTCGATCATCCGCGCCGTTCCGGCGTTGCCGTTCGCGATATCCTGAATTGCGGCCGTCAACAACGTTCCATCCAGCTTGTGCCGTTTCGCACAAGGGGCAATCTAATAGGGTGCGGACCTGGTTCCAAGGCTCGACCGCAGCGAATCCGCAAAGAAGGAGTGTAGCCGTGCCCGCTCCCTGGCCGACTGAAATCCGCCTATCGAAGGACGGCCGCACGCTGACCGTCTCCTTCGACAATGCCGAGCGGCACGCGCTTTTCGCCGAGTATCTTCGCGTTTTCTCGCCGTCGGCGGAGGTGCAGGGCCATTCGCCGGAGCAGCGGCAGGTGGTCGGCGGCAAGGCGGAGGTGGCGATCATCAAGATCGAGCCGGTCGGCAACTATGCCGTCAGGCTGGAGTTTGACGACCTGCACAGCACAGGAATATATTCCTGGGAATATTTCCTGAAACTCGGCCGTGAGCGGGACGAATTGTGGGCGGGCTATCTCGAAGAGTTGAAGCAGCGCGGCCTGTCGCGCGAGCGCGCCAAGCCGATGAAGCGGAATTGATAGTCCGCCGTGTCCGTCGGCGAAAAGCTCAGCGCTGCACGACCACCTTCGTGCCCACCTTCACCTGATCGTAGAGGTGGATCACGTCCTCGTTCGCCATGCGGATGCAGCCGGACGACACCGCCTGTCCGATCGTCCAGGGCTCGTTCGAGCCGTGGATGCGGTAGAGCGTCGCGCCGATATACATGGCGCGCGCGCCGAGCGGATTTCTCGGGCCGCCAGCCATGTAGGCCGGGAGGTGCGGCTGGCGCTTGCGCATCGCCGGCGGCGGCGTCCAGCCCGGCCATTCGGCCTTGCGGCTGATGCGGTGCGTCCCCGCCCACTGAAAGCCTTCGCGGCCGACGCCGATGCCGTATTTGACTGCCTTGCCTTTGCCGAGCACGAGGTAGAGGCGGCGCTCCGCGGTGCTGACGATGATCGTGTCGGCGGCGTAAGGGCCGTCGTACTTCACCGTCTGACGCGGAACCGGGTTCCGCGAGCTGCGGCCCGGCGTGATCTCCTGCCAACTCCTGGTCTCGGGATCGAAGAACCTCGTCGCCGCGGCGTCGACGGCCGGAATGTCGGCGAGCGAAAAGCCGGCAACGAGGAGGATTGCGGTAAGCCCCAGTCGCATGGTCACAGCCCCACAAACAGCCCATGGATCGATGCGATACCTAGGAGAGGGTGTTTGTCGAAAGCGTTAAGCCGGGCAAGTCACGATGCTGCGGAACGGCGCGTAAGCGGGCAAATTCCCGATCTCTGTGGCGCATGCGACACGATTCGGAGCCGCAGCAGGCGACAAGCGGACGTCCGCGCGCTTACGCCGCCGTTTGCGGCAGGGGCGGCAGGCGGCGAGCGACCGTCGTCGACTGGATCACCGACGTGTTGGTCATCGCGAACGGAATGAGCCGGTCGATGACCGCCTCCAGCTGCTCGATGGAAGCCACGTGGACCTTCGCGATGAAGCAGTCCTCGCCGGTCACGCGGTCGCACTCGACAACGGCTTCGAGCCCCTGCAGGACATCGACGGTCTTTTTGAGCTGTCCCGGTATCGGGCGAATCCGGACGTAGGCAGCAAGCGGCAGCCCGAGCGCCGCCGGGTCGATGCGCGCGCCATAGCCGCGGATGACGCCCGCTTCCTCCAGCCGGCGCACCCGCTCCGTCACGCTCGGCGCGGATAACCCTACCGCGCGCGCGAGGTCCGCGATCGTCGCCCGCGCATCGTCGGCGAGCGCTCGGACCAGCGCCGCGTCGGTCGCATCGAGGCGGTGATTTCTGAATCGAAGGCGTTTCATGCAATGGTCCTGTTGATCGAAGGCAGGATCATTAGATCACAGCATTCGTTTTATTCACAAGCTGATAAAATCCTTCATCGTCGCGGCATGCAAGCCCGCGACCCTGCCCTCAAGCGCGCAGCCGAAGCCGTGCCGCCGCACGCCTGGTTCGGCGTCAGCGCCATCTTCCACTATCTCGGCCCTTCCTTCGCCGTGCTACTCTTTCCGTCGGTCGGCGTACTCGGCGTGGCGTGGCTCCGTATCGCCTCCGCCGCGCTCATGTTCGCGCCGGCGACGCGACCCTGGCGCACATTCACCCGCGTCACGCCGCACGAGCGCCGGCTGCTGCTTGCGCTCGGCGCCAGCCTCGCCGTGATGAACAGCGCTTTCTATCTCGCTCTCGACCGTCTGCCGATCAGTCTGGTCGCCGCGATCGAATTCGTCGGCACGATCGGCGTCGCTCTCTACGGTCTGCGCACAGGCCGCAACTATGTGGCCCTCGCCCTGGTCGCGGTCGGGGTCCTGGTTCTGATTGACGTGAAATGGTCGAGCGACCCGGTCGGGCTGTTCTGGGCTTTCCTGAACGGCGCGCTCTTCGTCGTCTACATCGTGCTCGGGCACAGGATCGCGGCGAGCGGCGCGGCGAATGGCGTCGAGCTTCTCGGCGCGGCGATGGGCGCGGCGTTCCTTTTCGTCATGCCGATCGGCTTTGCAGAGGCTCTTGAAGCCTTCGCAGACCCAGTGTTGCTCCTGGCGGGAGCTGGCGTCGGGCTCTGCTCTTCGGTGATCCCCTATGTCTGCGACCAGCTCGCGATGTCGCGGCTGCCGCGGGCGAGCTTCGCGCTCCTGCTGGCGTTGCTGCCGGCGACGGCGACCGTGATCGGCGCGATCGTTCTCGCGCAGATTCCGAGCGCAAAGGATATGCTCGGCGTGCTCCTCGTGATGGCGGGTGTGGCCGTGCACAAGCCGGCTCAGCCGGCCGGCGCGGCGAGCTAGTCAGCGTGGCCGGATCGCGCGGACGCCGGCAAGGAGGCCGCAGGCGAGCGCCCCGGCAGCAAGCGCAGCCCAGCTCCCTGCTGCAGCGAGGCCGGCGGTGCCCGCCCACGAGATCGACGAAAACGCCTCGGCGAATGTCGCGACACGCGACGACGTCTGCCGCCGTCGGAAATGGCTGCGCTTCGCCTGCTTGCGGAACCAGAGCTGGATGAGCGTTGCCGATGCGGCGGCGAGCATGACGCCGATCACGGTGACGACCGCCTCGTAGAGCGAGGTCAGCGCGAGCAGGAGGATGAGCGGCGCGACGACCACCGCGATGCTGCCGAGCACGGCTTCGACCTTGGCGCGGAGGATGCGCGTCGTCGCCACCGGCGCGGAAGCGACGAGGTCGGGCGCGTCCTCGCCGGACACCGCGAGCCAGGCAAGCCCGCCGGCAAGCTGTCCGGCTGCCATCACCAGCACCGGCACGAGCACCACGATTGCTTCGCCACCGGTCCCGTAGTTCCGCCAAAGGAGAAGCGCCGGGGGCAGCAGGTAGAGCACCTGCATCAGCGTCTGCGAGACGAGCCAGGGATCGCGCCTGAGCAGCGTCCATTCCTTCCGCCGCAGGATCTGTTGCGGAGTGGTGCGTCGGAACGCATCCGCGCGGCGGCGCTGACGGATCAGCGTCGCGGAAACGCCCGCCGCTGCGGTCGCGTATGCCGCGAAGCGGCCGGAGAACGCCAGCGTCGCCGCCGCGAGCAGAGCGAGGCTTGCCGCCATCACGCCCGCGAGCGCCGGGAGATCGCCCATGATCGCGCGCGCCGGCCACCAGAATGGGCTGTCGAGATCGGGGGCAATCGTCTTCAGCGCCTCCGACTGCAGCGCGGCGATGCGGGACAGCGTGTTGGTTGAGAGTATGGCGAGCGCCTGCACGCCGATGACGAATACGGCGCCGACCACCGCCGCGACGATCTGCGCAGCAAGCCTCGTCCGACGCGGGCCGAGCGTGCGGAAGAGGGCGACGGTGAGCGCGAGCGCAATTGCCGAAGCGGCGAAGCCCATCGCGATCACCACGCCATAGGCGCCGAACCATCGCGGCCCGCCGGAATAGGCGAGCACGTTGATGAACGGCGCCGCGAGCGGCACGGCGAGCGTGGTGGTGGACAGCGCGATCGCCGCGACGCGCACGGCAAAAATCTTTCGCGCCGACACCGGCGAGGAGAAAATGAGATCGAGGTCGGCGCGCGCGTAGAAGGCGCGCGTCACCATCTCCATCGCTTGCGACAGCGTCAACGACCAGGAAAGGAGCGCGCATCCGGTCACCAGGATCAGGGTCGCCGGCTCGGGATTGACGCCTGACGGGGCATAGGGACCGATCAGGTGGTAGGCGAGGAGATGCATGACCGCCGCCACGGCGAGGAGGCCGGCGGTGACCGCCGGGATTCGGCGGCGCTGGCCGCCGGTCATCAGGCTCATCCAGTCGCGCCAGGACAGGCGCAGTTCGTGGCGGACGAGCCAGGCGAGCGAGGCGGTCTGGCTCATGCCGCGGCTGCCTGCTCGGCGACGAGGTCGAGGAAGATGTCTTCGAGGCTTGTGTCCTTGCGCCCGGCGCGGAGACGGAGCTCGGCGAGCGTGCCCTCGGCGATCAGCCTGCCGTTGGCGATCACGCCGATGCGTTCTGCCATGCGCTCGGCCACTTCCAGAATATGGGTCGTCATGAGCACGGTGCTGCCGGCGCGGACGCGCTGCAGAAGCACGTCCTTGACCATCCGCGCGGAGCCGGCGTCGAGCCCGGTCAGCGGCTCGTCAAGAATGATGAGGCGCGGGTCGTGCACCAGCGCGCCGGCGAGCGCCACCTTCTGGCGCATGCCGCGGGAAAAGCTCTCGCAGCGCTCGTGCGCGTGCGGCTCGAGGCCGAGCCAGGCGATCAGCTCGTCGGCGCGAACCTGCGCCGCCGGCGCGTCCATGTTCCAGAGTCCGGCAACGAATTCGAGATACTCGTACGGCGTCAGCTTGTCGTAGATCATCGGCTCGTCGGAGACCCAGGCGACGATCTGCTTGGCGGCGACCGGGTCGGCGCGCGCATCGATGCCAAAGATCGATATCGAGCCGGAATCGGGCACGAGCAGGCCGGCTACCATTCTGAGCGTGGTGGACTTGCCGGCGCCGTACGGGCCAAGCAGCGTATAGAACTCGCCAGCGCGAACGGTGAGATCGAGTGCGTCCACCGCCGGGCGGTCGAAACGCTTTGTAAGGCCGCGCACCTGAAGCGCCGCGACGGGTTTCAGCTGGTTCATGGATCCCTGCGACGTGGTTATAGATCTTGCCGTATCTCCTTAAGGCGGCGAGGTTTCCGCCGCGTAAACCGGCGTGAGCCCTTCCCCCCGCGTCCCGGAAATGGCAGGCGAACACGCCGCCCGCGGAATCGCTTGAAGTGGTGGAGTCTCACGATGGCACGCAAGCCGACCAAGGCTCATGAAGCTGCGCTCGAACGGGCGCAAGACCTGATCTATGACGCATGGGAGGCCAACAGCGCCAAACGACGCGTCGAATTGGCGAAAAAGGCGCTCGAAATCAGCCCACTGTGCGCTGACGCCTACGGCCTCTTGGCGGAGCACTCGGAACCGGGCTCCGACGAAGAGCTGGGGCTCTGGCGGAGTAGCCTTGACGCGGCTGAGGCGGCGCTCGGCGAAAATGCCTTCGAAGAGTTTGCCGGCCACTTCTGGAGTTTCCTCGAAACCCGACCTTACATGCGGGCGAGATTCGGCTTGGCGCATGCCTTGTGGGAACGCGGCGCACGCGACGAAGCGATCGATCATCTGCAGGCGATGCTCTGTCTGAACCCGAACGACAACCAGGGCGTCCGCTACGGGTTGGCGGCTTATTTGATCGAGGCGGACCGGGATACCGATCTCGAGGTGCTGGCGGGCGCATACCCCGACGAGGGCGCGGCAGCGTGGACCTGGACCATGGCACTGGCGGCATTCCGTCGTGCCGGCGATTGCGACGGCAGCCGCAGGCTCCTGGCTGCGGCCATGATGGAAAACGCTTACGTCCCAGCCTACCTGCTGGGCGAACGCCGCTTGCCGAAAGCGCTCCCGCCCTACTTCACGGTCGGCGGTGCCGATGAGGCAATCTGTTACGTCGCGGACTCTCGTTCGGGCTGGGTTCAGTCGCGCGGCGCGCTCGATTGGTTGCGCTCGCACGGGCCGTCGAGCAGGAAATCGCGCACCCGCTCCACCCCCACCACAGGCCGGCCATAGTCTAAAGAAGCGGGCGAGGGGCGTGCGTTCACTGTCGATCGGTATTGCCGGCGCGGGGCCCGCCGGTCTCAGCGCCGCGCTGCTGCTCATCCGCGACGGCCACAAGGTCACGCTGTTCGACCAGTTCGACGCTCCGCGGCCGATAGGCTCGGGCCTGATCCTGCAGCCGACCGGACTTGCCGTCCTTGGCGACCTCGGCCTGCAAAGCCGGATCGCGTCGCTCGGCAGCCGGCTCGACAGGTTGTTCGGCAGAGTCCTGCCGTCTGACCGAATTGTCCTCGACGTCCGCTACCGGACCTTGCGCGGCAGCCGGTGTGGACTCGGCATCCACCGCGCGGCGCTCTTCAATGTCCTTCACGATGCCGTTTCGGCAGCTGGCGTCCCGCTGGAGGCAAACCGCTGCGTAGCCGGCATAGACAGGGCGGCTGGCGGCCGCCCTGTGCTCATCGGGAAAGGCTGGCGTGCGGGACCATTCGACCTCGTCGTCGATGCGCTCGGCGTGCGCTCGCCGCTTTGGCCGCTGTTCGGCGGCCGGACGCGGCACGAGCTCAGCTACGGCGCGCTGTGGGCAAGCGTGCCGTGGCCGAACGACGGCTTCGACCGCCACGCGCTCGAGCAGCGTTATCACCGCGCGAGCACCATGATCGGCGTGCTCCCCATCGGCCGCAGGCGCGAGGGCGACAGCGAGGAGGCGGCGTTCTTCTGGAGCATCCGGGGCGCCGACTTCGCTGCGTGGCGTCGCGAGGGCTTGGTCGCGTGGAAGGATCGCGTCCTCAATCTGTGGCCCGTCACAGAATCGCTGCTTGCGGCTATCCCTGACGCGGAAGCGATGACTTTCGCGCGCTACGGCCACCACATGCTGGCGAAGCCCAACGCCGATCGTATCGTCGCCATAGGCGATGCGTTCCATGCCGCGAGCCCGCAGCTCGGGCAGGGCGCGAACATGGCCCTTCTCGATGCGCGAGCGCTGGCATGGGCGCTTCGATCCGAGCCCGACCTCGGGGAAGCGCTTGGCAGCTACGCCACGGAACGATACCGGCAGATGTCGTTCTACCAGGCGCTCAGCTGGGGCTTTACGCCGTTCTACCAGTCGGACAGCCGGCTGCTGCCGATGCTGCGCGATTTCGTCATCGCGCCGGCGACCAGGCTCCCGCTCGTCCGCCGGCTCGTTGCGGCATCGGTGGCGGGGCTGGTTCTCGCGCCGCGCGACTTGCCGGCGTGACGGCCCAGAGAGCCGCCGACTCCTGTTGCTCTCCGGCGTTTCAACCTCAATAGTAGCGGCGAGGGGAGGCGTTCATGGCGACAATGAACGGGAACGGCCGGCCGCTCGCGCGCGACGCCATGGCCTACGTCCTCGCTGGCGGGCGCGGCAGCCGGCTGATGGAGCTGACCGACAAGCGCGCGAAGCCGGCTGTCTATTTCGGCGGGAAGTCGCGCATCATCGATTTCGTGCTGTCGAACGCGTTGAACTCCGGCATCCGCCGCATAGGGGTGGCGACTCAGTACAAGGCGCATAGCCTGATCCGCCACATGCAGCGCGGCTGGAACTTCTTCCGCCCGGAGCGGAACGAAAGCTTCGACATCCTCCCGGCGAGCCAGCGCGTCTCGGAGACGATGTGGTACGCGGGCACCGCCGACGCAGTGTACCAGAATATCGACATCATCGCGAGCATCGCGCCCTCTTACGTGGTCGTTCTCGCCGGCGACCACATCTACAAGATGGACTACGAGCCGATGCTGCGGCAGCACGTCGAATCCGGCGCCGACGTGACGGTTGGATGCTTCGAGGTTCCGCGCGCCGACGCTTCGGCCTTCGGCGTGATGGCGGTCGAGGAGAACGACCGCATCATGTCCTTCCTGGAAAAGCCGAAAGACCCGCCCGCGGTGCCGGGTAAACCGGACTCGGCGCTCGCGAGCATGGGCATCTACGTGTTCGAGACGCAGTTCCTGTTCGACATGCTCCGAGCCGACGCTGTCGATCCGAATTCGAGCCGCGACTTCGGCAAGGACGTCATCCCCTACCTCGTCAAGCACGGAACGGCGATCGCGCACCACTTTGCGAAATCGTGCGTGCGTTCGAGCGAAGAATCGGAAGTCTATTGGCGCGACGTTGGAACGATCGACGCCTACTGGGAAGCGAACATCGACTTGACCGCGCCGGTGCCCGCGCTCGATCTCTACGACCGGGGCTGGCCGATCTGGACCTATAGCGAGATCACACCGCCGGCAAAATTCGTCTTCGACGACGAAGGCCGCCGTGGCCAGGCGGTGGATTCGCTCGTTTCCGGCGGTTGCATCATCTCCGGCGCCGGTCTTCGCCGTTCGCTGCTGTTCACCGGCGTGCACGTCCACTCCTACGCGGAGATCGAGAACGCGGTGATCCTGCCCTATGTCGATGTCGGGCGCGGCGCGCGGCTTTCCAACGTCGTCGTCGATCGCGGTGTGCGCATTCCGGCGAGCCTCGTTGTCGGCGAGGACCCGCAACGCGACGCGCAGCGGTTCCGCCGGACGGAGCGCGGCATCTGTCTCATCACCCAGCACATGATCGACCGGCTGGCGCTCTGAAGCGCCGGGCGGAGCGTTTGCGCGTCCTCTCCGTCGCATCGGAGGCGTTTCCGCTCGTCAAGACCGGTGGGCTTGCCGACGTGGTGGGCGCGCTGCCGGGCGCGCTGAAGCCGCTCGGCGTCATCGTGCGCACGCTCATCCCCGGCTACCCGGGCGTGCTGGAGAAGCTCGAACGGCCGAAGGCCATCGCCCGCATCGACAAGCTCTTCGGCGGGGCGGCGCGGCTCCTCGCCGCGAAGGCGCATGGCCTCGATCTCTTCGTGCTCGACGCGCCGCACCTCTTCGGCCGGCCGGGGAACCCCTATGTGGACCAGCACGGCCGCGACTGGCCGGACAACGCGTATCGCTTCGCGGCCCTGTCGCAGGCCGCCGCGATGATCGGAACGGGCCTCGTGCCGAGCTACCGGCCGAACGTCGTGCACGCGCACGACTGGCAGGCCGGGCTTGCTCCCGCCTACCTGCACTATCAGGGCGGCGGCCGGCCCGGCACCGTGATGACGGTGCACAATCTCGCCTTCCAGGGGCGATTTCCGGCGGAGTATCTGAAGCAGCTCGGGCTCCCGCCGGCCTCGCTCTCGATGGTGGACGGCGTCGAATATTACGGCGGCATCGGCTTCTTGAAGGCGGGGCTCCGGCTCGCCGACCGCATCACCACCGTCTCGCCGACCTACGCCGCCGAGATATCCACGCCGGAGGGCGGCATGGGCCTCGGCGGGCTCATCCGCGGCCGCGCCGACCTCCTCTCCGGCATCCTGAACGGCATCGACACGACGGTGTGGGACCCCGCCGCCGACCCGCACCTGAAAGCCACGCGGAAGGGCGAGAGCCTCGCCTGGCGGCGGCAGAACAAGCAGGCGCTGAAGGCGCGCTTCGGCCTTTCGCCGCGGAGCGAGGCGATGCTCTTCGGCGTGATCAGCCGGCTGAGCGAGCAGAAGGGGCTCGACCTGCTCCTCGCCGCGCTGCCTCGGCTTCTCGCGCTCGGCGCCGACCTCGTGGTGCTCGGCGCGGGCGACGCGGCGCTCGAGCAGGCGTTTCGCGCCGCCTCGCTCGCCTCGCCCGAGCGGATCGGCGTCTTCATCGGCTACGATGAACCGCTCGCGCATCTGATTCAGGGCGGCAGCGACGCGCTCCTCGTGCCGTCGCGCTTCGAGCCCTGCGGGCTGACGCAGCTCTGCGCAATGCGCTACGGCTCGGCGCCCGTGGTAGCGCGCGTCGGCGGGCTCGCCGACACGGTGATCGACGCGAACGAAATGGCGCTCGCCGCGGGCGTCGCCACCGGCTTTCACTTCTATCCGGTCGCGCGCGAGCCGCTGGAGCGGGCGATCGCCCGCGCCGTTTCGCTCTGGCGGGAGCCGAAGGCCTGGCGGCGGCTGCAGGAGAACGCCATGGCGACCGATGTAGGCTGGCGGAGGCCGGCGGAGAAATACGCGAGGCTCTACAGGGAGGCGGCTGCGGCGCGGGAGTTGACGGCCTGATCGATCGCCCGGCGGACACGCCGATCGGGTAGCCACTATGTCTTCCCCAAAAGATTGAAAAGCGCTCGAATCTATCCTATCGGTTGCATGACCGGTAAGATCGATGTCCAGCGCGCCCGAACGTCTCGCCATCGTCGTCCTTGGCATGCACCGCTCCGGGACGAGCGCTTTCACGCGCGTCCTCAGCCTCCTCGGCTGCGATCTTCCGAAAAACCTGATGGGCGCGTACGAATCGAATTCGACCGGCCACTGGGAATCGACCGCGATTTGCAATCTCAACGACGCGATTCTGAAGGCGGCGGGATCGAGATGGGACGATTGGCAGGAGCTTGATCCCGAATGGCTCCGGTCACCGTCGGCGGACGAATTCCGCGAAGCGGCGCTCGCGACGCTCAAGGACGAATTCGGTGCCTCGCCGCTCTTCGTGCTGAAGGACCCGCGCATCTGCCGGATGTTGGGATTCTGGGTGGCCGTTTTCGACGCAGCCGCCATCCGGCCGATTTTTGTCCTGTCGCTCCGCAATCCGCTGGAAGTGGCGTCGTCGCTGGAGCGGCGGAACGGCTTCGACTTGGGCTTCAGCCACCTGCTCTGGCTCCGGCATGTACTTGACGCGGAGGCCGCTTCGCGCGGCATGACCCGCTTCCAGACCAGCTACGACCGCCTGCTGGAAAACTGGCGTGACGTTGCGGAGCGGAGCCAATCGGCCCTTGCCATGGCATGGCCTCGACCCTCGGACCAGGCGGCGAGCGAAATCGACGCCTTCCTCTCCGACAAGCAGAGGCACCATCGCGAGGCCCTCGACAAGGTGACCGGCGACCCGGCGCTGTCGATCTGGCTTCGGGAGAGTTTTGCAATTCTGGCGCGCTGGGCAGGCGCTGGCGAGAACCCGGACGACTATGCCGCTCTCGACCGGATCCGCCGCGACTTCAACGCCGCCGCGCCGGCCTTCGCCGGGGCGATCGACGCGGGCAGAAGGACAGCCGAGCCCACGCGCGCGCTTGAGCGGAGCCTCGCCGAAGCGCGGGCGAAATTGAGCGAAGCGGGAAAGGTTATCGCTGAGGGGAGGGGGCAGTTGCAAGCGACCGCCGGTGCCGCCCGGAACGGAGGCCGTGCCGGCAGGTCCATAACGTGCTAGCACTTCTGGACGATAAGAGCGTCGTGGTTTCCGCCCCAGGCTGCTTCCTTGAGCCCGAGCATGACGGCGTCGCCGCGAGTTTCAAGTTGGCGCACGACCCAAGAAGCAGGCGAAAAAGAGCCACCATAGACTGTGCCGCCATATCTCGAATTGGGCGAGTCAGTGCCACAGAAAATCATGCGTCCCTGCAAGAAATCCGTCTCGATAGCCGTTCGCACTGAATCGGCGGAGGCGTCGGGACCTTCTTTCCTCCACGTCATACGCAACGTCGCCGTGCGCCGGCCGTGCGTTGTGGCGACAAGTACGCCGTGCTTCGCCAACCCGTCGAGGCAATAGTTGAGCAGCCGAATGAACATTGGCTCCTGAAGATGCGTGAGCAGTGATCCGACAAAGATGAGATCGTAGCGACGCGGGGTTGGCATCGAGAAGTCGGCTGGAACATCAATGCCTTCCACACCAAACTGGGCGACGACATCGGCCTGCTTCGCCTTCTCAATGTCGCTGACTGAGATTTGACTGTCAGGGAAGAACTTCACCAAATGTCGCGTTACCCGTCCGCCACCGCAGGGCATATCCAGGACTGTCGAAAAAGCGCTCTTTCGTGAAAGGAGCATTGCCTCTGCGATCATCTCGATGGCTGATCGGCCGACCTGCAGGTAATGCGCGAGATTGCCGCCTACGAACATGTCGTCGTGAACGGAGATCGCCGTGTCGATTTCAGATGCAGAGTAGGTCTGCCACCGCAGACTCAGACCGTTGAGCACGGCCCCAAGGCCAGGATCGGGCCTCTGGACCGTCGGAAGCAGATGGATTGTCATCTGAAGACACGTGTTGATAGTGCAGCCCGAGATACTACCCGCTTAGGTAGCTGGAACGCAATCGGGTCTAGTTGCCCTCTCTGACGGGGCGCGACTCCTTCTTCATTCCCTGCAAAACCGTCGCTGACGCCAGTTCGAACAGTGCCGACTCAGGCAGAGCCTTGCAGAACGGCTGCGTGCAAAGCTCAGTTGGTTCCCGCATTAGGTCCCGGACCGACATGGACTCGAACGAAGCTCGCACATCCCGCGGCAAAGCTCGAGCCCAACTGTTCAGAATCCAGGATAGGGAGAAGATAGGCGAGGTCGAAGCCGGGACATAGTGACGGACGACCTCAATCTCCTGCTCAAACAATTGCAGGAGCCCCTCATGCGTCATGTTGTAGTAGTGGTGCGGATAACCGTGCAACGGCTGCAAGAATGGCACGCAACAGAAAAGCTCGCCCCCGGGCTTGAGCACGCGGGCGATCTCGGAAGCGCAGCGGAATGGATCGCGCACATGTTCCAGCACGGCCACGGAGATAGCGACGTCGAAAGAGCTGTCGCGAAATGGGAGCGCTTCGCCTACGCCAAGCACGTCGGTGGAGCGATAGGCGACAATTTCGAAGTTCACGACATTTTCAAAATAGGTGTTTCTTGAGCCGGCCCCGACGTCTAATGCGATCCCATCTGCGTGCCGGTCAAGCATAGCAAGAAGATCAGGGTCATAGTCATGTGCGGAAACATTTGAGGTTTCGGTGACGCCCGCCCTCGCCCCAAGCTCTTCAGTAAGAAAATCGTAGACGTTGCCGTACTCGACGTGCGGCATCGAGAAGTCCAGCAGCGACTGAAGTCTTTCCCGCTTCCGACGCCTGGCCGCCTCCAATTCGGGTGCCGGTGCAAACTGACGACGGTGCTCCTTCTGTCCGTGCGTCAGGAAGTGATCGTATCCGGAGCCGATGCGCCCGCCACCCACGGCCGCCGCCACATCCGGATTGGCTGCCAGATATCGGTCCTCGCTAAAGTTATCGGGAGTAGCTAGCTGAACGAGTTCGATCGGCATGCCCGGCAAATTCCTCCCACCCGGCGGTCGGTTTTGCAAACATCGAGCTGTAGAGCTGGACATCCCATTTTACCAGCTGCCCATAAAACTCTCGCACAACACTGTCCTGCAAATTCAAGGGCTCCACGATCTGCCCGGAATTCTCACGACCAATTCCGGCTTGGCCGGAATGACTCCACCCCATGCCGGTAAGAACACTGAGTAGGCCAGCTCTCAGGCCTTCTACAGATATCACATAGTCAATATTCTTGATTGCTTGAATGGCCCGATTGGCCATTTCTTGATCAACTGGACCGGCACAAACGGGAAGCAAATAGCGAACTTGGCAATTGTCAAATAGCAGGCGCGCCTGTGGGAATTCGTCAAAAAAAAGCGTCTGCATCGCTGCCGTATCATTCAGCGATATTTTGTTCAGTCGAGCGGCCATGTGTTGGATCAGAGGGGTGTGACCCTGCATCAACGGGGAGCCTGGCTTGCTGCCGACGTATTTGAGCCACCTCAAATGTGAGCCAATCTGGTCGATCGGATTGCGGAGAACCGTCATCGTGACCCACGAATTGAGGTCAAAGTGCTCGTGGATAAATTGCAACGATAGATGACCGGAAGCGAAGCGCACACGTCGGAAGGCGTCGGTGCTGGTGTCATTCATGACGCTCAGTTGCGATTCAAGATGTAGCAAGCTGTTGTCGTGTCCAACTACATTCGCAAAGAAATAGTTGACGGAGCTGCCGGCGGTTTTTGGTATATGCAGGAAGAAAAGACGCGTCGGACGTGTCTTGCCTGGTTGGGCCATCACTTGCTCCGCCCTGAGAAAGAGGGCTGATTGCGTACGCCGAACGGCGGGGCCTACTGCCAATCGTGCTCGACTTCGAAACTGCGCACGCGGCGGAAGACCCACCTCACCGGGCGATGGAAAAGTCTTCGGCGTTTCTCGTCAAGTGGACCGAATAGAACGGGTCGGCGCACAGCTCGCCTTTCCACCGATCTTTCATGGCCTCGATCTCGCGTGCAAATCGTTCTTGCTTTGCCGGACTGTCTTCGGCACCTCGCGACTTGCTCTCGTGATGATAGAGTTCCGCAAAGGGCGTCCAAACGTTCCGATAGCCGGCCTCCCTAACCTTAAGGCAGAGGTCAACATCGTTGAAGGCGACGGTCAGCGCCTTGGCGTCCAGGCCGCCAACCTCGAAGTATACGGATTTACGCACCGCAAGGCAGGCTCCTGTCACCGCCGACAGGTTCTGCGCGACGCTGAGCCTGTGGAAATAGCCCGGGTTATCCCTGCGCAGGTGCTTGTGAGAATGCCCCGCGACGCCGCCGAGCCCGAGGATCACACCTGCATGCTGGATCGTGTCGTCGGGATAGTAGAGTTTGGCGCCGACACACCCGATGCGGGGCTGTAGCGCCCAGGAAACCATCTCGGTGAGCCAAGATTGGGTGATCACTTCGATGTCGTTGTTCACCAGCGCGAGGATTTCGCCGCGTGCCGAGCGAACTGCTGCGTTGTTGATGGCGGAAAAATTGAATTGATGAGGATAGCGAAGCACCCGAAAGCGTGGCCGTTTGGCGAGCCGCTTGAGGTAGCGCCGGGTCGCGGCGTCCTGCGAGGCATTGTCGACGACGATGATTTCGTAGTTCGGATAGTCGGTCTTCTCAACGATCGAAGAGAGGCAGGTCTTCAGGTCGTCGAGATGGTCCTTGGTCGGAATGATGATGCTGACCAGCGGCGGACGCTCGCCGACCGCATACTTCAGACGGTGAAAGGGCGTGCCGGGAACCGCAAGAACTTCGGCATCCAATTTGGCGCGCGAGATATGCTCGCTAAGCGCGCGGCGGGCTGCCTCTGTAGCATATTCCTTCTCTCCGCCGGCCAGCGCGGTCGATCCTTCAACGGCCCGCCAGTGGTAGAGCACCTTCGGGATATGCACCATCTGCGTTTCTGAAGCGCGCTCGTAGATGCGCAGGTTCAGGTCGTAGTCCTGACTCCCCTCGAAACCGATGCGCCATCCCCCGACCCTGCGGACATTTTCTGCGCGATGCACGGTCAGGTGATTGAGGTAGTTCATCGAGCGGAAGAGCTCGGGCGAGAAGTCGCACTTGAAGTGCGGGTCGGAGCGCCTTCCGTTCTCGTCGATCTTGTCCTCATCGCTGTAGAGCAACTCGGCATCGGGTCTCTGCGCCAGCGTGAGTGCGACCTCGGCCAAGGCGTGCTCGCGCAGGACATCGTCGTGGTCGAGAAGCGCGATCCACTCGCCGGTGGCAAGCTCGAAGGCCGAGTTCGTTGCGCGGGCGATGCGGCCGTTCTCCTCCCGAAAGACAATCTTGATCCGGTCGTCCTTGGCCGCCCATTTCGAGAGAATGCGCTTGACGTGCGGCTCGGTCGAGCAGTCGTCTGCGAGGCAGAGTTCCCAGTCCGGGTAGATCTGGTTGACGACCGATGCGATCGCCTCGTCGAGGAAGCGGGCAGGCGTATTGTAGACGGGCATCAGGACGCTTATGCGCGGCCGATTCTCCAGGGCCTCTACCGCCGCGACGACCCTGCTTCGCTGCTTTTCGGGATCGTAGTCGGAGCGCTCGATCCACAGTTCGTAGTCGGAGTGGACAGGCACTGGAACCCATGTCGGTTTGGCGGCGTCAAATCCCCGCCACGCCATGAGGCCGCGCCGCCGGACTGACTGGGCCGATGATGATCCGGCCCCTAGCTTCCGATTCTTCCACCACGTGCTGACGCGGACCAGCCGCCGGGCCGTTAGTTCGCCGAAGCCCATCGGCCGGTAACTGAACGAGCCGACGTTGAAACGCATGGGCCGATCGCAGGGATCGAGCCTCAGGGTCGGAGCCGGCCGGTGGACGCGGATGATTGCTGAGCACGCGGCCCCGTCCCACCAGAGCCGCGTGGCGAATTCCTCATCGAAGTGCCCGTTGAAGCCGAAATAGAGTTTCGGCTGCGCAACCCCTTCAAAATCTCCGCAAAGCGAGAACTTGTACCATCCGCGCCTCAGCGGTCTCGGCAGGTTTATGACGAACCACGGATCGCCGCTCGTGGCACAAAGCCACCCGGAGACCGATTCCACGTCCTTCCTTTCGGCAACGAACTCGGGCCGAAAGATCTCGCGCGCGCCAAAGCGTGGCTTCCACGGCGACATACCGGCTGCACAAGGTCCGATTGTAGATTATATCTGACACAACCGTGTATCGCTCGATCATGCCCGTGACAAGTGTGTCAGGTGGAATTTCGCGCATTGGTCGCATCAGCGCCATTTCTTCGTGCGGAGACGAACGAGGAGTCGGCTTGCCGCGGTGGCAGCCGGGGGACGCGTCATGTCTGTAAGGAGGAGAGAGCGGGCTGAATGGTGGGCGGTACTGGGATTGAACCAGTGACCCCACGCGTGTGAAGCGTGTGCTCTCCCGCTGAGCTAACCGCCCGGGATTCCGCCAAGGCCAAGCGCCCGGGGAAGCCTCGGTCTATAGGTGCGGCGGGGGGTTAAATCAAGGCGCGGTCGGCGGCGCCGGGGCGGTGCGCGCGTCCGGCGCGGCGCGCGCTCTCTGCGCAAAGAGCCGCGCGGCCGCTTCCGGCGACAGCGCGTCAAAATCCTCGATCAGAAGGTCGGGACGGAGGTCCGCCATCGGCACGGTCGTGTAGCCGAACGTCACCCCGACAAAGGCGACGCCCGCGCGCTCCGCCGTGTCGAAGTCGGTGCGGGAATCGCCGGCCATGACGGTCCGGTTCGGAGTCCCGCCAGCCGCGGCGATCGTCCCGAAAAGGTGCGCCGGGTCGGGCTTGCAGGCGCCAAAAGTGTCGCCGCCGCAGACAGCCGCGAATTTTTCCGCGACGCCGAGCGCCTGAAGCAGGAGCCGCGACAGGCGCTCCTTCTTGTTGGTGCAGACGGCAAACGTCCAGCCTGCGGCGGCGAAGCGCTCGAGGAGCGCGTCTGCCCCCGGATAGAGCCTCGAGCCAGCGCAGATGTTCGCCTCGTAGTGAACGAGGAAATCGCGGAAGAGCGCATCGAGCGCCGGCTCGGCGAGCGTCACCTTCTGGCGGGAGAGCGCCTCCTCGATCAGCCGGCGCGCGCCGTGGCCGATCGCGTTGCGGAGCCCGGGGTCGGCCGGGGCGCGAAAACCGTGGCGCGGGAGCACGGCGTCGAGCGTCGCGAGAAGATCAGGGGCGGTGTCGACGAGCGTGCCGTCGAGGTCGAAGACGAGGAGGGGAGGGGCCATCCCCGCGCGACTATCGCGCGCTGCGCGCCTTGGCAAGGCGCGGGGGCGGCGAGGTGCCCGGCGCTTGGTGCGCCGAAACGCGCATGCTAAGCGCCCCGCAAGGCATCGCCGGACCGGTGGACATGTCGGACGAACTGAAGCGCCGCGCTGCCGAGGCCGCGCTCGCCTACGTGGAAGACGGGATGCGCCTTGGCATCGGCTCGGGCTCGACCATGGCGCATTTCGTGCGCCTGCTGCGCGAGCGGGTGGCCGACGGCCTGAACGTGGTCGGCGTGGCGACCTCGGAAGCGACCGCCGCGCTCGCAAGCGCTGAACCCCATGGTGCGCGCGATGCCGAGGTGCCGCTGACGACGCTCGACGAGACGCCCGAGCTCGACCTCGACATCGACGGCGCCGACGAGATCGGCCCGGGGCTCTCGCTGATCAAGGGCGGCGGAGGCGCGCTGCTCCGCGAAAAGATCGTCGCCGCCGCCTCGAAGCGGATGATCGTGATCGCCGACGCCGCCAAGCGCGTGGAGACGCTCGGCGCCTTTCCGCTGCCGATCGAGGTGGTCGCGTTCGGCATGAACGTAACGGTGCGTTTGATTGCGCGATCAGCCGCGGAGCTCGGCTTGCGGGGCGCCATCAGGCCGCGGCAGAATGCCGGAGGCGCCTACCTGACGGATAGCGGAAACCGCCTTCTCGACGCATCTTTTGGCCGCATTCCAGACCCAGAAGCGCTGGCAAACAGGCTTGCCAACCTTCCCGGTGTTGTGGAACACGGCCTCTTTCTCGGCTTCGCCGACCTTGCGCTGGTCGCTTCGCCGGAGGGCGTGTCGAAGATCGAAGGTTGATTCTGACCACAAAATCAGGGGCGGCGCCGCCGTCCGACGGAGGTTTGTTATGAAACGCTCGCTTGCCGCTTCCCTCGTTGCTTTGGCGGCAGTCTTCGGCGGCGCGCCGGTATGGTCGCAGAACGCGGGCCAGACGCCGCTCGGCGACATCATTGCGACCGAGCTGCCGCCGGAGACGAAGGCGCTCGCGGATAGGTTGGTGCAGCTCGCCGGCACGGCGCGCCTTTTCGATTCGCTCCTTCCCAACATCGCGGACACCGCCAAGAACACCTTCATCCGAGCGAACCCGCAGATGCAGCTCGGCATCATCGCCATCGTCGACAAGGTGGCGGTGGAGCTGGTGAGCAGGCGGCCTGAACTTGATGCATACCTGGCCCGTGTCTGGGCCTCGGGCTTCACCAACGACGAGATGCAGGAGCTGATCGACTTCTATAGCAGCGAGACCGGCCAGAAATTCGCCAAGCTGCACGGCCAGATGCTGGCGGTGCAGACGGCCGCCGCGAACGACTGGGCGAGCGCGGTCGCCGATGAGCTTGACCGGCGCGTGCGCGAGGAACTCCGCGCGGCGGCCGAGGCCGAGCAGAAGGCGCTAGAGAACGACGTCGCCGGCCCGGCGCAGGAACCGAAGCCGCAGCAATAGCGTGGCGCGCGACTACGACCTCTTCGTCATCGGAGCCGGTTCTGGAGGGGTCCGCGCGGCGCGGCGCGCCGCCGAGGGGGGCGCGCGGGTCGCCAT
>JBOHKB010000195.1:0-2170 GCA_050728815.1 Propylenella sp.
CGGCGCCAGCTTCCCACGTTTTCATGGCGTTCCGCTGGACCAGCGCATAGGAGTCCTCGCGCGAGAGCCCGGCCTCGGTCAGCGCCAGGAGGATGCGCTGCGAATGGATCAGCCCGCCCAGGCGGTCAAGGTTTTCCCGCATCCTCTCCGGGTAGACAACGAGGCGGTCTATCACGCCGGCGAGGCGAGTGAGCGCGAAATCGAGCGTCACGGTCGCGTCGGGCCCGATCATGCGCTCGACCGACGAGTGCGAGATGTCGCGCTCGTGCCAGAGCGCCACGTTCTCCAGCGCTGGGATGGCGTAGGCGCGCACCATTCGCGCGAGCCCGACAAGATTCTCCGAGAGCACCGGGTTGCGTTTGTGCGGCATCGAGGAGGATCCCTTCTGGCCGGGGGCGAAGAACTCCTCCGCTTCCAGCAACTCGGTGCGCTGCAGGTGGCGGATCTCGGTGGCGAGCCGCTCCACCGATGAGGCGACGACGGCGAGCGTCGCGAAGAACGCCGCGTGGCGGTCGCGCGGGATGATCTGCGTCGAGATCGGTTCGGGCCGAAGCCCCATCGCGCGCGCCACATGCGCCTCGACGCGCGGATCGACATTGGCGAACGTGCCGACGGAGCCCGAAATGGCGCAGGTCGCCACCTCGGCGCGCGCCGCCTCGAGCCGGGTGCGGGCGCGGTTAAACTCGGCATAGGCGAAAGCGAGCTTCAGGCCGAATGTGGTCGGCTCGGCGTGGATGCCGTGCGAGCGACCGATAGTTGGCGTGAGCTTGTGCTCAAACGCGCGCCGCTTCAGGGCCTGAAGCAGAGCCTCGACATCGGCGAGCAGGAGGTCGGCGGCGCGCGTGAGTTGCACGTTGAAGCAGGTGTCGAGCACGTCCGAGGAGGTCAGCCCGAGATGGACGAAGCGGGCCTCCGGGCCGACGATCTCGGCAAGGTGCGTGAGGAACGCGATGACGTCGTGCTTCACCTCGTGCTCGATTGCGTCGATGCGCGCCACGTCGAACCGCGCGTGGCGGCCCCTTTCCCAGACCTTCGCGGCAGCCTCCTTCGGCGCGAGGCCAAGCTCGGCCATCGCGTCGAGCGCGTGCGCCTCGATCTCGAACCAGATGCGGAATTTCGTTTCGGGCGACCAGATTTCGGCCATCTCCGGGCGGCTGTAGCGCGGAATCATCCGGTGCTCCGTTCGTGAGAGATTGGCCATAGCAGAGCGGAGCGCGCGCATTCAACGCGAGCGCCGGCACGGGAGGCCTCAGGCTGCCGCGGAGCGCGCGGTTTCGGCTGCAGCGCGGATCGCGGCAATGTTCGCGGAGTATCGGTTTGGCCCGCCGGCGAAGATCGCAGCGCCCGCGACGAGCACGTTTGCGCCTGCCGCGGCCGCCGGACCGGCAGTGTCCGGCCCGATCCCTCCGTCGATCTCGATATCGATATCCCGGCCGGCCGCGAGCGAGCGCACCTCGCTAACCTTGCCAAGCATTCCCGGGATGAACGCCTGACCGCCGAAGCCGGGATGGACGCTCATCACGATGACGAGGTCGATCAGCTCGAGGACGTCCAAGATGACGCTCGCGGGCGTGTCGGGATTGATCGCTACGCCGGCGCGTTTCCCGAGTGCACGGATCGCGGGAAGCGCCTCTTGCAGGCGAGTGCCGGCCTCGGCGTGGACGGTGACCGTGTCGGCGCCGGCGGCGGCGAAGGCAGAGAGATACGGACCGGGCGGGTCGATCATCAGATGCACGTCGAACGGCTTTTTCGAGCGGTTGCGCACTTTCTGGATGACCGGGGGCCCGAACGTGATGTTGGGCACGAAATGCCCGTCCATCACATCGAGATGGATCCAGTCCGCGCCGGCGGCGTCGACAGCCGCGATCTCCTCGCCAAGGCGGCTGAAATCGGAGGCAAGGATCGAGGCGGCGACGCGGAGCGGCTTCGGCATGGCGCGCGGCCCCTAACATGGCGGTGGGAGCTTCGTCGATAGAGGGCGTCGACCTCCACGACTTCAGCGGCCGTAGCGCTCGTGCCAAGCAGGCACGCGATCGCCGGGCGCGGGCGTCGCGGCGTAGACGGCGCAGGCGATGGCGCGCGCGATCGCAGCTGTGCCGGCGGCGCAAAGCGCCGTCAGGCGGCCCGGCCCGACCGGCCCGGCGCGCGCGCCGGTCGCAAGAGCAAACAC
>JBOHKB010000196.1:0-5291 GCA_050728815.1 Propylenella sp.
CCTCGCAGGCGTGCAGCTCTTCCTCGGTCGGCGCGCGCGCTATCTCGCAGTAGACCGCGAGCGCTCCGAGTGGTTTTCCGGCCGGCGAAATGATGGGAACCGACCAGCATGACCGGTACGCGTGCGCAGCGACAAGTTCGCGGTAGTCTCTCCAAAGCGGGTCCCTCAGCATGTCGGCGACCACAACGGCTTCGCGCCGGTGAACTGCGGCGCCGCCCGACGGCGCCTCGGGACCGACATGCATGCCGTCCAGCGCCTTAACGAAGGAGGGGGCGACGTTGGGGGCCGCGGACCGCCGCAACCGTGTGCCGTCGCTGTCCGCCAGCATGACCGCCCCGAAAGCACGCGGAATCTGCATTTCGACAAGCCGGATAAGATCGTCCAGCACCGTCTCAAGGGGTGCGCCGACTGCAATCTTCTCGAGTATCTGTGCCTGACCGTTGCGCAGCAGGTCTGCCCACCGGCGGTCGGAAATATCGCGGGAGACGCCGACCAGACCGAAGATCTCGCCCTGATCATTGCGCAACGGTACCTTCGTGGTCAGAATCCAGGTCTTCTCGCCACGGGCCCCGACGACGTACTCTTCTTTGTCGATCATCGGCTGCCCGGACTCGATGATCCTGCGCTCGTCGGCGAAGTATCCGTGGGCGGTTTCCGGCGGGCAAAGTTCGAGGTCCGATCTTCCGATAAGTTCCTCCACCGATTGCCTGCCCATGCGCAGCGCCGTCGCTTTGTTCGCGATCACAAAGCGGCTCTCGGTGTCTTTGACCCAAAGATTATCGGGCACCCAGTCGACGAGCGTTTGCAGCGTGATCCGCTCGTCGGCCACCGTTCGACCGGAATCGGTGATGTCGTGGTGCGTCGACATCCAGCCCCCATCCGGCATCGCGCGGTGGCGGATCTCTATCCGACGGCCATCGGCGAGCGCTCCGATCCAGCTGGCGGTTCCCGAGTGGGTCGCGCAAAGCACCAGATATTCGTCGACTGGCGTCGGAGCGGTTCCCGCAGCGACACTGCGCGCGAGGACTTCCCCTAGTGTCATATCGAGCCGTAAGTCGTCGGGGCCAAGGCCATAAATCTCCGCATAGCGTCGGTTGCAGAGGATCAGCCGCCCATCGCCGCTGAAGCGGCAGACGCCCTCCGAGAGGCTTTCGAAGACCGAGGCATGACGCTGTATCTGCGTCTCCAGCGCCCTGATCGTTGCTTCCTGTGCGCCGACGACCGATTCGTGCGCCTCGGCAGCGGAGCGCGCGAGCGCCGCTACGTGCGCCTGTTCGAGCACGCCGCCGGTTTCGCTCAGTCGCCTTTTCGAGCCCCGCTCCGCCATGCCGGCAACCTATCCGCGCAACTTCAACGAAAGGTGTACGGACCGAGTCCCTTTCAACGCGCCACGGTTGTCGACGAGCGGCGGAGGGCGCTGACACCTAGCAATTGGTCAGTTCACAGCGGTCCGAGGGCGTCATCCTGTCGCGCTTATGGGGAAGGAGCGTCATCGTGGAGGTCGAGGTCGATCTACGAGTGCGCGGCCTACCCGTCCGCGCCCGTATCCGCGACGAACCCCGCCGCCTTGATGCCGGCGACCGCCGCCCTCTCGTCGTTCTCTCCGGTGTCGCCGGAGATGCCGACGGCGCCGATGACGACCTTGGTGTCGTTCCTTCGAATCAGAACGCCGCCGGCGGCGGGGACCATATCGACGCTGCTCAGCTGCCCGACCGCGTTCAGGAACGGTTGCGCCTTCGAACCGACCGCCCGCGCGCCGAGGCCGAAGGCGAGGCATCCGAACGCCTTGCCGCGCGCAATGTCGAAGCGGCTGAGGCTCGACCCATCCTCCGAGGCGACCGCCTTGACGGTGCCTCGGTCGTCGAGCACGACAACCGTCATCGGCGTGTGTTTCTTCTGGCGCGAAAACTTCAGCGCCTCGGCCACGATCGTCTGCGCCGCCGCAAGTGTGAATTCCCGCATCCCGGTCCCCAACGGTTGCTCGCGGCCGCGACAATAGCGACTGCGAGCGCGCTGTGAAGCGGGATAAAAAGGCAGGAGCTCGGCGTCCCTATGCGCCGCGGCTCAGCACGTGCGAAATTACCTCGGCGGTGTGCTGCACCAGTTCCTTGTGTTTCATGAGGGGCGCAGGCGACCGGGAGGTGAGCCCGATCGCGGCAACCGGCGTGCCGTCGACGATGATTGAAGAAGCGATACAGAAGACGCCAACCGCGTGCTCCTCGTGATCGAACGCTACCCCCTGCTTGCGTATTTCAGCGAGTTCCTTCCGCAGCGCTGTCTCGTTCGTGATCGTTGCGCCGGTCCGCTCGTCCAGCGTCTCGTTTTTCAGGTAGTCACGCAGCTCCGTTTCGCTCAGGTAGGCGAGCATGGCCTTGCCGAGCGCCGTGCTGTAGGCGGGAAGCGTCCGCCCGAAACGGCTGTAGATCGTCGGGAGCGATGGCTTCTCCACCCCGGCCAGATAGAGGGTCTGGTTGCGATGCAGGATGCCGAGATTGGCGCGCTCGCCTGAGGTCCGCGCCAGTTCTTCCAAATGCGGCAGCGACTCCACGCGCACGCGGTTGGTGTCGAGGAGCGTCCCGGCAAGCTTCAGCACCGAGTACCCCGGCGCGACGCGCCCATCGCGCGGATCCTGCGCCAGATAGCCTTCCGCCACGAGGGTCTGGACGAGTCGGTGCGCTGTTGGCCGCGTGATGCCCGCGCGAATCGCCACTTCCGCAACCGACAATGGACGTTCCGCAGAAGCGAACGCGTCGAGAATCGTCAGCGCCTTGCGTAGTGTCTTGACGGCGGAAAGGCTTGACTCTTCTCGCTTTTTGCCGCTGCCCCCCGCTTCGGCAAGTGAAGCCATTTGTTGCGGTCGCCCTGTCCGTTTCGTGGACGGTAGGTTGCGAGTCACGGGCACGTCAACCCCAGAATATGAAACCCCCGGAAGCCCTGCGCGATCGAACAACGCCGGACGGTTGCGTTTGGTGCCCAACAACAAGGGTTCCTTCTGCGCTCCGCGCGCGGATTATTGAGCCGCACGTTCGGCAAGTGGTCCAACCGTCCACGGACTCCGGCGGGCGCTGTTCGCCTGGGAGCCACGCTTGCGCGCGAGGATAAATCGCCCGAAAAGCGAAACCGCCGAAAGGGAGAAATCGCGATGCTCAGAATCTGGGGACGGACGAACTCCACCAACGTTCAAAAAGTGCTCTGGTGCTGCGGGGAGCTCGGCCTCGACTACGAGCGGATCGAAGCGGGCGCGCAATTCGGCGTGGTCAACACGCCCGAATACCGGGCGATGAATCCGAATTCGCTGGTCCCCACGATCGACGACGACGGGTTCATCCTGTGGGAATCGAACGTCATCGTTCGTTATCTCGCGAAACGCCACAGCGACGGCAAGCTCTATCCGAAGGACATCCGCGAGCGCTTCCTGGCCGAGCAGTGGATGGACTGGCAGGCGACGGCACTCTGGCCGGGCTTTCGCGACGCATTCTGGGGCCTGGTCAGGACGCCGCCGGAGAAGCGCGACCAGGACGCCATCGCCAAATCGCAGCAGGCGACGGCAAAGCTGCTGGAGGGCCTTGAAACGCAGCTCGGCAAGACGCGCTTCGTCGCCGGCGACAGTTTTACGATGGGCGACATCCCGATCGGCGTCGCGGTCTACCGCTGCCTTGCGCTCGGCATCGACCGCGGCGGCTTCCCGAATATCGGACGCTGGTACGACAGCTTGACGGAGCGCGCTCCGTACCAAAAGCACGTGATGTTGCCGATATCCTGAAGAGCGCAGTCAGCCAGAGTCGGCAACCGGACCGGCCTGCAGCGAGGCTGCGTTGGCCCTCAGGAACTGCGGGCCGAGATCGGCGAGCGCGGTGCAGCCGATCTGGCCGAGCACACGATCAATCTCGCTGTTCAGGATGCCGATTGCGCGCGTGACGCCGGCCTCGCCGCCGGCGGCAAGGCCGTAGAGCGTGGCGCGGCCGATCATCACCGCGTGCGCGCCGAGTGCGAGCGCCTTCACAACATCGCTGCCACGGCGGAAACCGCTGTCCACAACGATGGTCAGGCGATCGCGAAGCTCAGCGGCAACCTCCGGCAGGATTTCCATCGGCGACAGGCAGGAATCGAGATGCCGGCCGCCGTGATTGGAAAGCACGATCCCGTCGCAGCCCGCTTCCGCCGCGCGCCGCGCGTCCTCGAGGCTGAGAATGCCCTTGATCAGCAGCTTTCGCGGCCAACGCCGCCGAAGCTCGGCCACGGTCTCCCAGGTGATGTTCCCGGCGAACAGCTTGCGGACGTGAGCGAAGGCGGCGCTCGACGAGCGCGCCTCGGGCGGGAAGAAGTCCGAAACATTCACCAGGCGCGGCATCCCGCGCGGCACGACGACGTCGAAAAGCCAGCGCGGGTGAAGCAACACATCGGCCATGCCGCGCCAGGTGAGGAAGCCGGGGGCGCGGAACTGGCGGCGGTCCCACTCGCGCATGCCGTAGACGTTCGCGTCCACCGTAAACACCAGCGCCTCGTAGCCGGAATCCTCGGCGCGGCGAATGATGTCCTCGGTGAGCGCCTTCTCGCCGAAGACGTAGAGCTGCATCCACAGGCGGCCGCCCGCCTCCTCGGCGAGCGTTTCGAGGCGCGTGTTGGACATCGTGCTGAGAGCGAACGGGATGCGCGCCGCCGCCGCGGCCCTTGCGAGCGCCATGTCGCCGTCGCGGCGGAAGATGTTGTTGTGCCCGGTCGGCGCGATGATGAGCGGAGAGGCGATCTCGCGTTCGAAGAGCCGTGTCCTGATGTGGCGCGCGCGGGTGTCGATGAGCATGCGCGGCTCGAAGCGGAGCGACTGGAGAGCGTCGCGGTTCCAGGCGAGCGTCACTTCATCCTCTCCGCCGCCTTCCAGGAACTCTGCGGCGAAGGCCGGCAGGCGGCGGAGCGCCATCTGCCGCAGCTCCTCGATCGAGATCGCCCGCGCCGGGTCGGAGCCACGGTAGTAGCGGCGTTTCATTGCTCCAACTCGCTCGGCGCCGGTGAGCCCTCTCCCCCTTGTGGGGAGAGGGTCTGGGTGAGGGGCGCCTAACGTAGAGTGGGACGGAGAGACCCCGCCCCCAACCCCTCCCCACAAGGAGGAGGGGAGCGCGTCGCTGCTACTCACTTCTCGTGCGGATTGTCGCAGATCGCTTTCAGGGAAAACCACTCGCCCGGCGTAAGAAGCGGCTCGCCGGTCTCCGGCTGATCCTGGTCCTCCATCGCCTTCAGGCGCACGGCGGTGACGGGGTGGCTGGAGATGAAGGCAAGGCCTGAGCTGCCTCCGC
>JBOHKB010000197.1:0-6115 GCA_050728815.1 Propylenella sp.
GAGCCGTCGGTCTCCGTGCCGATCGCGGCGACGCAGAAGCCCGCCGCAGCCGCGGCGGCCGAGCCGCTGCTCGAACCGCCCGCAGTGCGCTCCGGCGCATAGGGGTTGCGCGTCAGCCCGCCGCGACTCGACCATCCGTTGGTCGAGAAGCGCGACCGGAAATTCGCCCATTCGGCGAGGTTGCACTTGCCTAGGATGACGGCGCCTGCCGCACGCAGCCGCGCAACGAGATCGGCGTCCTTCGGCGCGTGGTGACCTTCGAGGGCGAGCGAGCCGGCGGTCGTCATCATGCGATCGCCGGTCTCTATGTTGTCCTTGAGCAGGATCGGCGCCCCATGCAGCGGGCCGAGAGGCGCGCCGCGCGTCCGGACCTCGTCCAGCTCGCGGGCGACCTTGAGCGCGTCGGGGTTCAGCTCGATGATGCTGTTGATGGCGCCGTCGAAGCGGGCGATGCGGTCGAGGTGCCATTGCGTAAGCTCGGCGACCGAAAAATCACCGCGCGCGAGGCCGGCTCGGATCGCGGCGACGCTGAGTGCGTCGAGGTCGGGGGCCGCCGTCACACGCCCTCCCTCGCCTCGCGCACATCGAGGTAATCCCTGAGAGCGTCTCCGATGAAGTTGATCGAGAGCACGGTCAGCATGATCGCGAGGCCGGGGAAGACTCCAAGCCACCAGGCGCGCGACACGAAGCTCCTCGCATCGGCGAGGATCAGGCCCCAGGTCGGCGTATCGGCCTCCACGCCGAGGCCGAGAAAGGAGAGACTCGCCTCGCCGAGGATGGCGTAGGAGACGGAGACGGTCGCCTGCACGATCAGCGGCGCGGTCGCGTTCGGCAGGATGTGACGCCACATGATGCGGAACTGCGGCACGCCGACGGTGCGCGCCGCGGCGACGTACTGCTCCTCCTTGATCGAAAGCACCATGCCGCGCGCGATCCGCGCGAAATCGTCGACGAAAGCGAGCGAGATCGCGACGATGACGTTCTCCAATCCAGTGCCGAAGACGGCGACCAGGTACACGGCGATGATGAAGTTGGGGAACGCCCACTGCAGGTCGACGTAGCGCATGATGATGTGGTCGAGCCAGCCGCCGAAATAGCCGGCAAGCACGCCGAGCGTGACGCCGACGACGAGCGCGATGGCGACCGTCGAGACGCCGACGAAGAGCGACACACGCGCCCCGATCAGGATACGCGCAAGGAGGTCGCGGCCGAGGTCGTCGGTGCCGAGCGGATGCGTGAGGCTCGGCGACAGCAACATGTCGAAGGCCATCGCATTGGGATCATGCGGCAGCACGAGCGGGCCGATGACCGCGCCGATCACGAAGAACGCGAGCACGATCGCGCCGAGCAGCGCCTTGCGGTCGCGGAGCACGACACCCGCGAAGCGGCTGGCGCGTCCGCGCCGGTCGGCTCTCGCGAACTCCGGTTCTTCGATGGTAGCGCGCAGCGTCATTTCGAGTACCGGATGCGAGGGTCGATAATCGTGTAGAGCAGGTCGACGGCGAGGTTCATGAACACAAAGATTGCCGAGACGACGAGAACCGCACCCTGCACGACGGGATAGTCGCGGTTCAGGATGCCGCCGATCAGGAGCCGCCCTAACCCTTTGATCGCGAACACATTCTCCACCACCACGGCGTTTGCCATGAGGAGCGCGAGCGCGATTCCCATGACAGTAACCACGGGGATGAGGGCGTTCGGGAAGGCGTGTCTGAGGACGACGACGCTGCGCGCCAGCCCCTTTGCATCGGCGACGCGCACGTAGTCGGTCTTCAGCACCTCCAGCATGGCGGAGCGGATCATGCGCGCGATGATGGCGGAGAAGGTGGTACCGGCGGCGATCGCCGGCAGGATGAGATGCGACAGCCAGGGCCAGAAGCCTTGCGACAGGGGTGTGTAACCGATGGCGGGCAGCCACTGGAGATTGGCCGCGAAGACGATGATGAGCAGGATGCCGAGCCAGAAATCGGGCATCGACAGGCCGAGGAAGGCGACGACCGTGACGGCGTGGTCGGCGCTCGAATTGCGCCGCGTGGCGGCGATCAGGCCGGCCGGCACGGCGATGACGACGGCGATGACGAAGGCGAGGGCGGTGAGCGACAGCGTGCGCGGAATGGCCTCGACGATCATCTGGCCCACCGGCGCGTGGCTCCCGTAGATGGAGGAGCCGAAATCGCCTTGCATCGCATGCCAGAGCCACTTCGCATACTGCACGAACACCGACTGATTGAGGCCAAGCTTCTCGCGCAGCCGCGCGACGGTTTCGGCGTCGCCGGCGTCGAACAGCATCGCGCCGATCGGGTCGCCCGGCACGATGCGCATCATGAAGAAGACGAGCGTCGCCACGGCCCACATCACCAGGATGGCGCCGAGGATGCGGCGGAGGATGTAGCGACTCATGGCGGCGCTCTCAGGCGAACTGCGCGGCCGGGTTGGCCCGGCCGCGCAGCTTGGCCTAGCCGGTCACCGTCACCCGGTCGAGCTCGATCAGCCCGGGGATGCGGCTCTCATCGGGATAGTTGACCGAGCTGTGGTGGACGAGAATGTCCAACGGATGGAACAGGAAGGCCGATGCCACCTTGTCGGAGGTGATGCGGTTCGCCCGCTGCACGATCTCCTTGCGCTTGTCGACGTCGGCTGTCCGGCTCTGCTCCTTGATCAGCTCGTCGACCTCGGCGTCAGCCCAGAACCCGAACGGCAGCTTGTCCTTGTCGCGCAGCCGCCCGTTGAACTTGGAATCCGACAGCATCCAGTCGACGATGCCGTCGTCCGGGTCGTAGTCGCCGCCGCTGCCGAGCCGCACCAGGTCCCAGTCCATCTTGTCGAAATCCTCGATGAGGACAGGGAAGTCCTTCGTCTGCAGCTCGACGTTGATGCCGAGATTGGTGTTGAGGATGTTGGCCACCACCTGCGCATCCCGCCGGCCGGCCGGCGTCGCCAGAAGCCGAAGCGTCGGGAAGCCCTGGCCGCCCGGGAATCCCGCGTCGGCCATAAGCATCTTTGCCGCCTCGATGTCGGTCTTCTGGTTGCTCGTCTCCGCGAGCGTCTCGTCGAAATAGAAGCCCATCGCCGGGTTGATCGTCCCGTAGCCGGGCACGCCGCGACCGAATTGCGCCTGCTCGATGTAGCGCTCGCGATCGAGGGCCTTGGCGATTGCGAGGCGGACCATGAAGCCCTTCTCCTTCATCAGTTCCTCGACCGGCTTGTTGAAGTCGGGGACGTTCATCGCCTCGTGCCACGGATTGACAAACACCGACTGGAAGCCGGGCCCCGGCGTCTCGCTCACCACTAGGTCAGCGTTCGCCACGAACCGGTCGACGAGCTCCGGCGCCACGGGATTGCCCCCGATCAGCCGGATGTCGCCGGCCTCGAGCGCTGCGGCGAGCGGCTCCGCGTCGATGATCGGCTGGATCACGACCTTGTCGAGCTTCGGACGCTCCGGGTCGTAGTAATCCGCAAACTTCTCCAGCGTGACGGTCTGGCCGAGCTGGTGGTCGGTGACCATGAACGGACCGGTGCCGACCGGCTTCAGGCCGTAGTCAGCGTCGCCCATCGACTCCAGCGCGCCGCGGCTGACGATGGTCATGGCGCGGCCGCTCGAGCGTTCGAGCGTCTTCGGAAGGAACGAGGCCTGCGCAGCGCCGAGGACGAACTTCACCGTGTAGTCGTCGACCTTTTCCACGCCGGTGACGTTGGCGAGCACCTGGAAATGAATCGACTTGTTCGAGTCCTTCGAACGCTCGTAGGTGAAGAGCACGTCGTCGGCGTTGAAGGCGTCGCCGTTATGGAACGTCACGCCCTCGCGCAGCTTGAACGTGTACTCCTTGCCGTCGTCGGAGACCTCCCAGCTCTCGGCAAGATCGCCCTCCGCCACCAGGTCCGCGTTGATGTGGGTCAGGCCGCTCAGCACGTTGGAAGCGATCTGAAACTGCAGAACCTGGTTGATCTGCGCCGGATCGAGCGTGACGATCTCGCCCACGCCGGCCCAGCCGCAGTTAAGCGTGCCGCCCATCCCTTGCGCCATGGCGCGGCCTGCGGCGCCGGCGCGCGGCATCAGGTGCCACGCCGTCAGCGTCCCCGCCGCCGCCATCAGGCGCAATACCGCGCGGCGCTCCATCCTCGGCCCCGACAGCGCCTGGCGGCTGAGCCCAAACAGCGGATCGTGGGGGTCGAAGTCATAGGCATCCGCAAGCTCGTTGCGGATTCGCTCCTCAGCGGATTTCGTCAGCTTGTGTGTCATCCTAGCTCTCCCTCTCGTTAAACCTTGGTTGGACCGCACTCGCTCATGAAAATGCCTTCTCGCCCGCTTGCGCCTTGATGCACGCGGCAAGGTGCCCGTTGCCAAGATCGACCTGCTCAGGGACGTGAACCCGGCACTCGTGGACGGCGATAGTGCAGCGCGGATGGAAGACACAGCCCGACGGCGGCGCGATCGGGCTCGGCGTCTCGCCGGCGACGACGCGATGCTTGCGGGCGCGCTCGATCTCCGGATCGGGCACGGGAACGGCCGAAAGCAGCGCCTGTGTGTACGGGTGACGCGGATCAGCGAAAAGCTCTTCGCTGTCGGCGATCTCGACGAGCTTGCCGAGATACATGACGGCCACGCGATGCGAGATGTGACGCACGACGCTCAAGTCATGGCCGATGAAGAGATAGGTCAGTCCGAACTCGTCGCGCAGGTCCTCCAGCAAACGGATGATCTGCGCCTGGATCGACACGTCGAGCGCCGACACGGCCTCGTCGCAGACGATGAAGTCCGGGTTGAGCGCGAGCGCGCGGGCGATGCCGATACGCTGGCGCTGGCCGCCGCTCATCTCGTGCGGATAGCGGTCGATGAGACGCGCGGGCAGCCCGCAGATGTCGAGCAGCTCGCGCACGCGTCTTGCGATCGCCGATCGGTCGCGCTCCACCCGGTGGACGTAGAGCGGCTCGCCGACGATCTCCTCCACCTTCATCCGCGGGTTGAGCGAGGAATACGGGTCCTGAAACACCGCCTGGACGCGACGCCGGAAGGCGCGCCGGCGGTCGCGCTGCATGCCGGCGATGTCCTCGCCGTCGAAGAGGATCGAGCCGGCTGTGGGTTCTTCCAGCGCCAGCACGCAGCGCGCGAGCGTGGTCTTACCGCAGCCCGACTCCCCCACGAGCCCAAGCGTCTCCCCGCGCCGGATGTCGAACGAAACGCCGTCGATCGCCTTCACCTCAGCAACGGTGCGCTCGAATAGAACGCCACGGCGGACGGGGAAGTATTTTCTGAGATCGCGGATCTGGACCAGCGAGGCGGTCGCTGGCGCGGGATAGCGCAGTTCCGCAAGCGCTCTCATGCCGGCACCGCCTCCAGTAGCCGCTCGAAATGGAAGCAGGCCGTCAGATGGCCCGGCATCGCCTGGAAGAGTGGCGGCACGGATTCGGCGCATCGGCGCGTCGCGTATCCGCAGCGGGGGCGGAAGGCGCAGCCAGAAACAAGCGCCGACGGGTCGGGCGGCGTCCCCGGTATAGGATCGAGCGGGGCGCCGCGCGGCCAGTCGAGCCGCGGCACAGAGTTGAGCAGGCCAGCGGTGTATGGATGCGCCGGCCGCCGGTAGAGGCGCGCCGCGGTGCTGTGCTCGACGATGCGACCCGCGTACATGACGTTCACGCGATCGGCGTAGCGGGCGACGACGCCGAGATTGTGCGTGATGATTATGAGGGCGACGCCGAGACGGCGGCAAAGGTCCTGCAGAAGCTCCAGGATCTGCGCCTGTATGGTCACGTCAAGCGCCGTCGTCGGCTCGTCGGCGATGATGAGCCGCGGCTCGCAGCTGACCGCCATCGCGATCATGATGCGCTGTCGCATGCCGCCGCTCATGTGATGCGGGTACTGGGCTAGCCGCCGTTCAGCGTCCGAAATGCCGACCGTCCCCAGCAGCTCGACCGCGCGCGCCCACGCTGCCTTGGCTGAGAGCCCGAGGTGCAGGCGCATGCCCTCGGTCATCTGGCGGCCGATCGAGAGGACCGGATTGAGCGAAGTCATCGGCTCCTGGAAGATCATGCCGATGCTCCTGCCGCGGACGCGCCGGATGTCGTCCTCGCTGAGCTTCAGCAGATCGACGCCGTCGAACACGACGCGGCCCGATGC
>JBOHKB010000198.1:0-5887 GCA_050728815.1 Propylenella sp.
GGCGGAAGCCGGGATGACTTCGCGTTCGTGCCGACGATAGTTCGCGCACGTTTTCCTCCTGGCTCGTTTTTTGATGACGACCTCCTGTATTATTTCTATAATACACTAACATCAGGAGGTAGAGTCATGTTTGATGATCCCGTTGCCAAGCGGACGGCTATTGCCGCTGCGATCGGTGCCGTGGTTGCGATTCCGGTCCCGTTCGTGGGGCCGCTCTTCGGGGCCGTGGTAGGGGCGGGCGTCGGCTATTTCTCGGCTAAACGCAGAGGCTGACGCCTACGTCACTGCTTGACGTCTCGTGCGGGCGGAAAGCAGACCTAGCGCCCGGCGAAGGCCCAGCAGAAGCTTGCGCATCGGGACGCAATGGGGCCTGATGCCGCCATGCCTCGACGCTCCTATCTACGCGACACGAGCGAGCATGCCGACCATCGGGTCAGTCCGATGGAGTTGTTCTTCGACCTGGTGTTCGTGTTCGCGGTTACCCAGTTGTCGCATTATCTGCTGGAGCACCACACGGTCCTCGGCGCCGTGCAGACGCTGGTGATGTTCCTCGCCGTCTGGTGGGCCTGGATCTACACCGCGTGGGCGACCAACTGGCTCGACCCCGACCTCCCGGCGGTGCGGTTGAAGCTGGCTGTCGTGATGCTCTTGAGTCTGGTCCTTTCCAGCTCGATTCACGATGCTTTCGGCCGTCTCGGCCTGGTTTTCGCGCTGGTCTATGTCGCCATCCAGCTCGGACGGACCCTCTACACCGCCTGGGCCAGGGGCGAATGGCGGCGCGGCGAGTCGAAGAACCTCACCCGCGCCAGCCTCTATTTCGTCGCCTCGGCCCCGCTCTGGATCGTCGGCGGCCTCGACCCCGATCCTTGGCGCCGACTGCTGTGGTGGGCGGCGGCGCTGGCGATCGAATATGCCGGCCCGGTGCTCTTCTTCGCCCTTCCCGGCCTCGGGCGCTCGACGCCGGAGGAGTGGAATATCAGCGGCGCGCACATGGCCGAGCGCTGCGCCCTGTTCATCATCATCTGCCTTGGCGAGAGCATTCTCGTTACCGGCGCGACCTTTGCGGAACTGGACAAGGATGGGCCAACGATCCTCGCCTTTCTGATCGCCTTCGTTGGATCGGTCGCCATGTGGTGGATCTATTTCGACATCGGCGCCAAGCGAGGCAGCGATCGGATCGAGCACGACGCGCGGCCCGGGCTGATCGGTCGCGCGGCCTATACCTATGGCCATATTCCGATCGTCGCCGGGATCATCGTCCTCGCGGTCGTCGACGAGCAGGTCTTGACCCATCCCGTCGGCCATCTCGAGCCTTTCTTCCTCGCCTCGCTCATCGGCGGCGCCTTCCTGTTCATCGGCGGAACGATGGTCTTCAAGCGCCTGACCAGTCCCATTCGCCGGCTGCCTCTCTCGCACCTCGTCGGCCTCGTCCTGTTCGCTTTTCTCGGCCTCTGGGGCCTCCTCGCCCATCCCCAGCCATTGCATGTCGGCCTGGCCGGAGCAGCGACCATCGTCATCATAGCCGTCTGGGAATGGGGCTCGTTCCATGGCGGCTGGATCGAGCGCTGGGCACGTTTTCTGGAGGCGAAGTGAAGGAACCAATCCCGGTCGCCTGCCGGCCTGCATGGTCACACCCGCTTCATCTTCATGAACGACCACTTCGGGAGGACGCTTGCATTGCGCAGGCCAAGGGCAGATTACAGAGTCATGGTTGCCTGGTTCCGCCGACGTTACCTGGATTTGCTCGGATCGATCTACATCTACAACGAGCATCGTGGGTACACCGCGATCGACCGGGTCCTCGAGGCGGTTCGCGCGCGTTCGCCGGACGATCATGCCCTCATCGCCTCGATCGAGAAGCACCGGGCGGATGAACGCAAACATTATGTGATGTTCCGCCGGTGGTTCGAGCTGCGCGGCGTCATGCCGTACGCGGTGGACCGGTCCTGCGGCCATATCGACCGGTTCGTCGAGATCATGTTTCGGTCGACGATCGACAAACTCGACACCCAGACCGTCATCGACCGCGACGAGCTTTTCGAGCGGCTTTGCCGCGTCATCTCGCTCACCGAGCAGCGTGGCCACCGCCAGGTAGAGATCCTTCTGCGTCACCCGCTGGTACGGGACGACAGGATACTGATGCGCATCTTCCGCATCATCGAGAGGGACGAACCGAGCCATTGGGCTCCCTATGACGGGTGGCTGAAGGCACACGGCAAGCGTGACCCCAAATGGTGGGAGCGCGCCGTCGACAGCTTCATTCATTCCGAGCTGCTGTTCCTCAAACTCCCGATATTGTTCCTGACGCCGCGTCTCCCGCGCCGAACCGACTGGGCGGACGCGGCCGATCCCGCCGATCAATCGGCCTCCTCGTTCAGCCTGGCGGGCAGCGGCTGAATGAAAAGCAGCACCGCCGCTCCCGAGGCGGACTCCGTAGCGGTGGCGACCCGTCCGCAATCGAGGCGCATCGTCGACCGGCTGCTTTCGCTGAACGCTGCGGCGATGCTGGGGCGGAACACCGTCGTAAGCTGCTGCACCTTCGTCTCGGGGCTGGTCCTGCTCTGGCTGCTCGTAGAGAAGCTGGGCGTGGCCAAGGTGCCGGCAGCGGCACTTTCGTTCCTCTTCGCGACGACGCTTCATTATGTGTTCGGCCGGACCTGGATCTTTCGTGGAACCGAACGGGGTGTGGCCGCTGGCTACGTCTATTTCCTGATCAATGCCGGCGCTGGCCTCGTCGTGACGACGACCCTCTTCGCCGCAATGATCGCGCTCACGTCGATCAATTATCTCGTCGCGCGGGTGCTGGTTTCGGTGGTGGCGGGCCTCGCCATGTTCCTGCTCAACGCGATCCTGAACTTCCGCCGTCTCTAGCCGATGCGGATTGCCCTTTTCTCAGGCAATTACAACTATCTGCGCGAGGGCGCCAATCAGGCGCTGAACCGGCTCGTCGATCATCTGGAGACGAAAGCCGGCTGCGAGGTACGCGTCTATTCGCCGGTGAGCGAAAAGCCCGCCTTCGAACCTGCCGGCACCCTTGTGCCTGTGCCTTCGATCGCATTGCCGGTGCGCAGCGAGTTTCGCCTCGCGCTCGGTCTCCCGCGCGCAATTCGCCACGACATCCGATCATTCGCGCCCGACCTCGTCCATGTCTCGACACCGGACATACTCAATACGCGTGCTCAGACCCTCGCAAAGCAGATGGCTGTTCCGATCGTCGCGAGCATGCACACGCGGTTTGAGACCTACCTGGATTATTATGGCCTCGGCCGGTTTCGTCCGCTGGCCGAAGCCCATCTCCGCCGCTTCTATCGCCGCAGCGACCATGTTGTTGCCCCGACGCCTGCGCTGGTCAGCGAGATAAGACGAATGCGCGGAGATGACCAGGCGAGCGTGTGGTGCCGGGGAGTCGATCGCTCCCTGTTCAGTCCGGCGCGTCGCGATCAGGATTGGCGACGCGGCCTTGGCCTGGCGGACGACGAGGTCGCGCTACTGTTCTTCGGGCGACTGGTTCTCGAGAAGGGGATCGGCACTTTCGTGGAAGTCGTTCGGACGCTCCAGCGGCGCGGGGCACGGGTGCGGGCTCTGGTGGTCGGCGCCGGTCCCGCTGCGGGTCGGCTTGACGCTCTTCCCGGAGCCATTCTGACCGGACACCTCGAAGGAACCGCACTGGCGCGCGCCGTCGCGTCGGCGGACATCATGCTCACGCCGAGCACGACGGAGACGTTCGGCAATGTCGTGCTGGAAGCGATGGCGAGCGGCTTGCCCGTGGTGAGCGCGGATGCGCCCAGCGCCAGAGCAATGCTCATCGACGGAGCGACCGGGCTGCTCTGCCCGCCGCGTGACACCGAAGTCTATGCAGACAGGATCATGGGGCTGATCGATGCACCCGACATCCGCCAGCAGATTGCGAGAGCCGCGCGGCAGGCAAGTAAGGCCTTCTCGTGGGATGCGGCATGCGAAAGTGTCGTGCGCGCCTATGTGTCCGCCAGAGGAACCGCCTGACAGCACGGCCTTCGCGCCTTTCGGTCATCGCCCGCATGCCCGCAATGGGTCGGAGAGACGCATACGACGTCCTCCGTATTTAGTGATTTCAGCGGAATTTCCACAACACGATAGGACGGCGCTTCGGAGGGGCGGGGCGGGGCGCCGGAATCCTCGAAGCCTCAAGCAACGCGTGTAGGCTTGTACTCGTTTCCGACGCCTCGCCAGCCGTTTCTGAAGGTTCGGGAGCGGACTGGTCAGCCATTTCGGTTCCCAACATGTTCTGTGACGAAGGAAAAACGCTCAACCTTTCAATGGGTTTCTCTTTCAATAACTGTTCGGGTGAGCCGGCGGGTCGGCCGTCCTACCGCGAGGGCTTTAACGGCACGGACCCCCTCCCGCATCGAGCGCGTTACCTCGACGTAAATCCCGAGAAAGGAAATCCACATGACCGAGACCAGTCACGACATCCGCACTCTCAATTCTCTCGTCGCAACCGTTATCGATAGCATCGAAGGCTATGAGGAATCGGCGAAGGATGCCGGCAGCAGTCGATTTGCGTCGATGTTCAACGACCGCGCGGCGGAGCGCCGTCAGGTTCTGACAAAGCTTCAGGCAGAGGTCAGTCGCCTGGGCGGGAATCCAGCGGATACCGGAACCACGGCCGGGGCGGCTCATCGCGGTTTCGTCAATTTGAAGTCCGTTGTTACCGGCCAGGACGACAAAGCCATCATCAACGAAGTCGAGCGCGGCGAGGATCACATCAAGGAGAAATTTGAAGACGCGCTGAGGGACAACGATCTCTCCGCCCCGACGAAGTCCGTGATCCAGGAGTGCTTTGCTTCAGTGAGGCAGGGCCACGACCAAATGAGTGCTCTCAAGCATTCGATGGAAGCAACGAGCTAAGCAACGAAGGGTCCGGCAGACCGACCCCAATTACGGCCGGCGGCGCGCCAGGGGGCGCCGCCGGACCGCTCCCGCTCTCAGGGGAGCTCGCTGTCCCAGGCGCCGGTCTTGAGGCTGGCCACCGCCACCCTCTTCCCCAGCCATTCGGCCAGTTCCTCGAACTTGAGCGGCTTGTCGAACACGATGCCGGCATGGCCGTTCTTGTACCAGCGGATGATGCCGCGGATCGGGCGGAGGCTCTCGACGGTGATGACGGTCGGCTTTCCGACGCATTGCCAGTCGTTGAGCTCGACCTTGACCCCGCCCAGCGAAATGTCGCGCACCTCGGCGTTGTGATAGAGTTTGCCGATCCGGACGGTGGCGCCGCACTGTATTTCCAAGCGCGGCGGTCGCTGCACCTGCCCGCCCCGCTTGCTCGGCTTGGAGAGCAGCTTGCGAAGATCAACGTCGCGATCGAACTTGATCCCGATGAGGGGCGGCCGCGTCCAGACCAGCCGGCCCGACATACGGTGATGCGAATTGAACTCGATGCAGATGTCCGAATCGACGGGCGGCATCGTGCCGGTCGTTTCGGCCATCAGCCCGCCGGCGGATATGTTCCAGATGCGGCAGAGATCCTGCCAGCCATCGGCCAGGAGCTTGGCGAGCGGAAGATCGGGCGCGATACGGCCCTCGCTCCGCCTTTCCGGCGGTCGCGGCACCTGCGTCGAGAGCGAAAAGGTGGTCGATTCGAAGGCCAGGTCATCGCGGCCAGCCTGTCGCCCTCCCAGTCCCCTTCGAATGAGCCCGACCAGCATCGGAGCCTCCCACTAAGCTCGAGTCGGCCGATGCTAGGCTCATTGGGTTAACGCTTAGCCAAAATCGGCTTGCCTCAACCGCGCTTGGCAGGGCGAGGCACGGCGCCCTATAGCTTCTCCCATGTCCGACCTGTTTTCGTCCTCATCACCCGCCGGCAACGATTATGACGCCTCCTCGATCGAGGTGCTGGAGGGGCTGGAGC
>JBOHKB010000199.1:0-4189 GCA_050728815.1 Propylenella sp.
GATGCGCGATCAGCGAGATGCCGGAGGCCCAGAAGCGCGGATCGTCCTCGGCGCCCGGGATCTGCTCGCGAAACTCTGGCGCGAATTCGCCGAAGACGGTCGAGACGTGGACCCCCACCTTCTCGAAGACGCGCCCGTGCGTCAGCGCCATCACGCCGCCGCCGCCAGGCGCGCCGGTATGATCGGTGCGCTCCCACGGCTTGCGTACGAAGCGACCCGGTTTGTTGTCGCTGAGCGGCGCGCCCGCCGGCAGCTCGTCCTCCAACGCCTCGAATGCGGCGCAGATGTCGTCGCGGAGCGCCTCGAACCAGCGCTGCGCAGCTTCTTTTCGCGCGTCAATCGCCTCGCCCGCTTGACGCGGGCTTTTCGTCGGCGGGATCGCACCGGGATTCATGAGTCGCCGATTAGCCCAGCGGGGAATTGCCTGGAAGGGCGGTCTTTTGCCGCCGCAAGGCGGCTTCCGCAAAAGTTACGAACCTTCGGCTCGAAAAAAACACGACCTGCCATTAGATTGGCGCGAGACTCGTTTTTCCTAACCGCTCGCCCGCTCCGGCGCCGGCGGGTTTTTGGCCGGGAGCAGGACGTTTGGTCGCGCGGCTTCTTCAAGCGTTTCGATATGAGCGATTCGAGCGGTGGTTCGACCCGCTGAAGCCGGTGCCGGTCGAGCAGCCGCCTGTCGCGCTCGTCGAGTTCTACCGCTACTTCCTGCGGCCGATCTGGTGGCTGGTCGCCGCCACGCTCGTCGTCTCGCTCATCGTCTCGGTGACCGAGCTTCTGCTCTTCGCCTTCCTCGGCTCGCTGGTCGATCTGATGGCGGCATCGGACCCGGAGCGCTTCGTGCCGGACCACGCCTGGCTCCTCGCTTTGATGGCGCTGGTGCTTCTCGTCGTCCGCCCCATCTTCACGCTCTGGTCGCGCGCGCTGGTCAACCTTTCCATCGTGCCGAGCCTCACCACGCTCGTGCGCTGGCGGAGCTACCGCTACGTCATCCGCCAGAGCCTCACCTATTTCCAGAACGACTATGCCGGGCGGATCAGCCAAAAAGTGATGCAGACGGGAATGGCGCTCCGCGAGAGCGTGGTGAACGCCATCGACAGCATCTGGTACCTGATCGTCTACCTGATCGGCACAATCGCGCTGCTCGCGAGCTTCGATTGGCGGATGCTGCTGCCGCTCGCCGTCTGGTGCGGCCTCTATGGGGTCGTGATCGTCACGCTGGTGCCGCCGGTCCGCGAGCGCGCCGCTGCGGTGTCGGAGGCGAATTCGGGGCTGTCGGGACGCGTGGTCGACGGCTTCACCAACATCATGTCGGTAAAACTCTTCGCGCATGCGGAGCGCGAGGAGAAGTTCGGCCGCGAGGCCTTCGAGCGGCAGCTTTCCGCCATGCGCACGCTGATGCGCTCGATCGTCACCATGACGGCGGTGCTCACGCTCATCAATTCGTTCTTCGTCTTCGCGATTGCCGCGCTCTCGGTGTGGCTGTGGACGGTGGGCGAGATCACGCTCGGCGCGATCGCCGCCGCAAACGCGGTCGTGCTCAGGCTCAACCACATGTCGGGCTGGATTCTCCGATCGATCACGTCCCTGTTCGAGAATATCGGCACGATCGAGAACGGCCTCGCGACCATCGCGCAGCCGAACAGTTCCGTGGACCGCCCCGGCGCGGCGCCGCTTGTCGTCAGCGAGGGGAACATCCGTTTCCAGAACGTCACCTTCCGTTACGGCCTCGGCGACCGGGTCATTCACGATCTGTCGCTCCTTATCCGGCCGGGCGAGAAGGTGGGGCTGGTCGGTCCCTCCGGCGCCGGCAAGTCGACGCTGGTCAACCTGCTCCTCCGCTTCTACGTGCTCGACGAGGGCAGGATCCTGATCGACGGGCAGGATATTGCCGGCGTCACGCAGGATTCGCTCCGCTCGGCGATCGGCATGGTGACGCAGGACACCTCGCTCCTCCACCGCTCGGTCACCGAGAACATTCGCTACGGCAAGCCCGACGCGGACGAGGCGTCGATCCACGCCGCGGCGGCAGTGGCGCGCGCCGACACCTTCGTCCACGGCCTCGTCGATCCGCGCGGGCGCACCGGCTATGCGGCCTATGTCGGCGAGCGCGGGGTGAAGCTTTCCGGCGGGCAGCGCCAGCGGATCGCTATCGCCCGCGTCATCCTGAAGGATGCGCCCATCCTCATCCTCGACGAGTCGACATCCTCGCTCGATTCGGAGGTGGAGGCGGCGATCCAGGACAGCCTGAAGGCGCTGATGCGCGACAAGACGGTGATCGCGATCGCTCACCGCCTGTCCACCATCGCGGCGCTCGACCGCCTGGTCGTGATGGACGAGGGCCGCGTCGTGGAGATCGGCACCCACGACGAGCTCTTGCGCGCCCACGGCCTCTACGCGCGGCTCTGGGAGCGGCAGTCGGGCGGGTTCTTCGGCCGCGACATGGTTTTCGGGCTGGAGCAGACCGCGGCGGAGTGATCTGGTGAAACTATGAGCTGGTACAGAATCCGGATCGACCGTGACGACAACGATACGTTCATGGTCACGTCCCCCGATTTCCCTGAGGTTGCGACCTTTGGCGAAAACCTGGAGGACGCGATGTGTCATGGCCGCGATGCAATCGAGGAGGCCATCGCAGCCAGAATCTCCGACGGACTTGCCATTCCTGCACCGCACTCCGGCCCATCTAAGCGGGGAGACAAGGGCTATCGCGTCCAACTGTCGGCACTGAGTTTCTTGAAGGCGATGCTCTACAGGATCTGCAAGAGTCAGGGCGTTTCGCGCGCCGAAATGGCCCGTCGCCTTGGATGGCACAGAGAGCAGGTTGACCGTCTCTTCCGGCTCGATCACAACTCGCGACTCGATCAATTGGAGGCTGCTTTCAAAGCAGTCGGCGTTGACCTCTCCGGGAGCATCGGCATCTCAGTGCCGGAAGCCGCTTAGGCGGCCTTGGGTGGTGCAGGTGAGAGCGGCGCAGCCCGAAGCGCTAGTGCACGGCTGATAGCGGTAATTCGACGGCCTGTTCCGCCCCATTGCGACAAACTGCCGTCTCCACCCGCCCCGGCTGGACACTCCCTCCCGACGATGACAAAAGGCGGTCGGCGGGGCCGCCGGGCGGGGGCCGCCGCCGTTCAGCGTTAGCGGTAACCGGCGGCGCGTCGGCGCGCCGTTCCAGCGAGGGGCGACATTGGCCGATACGACCCATCCGATCACGGCAAGCCCGGAAGCCGGACGCATAGACCCGCACGAAGTCGGGACCGACATCGGCCGGCGCGATTTTCTGCTGATCGCAACAGGCGCTTTCGCCGCGGTCGGCGCCGCCGTGTCGCTCTGGCCCTTCATCGACCAGATGAATCCCGACGCCGCGGCGCTGGCGCTCTCCTCGATCGAGGTCGACACGTCGGCGATCGAGCCCGGCCAGGCCGTCACCGTGATGTGGCGCGGCAAGCCGGTCGTCATCCGCAACCGCACCGAGGAAGAAGTCGCCGAGGCGAAGAACGTCGCGCTCGACGACCTGATCGACACGCAGGCGCGGAACGCCAATCTCGATTCGTCCGCGCCGGCGACCGATCAGAACCGCTCCGTCCCCGGCAAGGAAGCGTGGCTGGTGATGCTCAAGGTGTGCACGCATCTCGGCTGCATTCCGCTCGGCGAGCAGGGCGAGTACGGCGGCTGGTTCTGCCCCTGCCACGGCTCGCAGTACGACACGGCCGGCCGCGTCCGCCGCGGGCCGGCGCCGGAGAACATGCAAATCCCGCCTTACGAGTTCATCGACGACACGACCGTCCGCATTGGCTGAGGATCGAAGGCCCGCAATGCAGCACGATTATTTTCCCCGCTACCAGCCAAGGTCCCGCTTCGGGCGCTGGTTCGACGAGCGCCTGCCGATCATGCGGCTCACCTACGACAGCTTCGTCGCATATCCGATCCCGCGCAACCTGAACTACTGGTACACGTTCGGCGGCATCCTCTCCTTCATGCTCGCCGTGCAGATCCTGACCGGCGTCGTGCTCGCCATGCACTACGTGGCCGACGCCGATCTCGCCTTCGACTCGGTCGAGATGATCATGCGCGACGTGAACTACGGCTGGCTCTTGCGCTACCTGCATTCGAACGGCGCCGCGATGTTCTTCCTCGCCGTCTACATCCACATGTTCCGCGGCATGTACTACGGCTCCTACAAGGAGCCGCG
>JBOHKB010000200.1:0-3898 GCA_050728815.1 Propylenella sp.
GCCTGGAGCAGCGGCCAGGTGATGAAGTGGTCGCCGCCCAGCGCGAAGAGGTGCACATCGGCATCGAGGATTTCCCGTGCCTCCGTCCCGATCGTCTCTGGGATCGTCAGCGGCGCGTGCAGGTCGAGCGCCACGTCGCCGCAATCAACCACGGCGAGCTCGCCGAAGATGTCGATGCCGAAGGGATATTGCGGGTCGCCGTCGAAGGTCGCCGAGGCGCGGCGGATCGCCTGCGGGCCGAAGCGCGCGCCCGGCCGGTTGGTCACCGTCACGTCGAGCGGCACGCCGAGGATCGCGAGGTCGACGCCGGTCAGGTCGCGGGAGTAGCGCCGCCGCATGAAGGAAAGCGCGCCGGCATAGGTCGGATCGTCCGCGCCGCCCTTCAGCGTGGCGGTGCGGAACGCGTGGTCGATCGGGGGCTTTCCCGGGGCCTCGGCCATGGCGATTTCGATAGTCTGATCGCGCGGGCGAGGGAAGGGGAGGCGGGCGCGTCGGCGCTAACCGCGGTGCGCGAACGGGACTCTCGCCCGGAGGGCGCGCTCCGAATCAGAGCCGAGGCGGCGGCGTCCTACTGAGCCGTGCAGCTCGCTTTGATGGCGTCTCGCCGCTGGGCGAACTCGATCGCCACGCCCGCGCGTGCGGCTTCCCGCACGATCTGCTCGGAAATATCCGATTCGCGCACCGTAAGAGGAGTCGAAGACACGATTCGCCGCGCGAACTCGTCCGCCCAAATCACGCTCTTCCGCGCCTTTGCGCGTCTGACGCCCGCCTCGATTATGGACTGGAATTGCGTGCTCATGCCGCCCCGTATGGCGGGAAGCAGTGGCACGATTATGACGCGGGTAGGGCGCTTCTGGGCGAGATGGCTGCGAGATTGTGAAGCGCGCGGGCGATATTTGACTCGAAACCTCCGCGGTTCATCCTCACTCGGCGGGCGGGCGATGCCGCCGCGCCTCCTCTTCCTCACGGTCGAGGCGATGCGACCAAACGCGCATGATTGCGTAGCCCACGAGGGCGAGCGCGAGAAAAAGGACCGGCGGCCACCAGGGAAGTTGGTTCATCGCGCCTCACTCTGGTCGGATCAGGCGAATGACCGCCTGCGCGCACAAATGTAGTGCAACACCCAGCAGAATCCAGCCAGGTCAGCGGCTGACTCACCCCGGCAAATCGGCTTCTCGCTCCCAAGTATGCCGCTCGCGACCGGGTGTCGCGCGAGGCCGGCTTGTCGTGCAGGGAACGCGTTCGTAAGAGGCGGAATGGTCGCCGTGTCAGCTTCCGAAACCAGCGCCTCCAGCCGTGCCGCCCCCGATGCCGATCCGCGTCGTAGCGTGCGTCTTTGGCTCTTGGCGCTGATTTTCCTCACCTTCGCGATGGTGCTCGTCGGCGGTGTGACGCGGCTGACGGAGTCCGGCCTGTCGATCACCGAGTGGAACCTTGTCACCGGCACGCTGCCTCCGCTTACCGAGGACGCATGGCAGGCGGAATTCGAGCGCTACCGCGCCACCCCGCAATACGACCTCCTGAACCGCGGCATGAGTCTTGGCGATTTCCGCACCATCTACTGGTGGGAGTGGGCGCACCGCGAGCTCGGGCGCTTCATCGGCCTCTTCTACATCGGCGGGTTCCTCTGGCTCGCCGCCCGGCGTCTCGCGTCGGGCCGCACGCTCGCGGCCCTCGCGGCGCTGGGCGGTCTACTCGCGGCGCAGGGCCTCGTCGGCTGGATCATGGTGATGTCCGGCCTGGAGCCGGGTATGATTGCGGTCGCGCCGGTGAAGCTTGCGCTGCACCTGACGCTCGCCTCGCTGTTCTTCGCCGCGCTCGTCGTGATGTTCGTGCGCCTCGGCGGCGCCGACCACGAGCCGGCGTCGCTCGGCGTGCGCCTGGCGGCGTGGCTCCTCGTGCTCCTCGGCTTCGTGCAGATCGCGCTAGGCGGGCTCGTCGCCGGCCACGACGCCGGCCGCACCTACAACACCTGGCCGCTGATGGACGGCCGCTTCGTGCCGCGCGGGCTTGGCGCGCTGGAGCCGGCCTGGCTCAACCTTGTCGACAACATCGTGACGATCCAGTTCAACCACCGCATCGGCGCGTATGTCCTCGCCGTCGCCGTGCTTCTCTATGCCGCCGCGATGATGCGCGGCCCGTCGCCCGCCCGCGGCCGGGCGCTTCTCCTCCTGCTGCTAGTGGTCGCGCAGGTGGCGGTCGGCATTGCGACGCTAATCTACGTCGTGCCGCTCGAGCTTGCGCTGATGCACCAGGGGCTGGCGCTCGTCCTGCTGCTTGCGCTGGCGTGGAACGCGAGCGTCTTCCGAACTTGGCTCTCGTTGCAAGAGCTCCGGCTTGCGGGCGGGGAGTAGGGGTTTTGTCCCCAGAGCTGTCCAAAAGCGTCGCCGCCTTGCGAACAGCCTGTCTGGTAGGCTGGGCCTTATTTGCGCGACGAACAGATACTAGTTTGCTGCGGGAAGATCATTTCGAGTTTCAATGCGACGACATCGGATCAACAAGGGGACTTCCGCCAATCCGGACACAAAAGGTCAAGAACCTTGCCCCCCGACTCCTCCACGGCGGCTTTCCTGGCCTCGATCAGCGCATTTAGTCCAAGCCGGACCGCTTCGATCGCGTCCTTGAACGTCTGATCGGAAATTTTCGCATCCTCCTCCAGGTCGAATCGATCGAATGCCAGCGTTGCCGCGACCAGGATGTTTCCGTTCTGAGCGATCGCCCACATGTGCTCGATCTCGTCTTCGCCGATGGTCTGCCATCCCCAGTAAACGGGGACATCGAGTTGCGGGTCGTGCATCGGGTCGAAGCCCTGCAACACGCTCGGCCCCGTTTCGCCGTGGACGACCTCGCGTCCGAGGACAACCACCATGTCCCTGATGAAGGGAGACTGCGCTCCGCCGGCAATGAGGGCAGCGGCAAGCTCTGGTGAATCAAAGTAGATAAACTCAATCGTGCCAGAGCCTGCCGTCAAATCATCCCGCACAGTTGCAGTGTTGATCTTGAGGAAAGGTTTGTCGGAACTTTCGTCCGTCTCCGAATCCTTTGTCCAGAAAGAATTGGCGGGCCTTTTCGACAACATGATCTCCGCCAGCTTCTGGAACGTGAGACCGTCGAGCGAGTACGCGCCTGCCGGTGTGGCGGAGGTCAGAAGTCCCACCAAAACGGTCGCTACGAACCAGGGCCTGCAATGCATCGCGCGCCTCCCACGATTACTACGCCTTGGCCATTGGTGCCTCGGCATCCCAAAGGTGTCGGAATCCGCCCTTCTGTGCAAGATCGGCGCTTAAAGCGGAGACGCTGCTTGTAAGCGGCGGGCTTAACCGGTTCGTGATCCCCCTGGTAATGGCCAGAGAAACGCCCTTGTGCTGCGCTGGTCCTCATGCAGCTGGTGGTCGCTCAGGTGGCGGTCGGCATCGCGACGCTCATCCACGCCGTGCCGCTCGGGCTGGCGATCGTGCACCAGGCGCTGGCGCTGATTTTGCTGCTGGCGCTCGTGTGGAACGCGAGCGTCTTTCGACGCGGCCTCTCAATGCGAAAGCCTCTCCTTGCAGGCGGGGTTTAAGGGGTTTGCCACAGGCTGTTCGAAGCGTCGCCGCCCCGCTTGCAGCGGCCTGGCGAGCTGGGTCTGATTGCGCGACGAACGGATACAAGCGTGCTGTAGGGAGATCATTTCGAGTCCAATGCGATCGAGGCCCAATGCGACACGCACGGCTCGTCTCACTCCGGGCCGATCATCGGGCGCCACTTCCGTCGATCACCATGTCAACTTTTGACCCTGGCTGTGTGAAAACGGACGAGTCAGTTAGATTCTTTCCCGTTGGAATGCGGGAGGATCGGATGGGTCGTTTCGTCGAAGGGGCCGACCGCTCGCAGCCCTCCTTCTTTCCTGCGTGCCTCG
>JBOHKB010000201.1:0-5619 GCA_050728815.1 Propylenella sp.
TCGCCGAGCGCGGCTATGACGAGCGCATGGGCGCGCGGCCGCTCGCGCGGCTCATCCAGGAGGAAATCAAGCGGCCGCTCGCCGACGAGGTCTTGTTCGGCAAGCTGCAGAAGGGCGGCGTCGTCAAAGTATCGGTGGAGGAGATGCCGGAAGGCGGCACGAAGCTCAAGCTTGAGGCGATCCCGGACGAAGACGCCGCTCCCAAGGAGCGCCCGAAGAGCGTCCGCCCGAAGGCGCCCAAGAGCCCGCCGAAGAGTAGTCCGCCCAAGGGCGGCGGCTCGGTGCCGCGCGTGCCGCTGAAGGCGTAGCACGGGCCGCGGCTCAACCAATCATCGCGCAGCAGGCGGTTCTCTCCGCTCGATGTCTGCTAAAAGGCGGATATCGGGCGTGTGCGCGTGTGCGCCATGAGACGGAAGGTGATGCAGCTGAAGAAGGCGCAAGCGGCGGAGCGGATTCACAACGTCGTCGCCTGTGTCGGCGGCGGGCGGACGAGCCTCGAGGCCCGACCGCTCCCAATGCCTGCGGCGGGCGAAATGCTGCTTCGCCTCCGCGCGGTCGGCTTCTGCGGCACCGATCTCTTCAAGCTTAAGACAGGGACCGCGCCGGTCGGCGGCGTGCTCGGCCACGAGCTGGTCGGCTCGGTCTCCGCGCTGGGGCTTGGAGTGGAGAAATTTGCGCTCGGTGACCGGGTCGTCGTGCCGCACCACGTGCCCTGCGGCGAATGCGTCCTCTGCCGGCGCGGCGCGGAGACGATGTGCGCGACCTTCAAGGAGAATCTTTTGGAGCCCGGCGGCTTTGCCGATCACATCCTGGTCCGCGCCCGCGCCGTCGAATTCGCGGCGCGCAAGGTCCCGGATCATCTTAGCGACGAGTCAGCCGTGTTCATGGAGCCCGCCGCCTGTGTGCTCCGCGGCATCGACCGCTCGGGACTTCAGGTGGAGGGGAGCGCCGTGGTGCTTGGGGCGGGCAGCATGGGGCTGCTGCATCTCCTCGTGCTCCGCGCTGCGTTCCCCAAGATTCCGGTGGTCATGGTCGATTCCGATGCCGCGCGCCTGCGCCTCGCGCGAAAACTCGGCGCTTCGGATACCGCTGAGCCGGGCAAGGCGGCCCTTGCGGCGGCGAACGCAGTCTCCGGCGGCATCGGAGCCGACGCCGTCTTCGACACGGTCGGCGGCGAGCGCACGCTTGCGGCAGGCATTGCGCTCACGCGCCCCGGCGGCACGGTCGTGCTCTTCGCGCACGCGCCGGCACACGAAGAATCTGCAGTCGACCTCAACGCGATCTTCAAGAGCGAGCGGCGGATCGTCGCCACCTATTCGGGCGCACTGAACGAGCAGCGGCGCGTCTTCGACATGCTCGTGTCGGGAGCGCTCGACCCTTCGCCGCTCGTGACCCACAAGATGCCGCTCGACGATTTCACCAGCGGCGTCGAGCTCGTCGTCGCGCGGCAGGCGCTGAAAGTGCTGTTCACGCCCTCGCGCGGGGCGGGCACATGACGCCGCCGTCGGCGGCGGCCGTGCCAGAGACGATGCGCGGCGCCGTGCTTCTCGGCCCCGAGACGATCGAGATCCGCGACGTGCCGGTCCCGCAGCCAGGCCCTGGCGAGATTCTCCTGAAGGTCGAAGCGGCGACGACTTGCGGTACCGACGTGAAAGTCTTCAAGCGCGGCGGCCATCCGCGCATGCTGAAAGCGCCGACGCTCTTCGGCCATGAGATGGCAGGCCGCGTCGCCGCGATCGGCGCGGGCGTGGGTAGTTTTCGCGTCGGCGACGCGATCGTCGTCGCCAACTCGGCGCCGTGCCTCACATGCGAGCCGTGCCGGCGCGGGCGCGAGAATCTTTGCGAAGACCTCCACTACCTGAACGGCGCTTTCGCCGAATATCTGCTCGCGCCGTGCCGCTTCGTCGAGCGGAACGTGCATCGTATTCCCGCCGGCCTGTCGTTCGAGCGGGCTGCGCTAGCCGAGCCACTCGCCTGCGTGCTGCACGGCATCGACGCCTGCGAGATCGAACAGTACGCGGCGCTCGGCCCGGTGGAAGTGCTGATCTTCGGCGCCGGCCCGATTGGCCTCTTGTTCGTCGCGGCGCTCGCCAAGCTTGGTCAGAGACCCGTGCTCGCGGACCCAAACCCTGCCCGCCTCGAAGCAGGCCGCGCGCTTGGCGCGGCGGACACGATCGAGATTTCTCGCGGCGGCGGTCAGGCCGCCGCCGTCCGCGCACGCTCGGAAGGCGGCAGGGGCTTCTGGATCGCCGTCGATGCGACCGGCGTGCCCGGCGTCTGGTCAGACGCGATCGAGTCGGTACGGCCGGGCGGCCTCGTCAATCTATTCGGCGGCTGCCCGCCGGGCACGTCGATCCCGCTCGATACGCATCTCGTCCACTACAGCGAGCTCACCATCAAGGGCGTCTATCACCACCGCCCCGACACGTTCCGCCGCGCGATCGCGCTCCTCGCAGATCCGGACTTCAAGGCCGACCTCCTCCTCTCCGGCGTACGCCCGATCGAGGGCGTCGTCGACGCGCTTAGGAGCATGATCCGCAAGGAGGCGCTGAAGGTAGTGATCCGCGGCGCCGAATGATCGCAGATGCCAGATTGACCTTTCATTCGGCGCTTCCAATCTTGTCGTCATGCCAGGTCTTGACCCTGGCATCCGTTCCGTAGCCGTTCTACCCAGCGCGGCAGTCTCGGAATGGATCGCCGGATCAAGTCCGGCGATGACGACAGTTCTGGGATGCGGGCACTGTCAGCCGCCGCCCGAGGAGAAACGACATGTGCCGCAACATCCGCACGCTGTTCAATTTCGATCCGCCCGCGACGGACGACGAAATCCGCGCCGCCGCGCTCCAGTTCGTCCGGAAGGTGAGCGGCTTCACGCGGCCGTCGAAGGCGAACGAGGCGGCGTTCGACCGCGCCGTCGAGGACGTGACCGACGCCGCGCGCCGGCTGATGATCTCGCTCCACACGCACAGCCCGCCGCGCAATCGCGAGCAGGAAGCCGCCAAAGCGCGCGCCCGGACGGCTGAGCGCTACGCGCGGATGGCGTAGCCGCCCGGTCGCAGGTCAACTCCCCTCCGCCAGCGCTTTCCTTATCTTCTCTCCGTGTTCCTTGAGCACGGCCGGGTCCGCCATCCCGCCTGTATGTGGCTTGAGCGGCACTCCGGGGAAGCGCGGGATCACGTGGAAATGCGTGTGGAACACTGTCTGCCCGCTTGCCGGCTCGTTGAACTGCATGACGAGCACGCCGGTCGCTTCGAAAGCCTTCTTGGCGGCGCGGGCGATCCGCTGCACCACGAGGATGGCGGTCTGCAGGTCGCGCGGTGAAATGTCGAGGATGTTGCGCGCGGGCGCCTTGGGGATCACCAGCGTGTGCCCTTTCCCCTGCGGCATCACGTCCATGATGGCGATGCAGTTCTCGTCCTCGTAGACCTTCTCTGAGGGAATCTCGCCGCGCAGGATCTTGGCGAAAACGTTCTGGTCGTCATAGGCCGGCGCACTCATTCCTCTCCTCCAACGTTCTCGCCGCAGTTTGCCCCGCCAGGGCGCTCGCCGCGCCGGAACGGCGCGTGGCTCGCAAGCATTTCGCCGGAGAGCGCCACCTCGCGCCGCTCTTCCTCGAGATAGCTTTCCACCGCACGGCGGAAGTTCGGGTCGGCGATGTAGTGCGCGGAATAGGTCGTCTCGGGCAGGTAGCCGCGTGAAATCTTGTGCGGCCCCTGCGCCCCGGCATCGACACGTCTCAGCCCATGCGAGAGCGCGAACTCAATCGCCTGGTAGTAGCAGACCTCGAAGTGCAGGAAGCGGTGGTCCTCGGTCGTCCCCCAATGGCGGCCGTAGAGCGTGTCGGAGCCGATCAGGTTCAGCGCGCCGGCAATGGTGCGCTTGCCGCGCCGCGCCATGACGAGCAGCACGCGATCGCGCATCCGCTCACCGAGCAGCGAGAAGAAGCGTCGGTTGAGATAGGGCCGGCCCCATTTGCGCGAGCCGGTATCCATGTAGAACGCGAAAAAACTGTCCCAATGCGCCTCTGTGAGCCCACTGCCGGTCACCCAGTCGATCTCGATGCCGGCTTCGACGGCTTCGCGCCGCTCCTTGCGCACCGCCTTCCGCTTGCGCGAGGCGAGCGCGGAGAGGAAACCTTCGAAATCGCCGAAGCCGGCGTCGGTCCAGTGGAACTGCTTGTCCGTTCGCTTCAGGAAGCTCAGTTCGGCGAGCAGCGACCAGTCCTCCTCCGGCAGAAACGTGACGTGCGCGGAGGAGAGGTTGTTCTGGCGGCAGAGCTCGATCAATCCGGCTGCGAGCAGTTGCTTGCGTCGCTTCGCGTCAGGCCCGGGCCGCGTCAGCAGGCGCGGGCCGGTCACGGGGGTGAACGGCACGCTCACCTGCAGTTTCGGATAGTAGCGTCCCCCCGCGCGTTCATAGGCGTCGGCCCAGCCCCAGTCGAAGACGTACTCGCCCTGCGAGTGCGTCTTCACGTAGCACGGCATGATGGCGGCGGGTCCGCCGTCGCCTTCGAGCACGAGATGGCGCGGCACCCAGCCGGCGCGCCGCGACACCGCGCCGGATTCTTCCAGCGCGTCGAGAAAATCCCACGACACGAACGGATTGTAGGGGGTTCGCTCCACACCGGGCACGCCCGCGCCGTTCCCCGCCGGCGCGCCCCAGCCTGGATTCGCCAGGGCGTCCCAATCGGCGCGTTTGATCTCGCTGATCGCCGCGGCGACGCGGATGGCGGTGGTCGATTGCGTCGACGTTGCGCTCATGCGCCCAAGCTTAGGTCCGCCGCGCTGCGGCGCAACAGCGCGTTCTGACGCTAGGGCGTAAATCCCTCGAATGTGACCTGGTCCGTCCACCGCATCGCCTTCGCCAGTTCTTCCGGCGTGCGCACGGTCCAGCAGATGAGCGGTACTCCGAACAGCTGACGCGCCACGATCGGCATCGGCGTCGGCAGGTCGCCGGCGCGGTAGGATACGAAATCGACGTCGAGGCGGCGCGCAAGGCGAAAGAGCCCGAACCCGCGCTTGTAGTTGCCTTGCGCGGTCAGGCCGCGGGGCAGGCGCGCATTCGCGGCCCGTACCTCGGCGATCTGTGCGCCGGAGAACGACATCACCGCCGCCGGGCCGGCGTAGCGCTTCAGGCGCTCCACCACCTCCCAAGCCAGCGCGGCGTCCCGGTGCGGCACGTGCTTCAACTCGATGACGAGGGGAACGCGGCCCCCGACCAGCGCCAAGAGATCGTCGAATGTAGGGATCCACTCCGGCGTGCCGCCGAGGCGAAGATCGCCGAGTTCGGCGGCGGTCAGGTCGCGGATGGAGCGCGGATCGCCGGTCAGCCGCTCCAGAGTCAGATCGTGGAAGACCATTGGCACGCCGTCCGCCGAAGGGTGCAGGTCGCACTCGATCGCATAGTGAGCGGCGATCGCAGCCTCGAACGCAGCGAGCGAATTCTCCGGCCGTCCGCGCGAAATGTCGTGAAGGCCGCGATGCGCGATCGGGCGGGCGGTGAGCCATCGCAGCCGGTCCCGCTTCATGCCCGCCTAGGCGACCGCGATGATGGCGTCGACTTCGATCGCCGCGTCGAGCGGCAGCGCGGCGACGCCGACGGCCGCGCGCGCGTGCCGCC
>JBOHKB010000202.1:0-4503 GCA_050728815.1 Propylenella sp.
CTGCTCGACTGCGCCGCCGCCCGCCGCCTGCTCCCCGCCCGTTTCAGCGGCGGCGACCTTTTCGCCCGGCGGCGCGCCTTCCGATCCTTCGACGGCGGGCTTCGCCGGTTCGCCCGCCGGCTCCTGCGCGGTTGCTGCGGCGACCTCCGCCACCGGGTTCATGTAGACCTCGTCGACCAGGCGGACGAGCAGTTCCGGATACTGGTCGCCGCCGGTCTCCTCGCGCACGCGGCGGGCGACGCGGCGGAACATCAGCCCGACCTCGACGTTCGGCTCGTCGATTTCCTCGAGCAGCGCCGCCGTGAACGGGCTGTGCTCGCCCGCCCCGTCGGCGGCGGTGTCGCCGGCCGCAGCGGCAAACGCGATGATCGCGCCGCGCCCCTCCGTCCGCATCCGCCCGAGCCCGCGCTGCACGCCGACCGACCGGGTCGACGAAGTCTTGGCGACGATGTCGGCGATGGGGTTGTCGCGGCAGGCGTCGAGAATGACGATGCTGACCCCTGCGTTCTTCTCCATCTCCGAGACGATGCGCTGCGCCTCGATCGCACTTGAGCGCAGCGACCACTCGCTGTCCGCCGACACATCGACCGGCAGAAGGAGGTTGTCGCCGCCGATCTGGATGCCGTGGCCGGCGAAGAAGAAGAGGCCGACCCCCGCGCCGCTCGCTGCGTTGATGAACTCACCGATCGCCGCGTCGGTGCCGCGCCGGTCCGCGTCGGTCCGGAGGATCACCTGAAAGCCGAGCGCCTCGAGCGCCGCCGCCATCGCCTCCGCGTCGCGCCCCGGATTGGGCAGTTGCCCTGTCGCCTGGTAGGCGCCGTTGCCGATGACGAGCGCGACGCGCTCCGCTGCGGCGGCGGGAGTCGCTACCGAGTAGAGGGCGGCAACCAGGAGGGGGAGGAAGGCGGCAAGGCGGCGCATTGCGTGCTCCGTCGGCGGTCCAGGCGCGGTCGCGTAGCGCGATCGGCTGCCGGGAGACTTTATCGCGCCGCCGCCCCTTGGGAAATCCGCGCCGGTCGCGTTAAAAAGGGATGGAAGCCGCGCCGCGGGCCGCTAGGCGCCGCGCATCAACGAGAAACGCCGGGAGGGAAGATCGTGCCTGCCATCAACATCCTGATCATGGGGGCCTCTTACGGGTCGCTGCTCGCGTCGAAGCTTCTTTTCGGCGGGCACAACGTAAAACTCGTCTGCCTGCCTCCCGAGGCGCAGGCGATCAACGCCGACGGCATCCGCGTGCGCTTGCCGGTGAAAGGGCGGGAAGGGCTGGTCGAGCTGCACTCGAAAGGGCTCCCCGGAAAGATCTCCGCGGCGGGCGCGGGCGAGGTCGAGCCGGCCGATTACGACCTTGTCTGCCTCGCCATGCAGGAGCCGCAGTATCGCTCCGACGGCGTGCGCCAGCTGCTCGATAAGGTGGCGCGCTCGAAAAAGCCCTGCATGTCGATCATGAACATGCCGCCGCTCCCGTATCTGAAGCGCATCCCGGGCTTGAACACGGACGCGCTCCTCCCCGCCTACACCGACCCGACGGTCTGGCAGAATTTCGATCCGCCGCTCGTCACGCTCTGCAGCCCCGACCCACAGGCTTTCCGCCCGCCCGACGCGCCGGTCAACGTGCTGCAGGTGACGCTCCCCACCAACTTCAAGGCGGCGCGTTTCGAGTCGGAGAAGGCGACCGCGATGCTCCGGCAGCTGCAAACGGAAATCGAGGCGATCCGCTACGACCCCGGCGACGGCACGAAGGTCGAGCTGCCGGTGAAGCTCAAGGTGCACGATTCCATCTTCGTGCCGCTCGCCAAGTGGGCGATGCTGATCGCCGGCAATTACCGCTGCATCACCAAGGACGGCCCGCGCACCGCCAAGGACGCCGTGCACACGAATCTTGACGAGTCGCGCGCGGTCTACAACTGGGTGATGGACCTCTGCGTAAAGCTCGGAGCCGACCGCGGCGACCTCGTGCCGTTCGAGAAATACGCCGCCGCGGCGAACGATCTCGTGCGCCCGTCATCCGCCGCGCGCGCTCTCTTCGCCGGCGCGCCGAACATCGAGCGCGTGGACCGGCTGGTGCAGGCGATCGGCCGGCAGCAGGGGATGTCGAACGCGGTCCTCGACGGGATCGTCGCGATGGTCGACGCGAGGCTCGCTCAGAACCGCAAGGCCGCGGCGTGACGGGTCAGGGTGACGGGGCGAGACACGCGGAGACCGCTCCCGCATCGCCAGCGATCGCTGTTTCGACCTGGAGCCTGCACCGGGCGCTCGGGCTTCGTTACTTGAACAGCCCGGCGAACGACGTCGCCGATGCGTTCGAAGACGCTTACGGGCCGGCCAAGGTGGACCTCCTCGATCTCCCCGCGGCGTTGCGTAAAAACGGCATCGACCGGATCGAGATCGTCCACGTCCACATGCGTTCGCGCGACCCGGCCTATCTCGCGGAAGTCAAGGCGTCGCTCGCCCAATCCGGCGTGCGGCTGCAGACGCTTCTCATCGATGCCGGCGATATCGCCGATCCCGTCAACCGCGAGCGCGACATATCCTGGATTGGCGCCTGGATCGACGCGGCGGCTGCGCTCGGTGCCGATCAGGCGCGGGTGAGCGGCGGCCGGCAGAAACCTACCCGCGCGGCGCTCGATCTTGCCGTCGATGGCCTCCGCCGCCTCTCGCGGCGCGGGGCGGAAGACGGCGTCCGCGTCGTTACGGAGAACTGGCAGGAGCTGACCGCCGGGCCGGAGGCCGTCCACTATCTGCTCGACGGCGTGAACGGCGACATCGGGCTGATCGCCGATTTCGCCAACTGGAAGGGCGCAACCAAGTACGACGACCTTGCCTCCATCATGCCGCGCGCGACTTCGACCCACGCGGCGGCCTCGTTCCCGGCGCCGGGCGTGATGGACCGGGACGATTACGCCCGCTGTCTCGACATCGCGGCCGAAGCCGGCCTCGATGGGCCGCACACGCTGATTTACAGCGGCCCCGGCGACGACGAATGGGCGGGGCTCAGGATTGAGCGCGACTTCGTGCGCGAGCGGCTGACGACCAACCGAACGGAGCAGCCGGCTGCCCGCTCACGCGCCGCGTTCGCGACGGCCGGCCGATCTTGATGCGAGACGCGTGACGAGGCTCCGCAGTCCCGACTGCAGGCGCAGCAAAGCGGAGCCGAGCCGCTCGCCGGCGCGGACGTAGTGTTCTCTCTCGCCGGGCGAGACCAGCCGGTTGATGCGCAGCTCCGCGTCCGACCGCGCGAGGTATTCCCCCTGCGGCCGTTCGCTTTCGAGCAGTCGGAGGTTCGGCTTCTTCCGGGCAGGCTCTTCTGTCCGCACAACGTGCAAGCGGCGGACGCGTTCGGCGGCTGCGCTCTGCATTCGGGTCTCCTCGCGCTAGCCCCAGCCCTCGGCAGAACCGAAACTGCACGCGTAAGCGCGGCGCGTTTCAGGTGTTTTGCGTGGCAGGCGGAATATGTTGCGCGGGAAGGCGAATTGTTTCGCCGGAGGCCCTGCCGACGAAACACGGAGAGACGAAATCGGGCGAGCGCCCACTTTCGCATATGGTCATTCTCGGGCGGAGCGAAGCGGAGACCCGAGAACCCAGAGGCCACTGGGTCCTCGGCTCTCGCTTCGCTCGGCCGAGGATGATAGTTCTTCCGTATCACGCTTCATGCGCGAGGTTGGTGGAGCGCCGCTTGAGTCGGCGCTACCGCCCCCTCTGCGCCTCGTTCGCGAACCGCCTCGCCTCATCCGCGGCGCGGAAAATCGCGGCGGCCTTGTTGATGCACTCCTGATGCTCCGACTCCGGCGCCGAGTCGGCGACAATCCCGGCGCCCGCCTGCACGTAGACTGTGTCGTCCTTCACCATCCACGGGGTCGCATTCACTCAGTCACCGGTAGGACCTCATCGTCCCATCCGATGAACTCCAGCAACTTGCCTGGCCGAAGGACGTAGATCGCGATGCTCAGGAGGGCAGACACGACCACAAGCACCATCCATACGAACAGCGCTACCGTTACCTTAAAGGGAGTATCAGCTGGCTTCGCCAGAAGATGCTGCATGATCGAATATGCGAGATCGTCTGTTGTCCGCTTAACCAACGCCACTCGGCGGCGGACTGCGAACAATCCATACCTGACCCGACTACCGATGACTTCCCATCCGTCAAACCAAGGAGCCAGGAAACGGTGCGAGCGCAGCCGCTTCTTAAACTCCGCGGCTCCCGCATATACGGCGACCAAGTCGCGATACCGCCCTATACTGGCGAGTGCTTTGTTAACACCCTCCTCCTCCTCCTCCTCCTCTTCGTCTTCCTCCTCCGGTCCGGCTTCTCCTTCTGCGTCGTCTGAGCCTTCGGCATCGCCCTCGGCGGTGGATTGGTGTTCGACGTGCATCTTCTCTAGTATTGCGAGGACGACAAATAGATTCTTTGACTCCGACCAAACGCTCAGCGCCTCGGTAACTGTCGACAGAAGATCGGGGTCAGGTATTGCCTTCTTGAATGAAGGCAGCGCTTCGATCCTC
>JBOHKB010000203.1:0-14844 GCA_050728815.1 Propylenella sp.
TTCTCAGACGGCAAGCCGCGCATCATCCAGATCAAGGGCATCAACATGGAGGCGGAGCTTTCGCCGCGCATGCTCTACATCACCAATTTCGACCGGCCGGGGTTCATCGGCCATCTCGGCACGCTGCTCGGCGACAACAAGATCAACATCGCGCGCATGCAGTTCGGCCGCGACTACGAGGGCGGCAACGCCATTGCGCTGGTTTCCGTCGACCAGCCGGTGCCGGCGGATGTGATGGCGGCGATCAACCGCATCGAGCACGTGCAGCAGGTGAAGCCGCTGAGTTTTTGAGGCGAGGCCCCACTGCGGTCGTTCGAGCTGGCCGCTCGACTGTGGGCTTTTGACAGACGAATAACTCCGCTATTGAGAGGCCGGGACGAACCGCGAGCAGTGCTCATGCAGCCGACTTTCTATGTTTGGGCCAAGTGGGACCCGGAAGCCGGGGTCTGGTACACCGCGGAGACCAGCATTCGGGGGCTAGTGACGGAAGCAGACACACTCGAAAAGCTGCGTGAACGCCTAATGTTGATCATTCCGGATTTCCTTGAAGACCAAATGCCGCCGCACGCAGTCCTGCACATTATCGCCGAGCGTGACGACGAATTCGCGCCGATTGCCGCGGAATGATATGTGGGATCGGCGGCTGAGGAGCTTCATTCCGCTCCGGAGCCTCTGGCGATCAGTTGTCGCCAAGTCGCCGCAACCAGCCCAGACTTGGTTCGCCACATTCCTGTGCGTTGCGCGGCGTTGACCGCGGGGTACGGTCGGCCACACGAGCTGATTCGGAGACGGCCGTGACCGACTTCACGCCAAAGGTTCGCAAGGAATTGACCAACGCTGGATGGAAGTTTCAGCGCTATGGCAAGGGTGACCACGAAAGATGGGTCAATCCGGCCACCGGCGCAAAAGTCACCGTTGATGCGAACGTCCGCGGCCGGCAGACCGCCACGGAATTCTCGTAGAAGCTGGCATGGGAAAGACCTTCTGAATGGCGAATGTCGTGGTCGTCGGCTCGCAATGGGGCGACGAGGGCAAGGGCAAGATCGTCGACTGGCTGTCGGAGCGCGCCGATGTCGTGGTGCGCTTCCAGGGGGGCCACAATGCCGGCCATACGCTTGTGGTCGACGGCACGACCTTCAAGCTGAGCCTGCTTCCCGCTGGCGTCGTGCGACCGGACAAGCTCGCCGTGATCGGCAACGGCGTCGTGCTCGACCCGCACGCGCTGATCGACGAGATCGAAAAACTCGCCGGCCAGGGCGTCACGGTGACGCCGGAGCGGCTCCGCATCGCCGACAACGTGACGCTGATCCTGTCGCTGCATCGCGAGCTGGACATTCTGCGCGAGAGCGCGGCGGGGCCGGGAGCGAAGATCGGCACGACCGGCCGCGGCATCGGGCCGGCCTACGAGGACAAGGTCGGGCGGCGGGCGATCCGCCTGATGGACCTGGCCGATCTCGGCACGCTGCCGCAGAAGATCGAGCGGCTGCTAGTGCACCACAATGCGCTCCGGCGCGGCCTCGGCCAGCCGCAGATCGCAGGGGGGGCGATCTACACGGAGCTCGCCGGCGTGGCCGATCGCCTGCTTCCGTTCATCGACACCGTCTGGGCGCTGCTCGACGCCAAACGCCGGGCGGGCGCCCGCATCCTGTTCGAGGGGGCGCAGGGAGCGCTCCTCGACATCGACCATGGCACCTATCCCTACGTCACCTCTTCCAATACCGTGGCGGGGCAGGCGGCGACCGGCTCGGGGCTCGGTCCCGGCGCCGTCGGTTACGTGCTCGGCATCACCAAGGCCTATACGACGCGGGTGGGGGAGGGGCCGTTTCCGACCGAGCAGGACAACGAGGTCGGCCGGTTCCTTGGCGAGCGGGGCCGCGAGTTCGGGACGGTCACGGGCCGCAAGCGGCGCTGCGGCTGGTTCGATGCGGTGCTTGTGCGCCAGACCGCAAAAGTCTCCGGGATCCTGGGCATTGCGCTGACTAAACTTGACGTGCTCGATGGCCTGAAGGAGATCAAGGTCTGCGTGGAATACGATCTGCACGGGACGAAGCTCGACCGCCTGCCGGCCAGCCAGACCGCGCAGGCGGAGGTGGTTCCGTGCTACGAAACGCTGTCGGGATGGGAGGAATCTACCGCCGGGGCCCGTTCCTGGGCGGACCTGCCCGCGCAGGCGGTAAAATACGTGCGCTACATCGAGGAACTCATCCAGGCGCCCGTCGCGCTCTTGTCGACCAGCCCGGAGCGCGACGATACTATCCTTGTCCGCGATCCGTTTCAGGATTAACCATTTTTCGGGGGTTCCAGGGTTAGTAAAGTAGTGACCATGCCGGATTACGCGTCGATCCTCAGACGTTCCATCACCGCCTTGCCGGACCCCAACCCCGAGATGCGCGAGGCGGTCTACGCGCGCGCGCGCGCCGCGCTCGCCCGCCAGCTCACCGCAGTCGATCCGCCGCTGTCGAGCCGCGAGATCGAAACGCAGCATCAGGAACTGGAAGATGCGGTGGTGCGGCTGGAGGCGGAGTTCGCGCCGCAGCCCGCGCCGCCTCCGCGCTACGAACCGCCGAAGGACGAGTTCCTATTCACGACGCCGCCGTCCCCAAGCACGCAGCGGCAGGCCCCCCCGCCGCGTGTCCGCGAGACCGCCGCCGCGGAAGATGCCGACTATGGAGCCGAGGACGAGGAAGACGAGGACGAGGATTTTGGCGAGGACGAGGATCGCGCCTCCCGCACGCCGGCGCTGATCGGGCTGCTGGTGGTGGTGCTCGTGGTCCTTGGGATCGGCGGCTACGCCTACTCGCAGCGCGACTCGGTGTTCGCCCTATTCGGCTTCGGATCGGAGGTGGAGGAGCCTTCGCCGGCGCAGGTCGTGGCGCAGGATGGCGCGGCCGACGAGATCGCGAAGCGCAACGACCGCCTGGGCAACGGAACGGAGCCTCCGCCTGCGGAGGAACCCGCTCCGGCCGACACAGTGATGATCGTCCCGCCGGAGGAGCCGACGCTGCCGGAGACGACGACTTCGCTGGGGCCGCAGGCCGGGGAAGAAACCACCACTCTCGCGCCGCCGACGGACGTCGATACGAGCCTCGTTGGGCAGCGGGCGATCTACTATTACCAGGGCGCGGAGGGCCAGTCGGGCGAGGCGCATGAAGGAACCGCCACCTGGGCCAACATCACCAAGGACGGCAATCCCGCGATCCGGGCAACGCTCCGCATTCCCGACCGCAAGGTCGAGGCCACCGTCACCATCTACAAGAATTACGACCCGTCGCTGCCGGCGAGCCATCTGGTCGAGATCCAGTTCAGCGGTGCACTTTCCGAAAGCCCGATCCAGCGCGTTCCGGCGCTGGTGATGAAGCAGACCGAGCAGGCGCGCGGCCAGCCGCTTGCCGGCGCCGCCGTTCCTGTCACCAACGATCTCTTCTGGATCGCGCTCGCCGACGATGCCGAGCAGGTATCCCGCAACATCCAGCTCTTGAGAGAAGGATCCTGGTTCGACGTACCGATCCTTTACAACGATCAGACGCGCGCGCTTCTGACCTTCGAGAAGGGCATACCGGGCGACAAGGTGTTCGAGGCGGTGATGGCGAGCTGGACGCCATAGCCTCCGAAAAGCGCTCCCGCCACCGATCCCGATCCACCGGGCGCCTCGTCGCCCAACGGCCCGGCCTCATGCCCTCGCTGCCGCGACTGCTGGACCAGCCCTACCTGCTTCTCTCGCTCGCCTCGCTTTTCTGGGCCGGGAACGCCGTGGTCGGCCGCGCGATCGTCACGGAAATCCCGCCGGTGACGTTGGCGCAGATACGCTGGAGCCTCGCTTTCCTGCTTCTCATCCCCTTCGCCTGGCCAAGCGTCCGCGCGGAGCTGCCGGTGATCCGCCGCCACATCGGCGTCGTTCTGCTGCTGTCGCTGACCGGCATCAGCGCTTTCAACACGCTGCAGTACTGGAGCCTGCAATACACCACCGCGACGAACGTCTCGGTGCTGCAGTCGAGCGCACCGCTCATGATCGGGCTGTGGAGCCTTCTGCTGTGGCGCGACCCGCTCTCCCGCGGCCAGCTCGCTGGGATCGCGACGTCGCTCGTCGGAGTTCTCGCCATCGTCAGCGGCGGCGATATCGCGCAGCTCCTCGGACTGACGCTCAATGTCGGCGACATCGTCATGCTCGTGGCAATCGTCGACTATGCTTTCTACTCGACGCTGCTCCGCGGGCGTCCGGGAATTTCGCCGATCAGCTTCCTCGCCGTCACCATCGGCCTCGGGGCAGCGCTCCTTCTGCCGCTCTCGCTCGCCGAATATCTTTCGGGCGCGCGGATCGAGGGAATGAGCCCCGGCGGCTTCGCCGCGCTCGCCTACGTCGCGATCTTTCCCTCGATCCTTTCCTACACGTTCTTCAACCGTGGCGTCGGACTGATCGGCGCCAACCGCGCCGGGCCGTTTTTCCATCTGATCCCGCTCTTCGGTTCGCTCCTCGCGATCATCTTCCTGGGCGAGCGGCCGGGCTGGCATCATCTGGTGGGCGCGGCCCTGATCATCAGCGGCGTGTTCATCGCCGGCCGCGCCGCTCAGCGGCACGCCGGCGGGAATCGGGTGGCGGACGAGCGGCGTTCGCCCTAATGCAGCCCGCATGACGGTTGCAGCGCCGAGACTCGACGGCCGCGGCTGGGCGCTGCTCACGGCGCTCGCGATCCTGTGGAGCGCCTCGTTCATCTTCATCAAGGTGGCGGCGCCGGAGGTCCCGGCCTTCACGCTCGTGCTCTGCCGGGTCGGCATCGCGGCGCTGGTGCTCCACGCCGTCGTGATCGCTCGCAGCGCGCCCTATCCGGTGCGGCCCGCGCTTTACGGCCGTTACGCCGTGATGGGCTTCGTTAACAACATCGTCCCCTTCTGGCTCATCGTATACGCCACCGCGAAGCTCGGCGCCGGCTCGGCCTCGATTCTGAACGCCACCGCGCCGATCTTCGCGTTGATCGTTGCGCATGTCGTGACGCTCGACGAACGGATCACGCCCGCCAAGCTTCTGGGCATCCTGCTCGGCATGGGCGGCGTCGCGGCGATGGCCGGGCCGCAGGCGGTCGCCGGGCTGAGCGGCGACCTCCTGGCCGTCGGCGCCATGCTCGTCGCCACCTTCGGCTATGGGCTTTCGGCGGTGTATGGGCGCGGCTTCGCCGGCATCGACCCTACCGTCTCCGCCACGCTGCAGCTCAGCGCATCGACTGTGATGCTGATCCCGATCGTGCTCGTCGTCGACCGTCCCTGGTCGCTCGCGATGCCGGGCGCAACAGCGCTCGCCGCCGTGCTCGCGCTCGCGATCCTCTCCACCGCACTCGCTTACGTCATCTACTGGGCGCTGATCGCCCGCTCCGGCGCGACCAACACGATTCTAGTGACGCTGCTCATTCCGGTCGGCGGCGTGTTCTTCGCATGGGCTCTGCTCGGCGAGGCGTTCACCGCGAGCGAGGCCGCCGGTCTGGCGCTGATCGGGCTAGGCCTCGTCGTCATCGACGGGCGGCTTTGTGGACGAATGCTCAACGTGAGCCGCGTTCGCGCATAGCCTCCCACTTGTGCGGCCGGAGACATGGGACTGACGCGTTCCTGACACCTTCAGGCATGGACCCGGCAGGCAGGGAGCGGTCCGCTCCAGGAAGGAATTCTACGAGCCGCCGAGGGCGCGGCCTGCCGCGAAAAAAACCGCCGGGTTGACCGCTTCGCCGTCGCGCCGCGTCTCGTAGTGGAGATGCGGTCCCGTTGAGCGGCCGGTCGTGCCGACGCGGCCGATCGGCGTCCCCGCCTCGACCCGGTCGCCGGCTGACACGAGCCTTGCGGAAAGATGGCCGTAGCGCGTACTGACCCCGCCGGCATGGCGTATCTCCACCATGATGCCGTAGCCGTCGCCCCACCCGGCTTCGACCACGAATCCCGGCGCGGTGGCGCGCACTTCCGTTCCCGCCGGCGCGGCGAGGTCGAGGCCCGCGTGAAAGGCGTTCCGCTTCAGGAAGGGATCGAGGCGGTAGCCGTAGCGGCTGGATATTCTGAGCGCGGCCAGCGGCGGCTTCAGCGGCAGCGCCGCCGCCGAGCGGCGAAGCATCCGGACGTCATCGAGCAGGCGGTCGACCATTGTCGTCCGCTCGACGAAATGCAGTCCGGCCGCTGGGAGGAAGGGGCCTCCTTGTGGCTCAGCGTCTTCCGCCGCCGCCTTGTCCTCGACCGCGATTCCGATCGGCATCAGCGCGGAGGACAGCCGTTCCGACTCCTCCTCCACGCTCGCGCTCAAGGCATGGAGCGCCTGCTCCTGACGGACCTGTGCGCCGTCGAGCGAGGATTGCACGCGCGCGAACGTGCTCTGGAGCGTGGGATTTGAACCGCCGGGCGCGGCGCCGGTGAGCAAGGCTTGGAGGATCGCCTCCTCCGCCTCGGGTTCGGTCGGCATGTAGCCGAGCGGGCCGATCGGGGCGTCTTGCGGCTCCTGACTCTCGGGCTCCGCGGCCGGCCGCGCACGCGGCAGGCGCGCGGCGGCGGCGACCTCGATGCCAGAGGTGCGCGCCTTGTCCAGGAGCGTATCGAGCGACGACTGCCGCTCTTCGATCAGCGCCTGGCGGTTGAGCAGCGTGACGAGCTGCTGCTCCACCCCTTCGGTCTGCACGACGTGCCGGCTGGTGATCCGGTCGAGCTCGGAGCGGAGAGCGGCGATGCGCTCCTCGTAGGCGTATTGCATCTCGGCCTGGCGCGAGACGGACGCCGCGAGGAGATCGTCGTGGTAGAGCATGTAGGCGGCGGCGCCGATCACCGCTGTCGCGGCGACCGTGAAGAGGCAAAGAGCCGAGCCGACGAGCCAGGGCCGTATCGCGAGCACCCGCGTGCGCCCGCGGCGCGAGACCGTGATACTGAGCGGCGGCTGACGCCGAGGGTAGGATGGCTGCTTTTGACTCGGATGCACCATGACCAAAGACACGCGGAAGTCGTTGCCGCGATAGTGGTTTATCAAGGTTAACGAAGGGTTGGCGGGAGGCGGCGCGGAACGCGCCATCGGCGAGCGCCGGAGGTTCATGGGTCCCGGTTTTGCCGCTCGCGCGGCAAGCCGGGATGACAAATGGATGGGATTGCGCCCCCGAAAGAGGGCATCCGGCTCCGCTAGAATTTCTCCAGCCGTGCGATCAGGCTCGACGTATCCCAGCGGCCGCCGCCCATCGCCTGGATCTCCGAATAGAACTGGTCGACGAGCGCCGCGACCGGCAGGTGGGCGCCGTTCTCGCGCGCGGCGGCGGTGCAGATGGCAAGGTCCTTACGCATCCAGTTGACCGCGAAGCCGTGGGTGAAGTGCCCCTCGTTCATGGTCTTCCAGCGGTTCTCCATCTGCCAGGATTGCGCCGCGCCCTTTGAGATCACCGCGATCACCTTCTCCACGTCGAGCCCCGCCTTCTTGGCGAAGTGGATGCCTTCCGAAAGCCCCTGCACGAGGCCGGCGATGCAGATCTGGTTCACCATCTTGGTGAGCTGGCCGGCGCCGACCGGGCCCATCAGGCCGACCATCTTGGCGTAGGCGTCGATCACCGGCTTCGCCTTGTCGAAGGTCGCCTGGTCGCCGCCGACCATGACGGTGAGCTGGCCGTTCTCCGCACCCGCCTGACCGCCGGAGACGGGCGCGTCGAGAAAGCCGGCGCCACGCTTCTCCGCGGCCGCGGCCAGCTCGTGCGCGACCGTCGCGCTCGCGGTCGTGTTGTCGATCAGAATGGCGCCGCGGTTCAGCCCGGCGATTGCGCCGCTGTCGCCGAGCGTGACGGAGCGGAGGTCGTCGTCATTGCCGACGCAGGAGAATACGAAGTCCTGCCCTTCCGCCGCCGCGCGCGGCGTATCGGCGCTCTTGCCGCCATACTCGGCCACCCATTTCTTCGCCTTCTCGGCGGTGCGGTTGTAGACGGTGAGGTCGTGCCCGCCCTTCTTCGCAAGATGCCGGGCCATCGGATATCCCATGACGCCGAGACCGATGAAGGCGACCTTTGCCATCGCGTTTTTCCCTGTCGGTGAGGTTGAAGCTGGCGAATCCTTAGCCCGCCGGCGGCGGAAGGTCAGCCCGCGCCGGCAGCTTTTTTGGCGGACTCGGCGCGTTTCAGGTGCCGGGTCAGGCGGAGCTCCAGGCGGTCCCAGACCCGCCTGAGCGCCTCCACCATGATGAGATAAATGATCGCCGCCCAGATGTAGGTCTCGAAGTCGAAGGATCGCGAGTAGGCCCGCCGTGTCTCGCCCATCAGGTCGAAGACGGTGACGATGGAGGCAACCGCCGAGCCCTTGATCATCAGCACGATCTCGTTGCCGTAGGGCCGGAGCGCCACGATCAGCGCCTGCGGCAGGACGACCTTGCGGAGAATCACCCATTTGTGGAGCCCGAGCGCGGCGGCGGCTTCCCGCTGACCCCTCGGGACGTTGCGGATCGCGCCGGAGAGGATTTCGGCCTGGTACGCCGAGGTGTTGAGCGCAAAAGTGAAGATCACGCAGTTGAAGGCGTCGCGGAAGAACCACCAGAGCCCGATCGCTTCGAGCTCGGCGCGAAAGGTGCCTGCCCCGTAGTAGACGAGGAAGGCCTGGGCGATCAGCGGGGTGCCGCGGAAGAAGTAGACGAAGGCGAAGGCGGGAGCGGCGGCGAGCGGGTTGGACGAAAGCCGCCCGAAGGCCACCGGCGCCGAAAGCACCGCGCCGATCAGCACCGACAGAGTCACGATCTCGATCGTGACGATCGTTCCGCTCCAAAACTTCGGAGCATAGCGCTGATAGAAATCCGCGTCGTACCCGAGGACCAGGTGGGCGAGGAGTGCGAGGCCCGCGAGCGCCCAGAGCGCAAGAAGCACGTGGCCGGCGATGCGCCCCTTCGTCCACGCCCTCGGCCGCGCCGCGGGAGCCGCGACTCCGCCCGATGCCGCGGCGATCTCGGTCACCGGAGCGCCTCGCCTCGGCGGCTCCAGCGTTCGATCCAGCCGAGCGCAAAAGAAGAGAGGATCGCGAGCGCGAGGTAGATCAGGCAGGCGACGCCGAAGAAGAGAAACGCCTCCTTGGTCACGCGCGCGGCGATGCCGGCCTGCCGCAGGATGTCGGCGAGGCCGATCACCGAGACGAGCGCCGTTTCCTTCAAGAGGATCAGCCAGAGGTTGGAGAGCGCCGGCAGCGCCAGACGGATGAGCTGCGGCAGGACGACGAGCCGCTTGGTTTGCAACGGCGTCAGCCCAATCGCGTAGCCGCCCTCGTACTGGCCTTTCGGGATGCCCTTGAACGCCGAGAGGAACGCCTCGCTGGCGTAAGACGAGAAGACCAGCCCGAGCGCCGCCATCCCGGCGACGAAGGAATTGATCTCGACGCTCGGATTCTCGATGAACAGCTCGGCGAGCTGTCGGATCAGAATCTGCACGCCGAAATAGACGATGAAGAGCGTCAGGAGCTCCGGCAGCCCACGGAAGATCGTGGTGTAGATCTCCGCTGCCCGCCGGAGCGACGGCTCATCCGAATCCTTGGCGAGCGCGACCAGAAACCCGATGACGAGTCCGAAGGGGAGGGTGGCGAGCGCGAGCGCCACCGTCACCAGCGTGCCGCGGGCGATCTCATCTCCCCAGCCCTGGTCGCCGAAGGAGATGAGCGTCCAAGCCGAATCCATCGTTCGCCCCGCCTGCGCCTGCCGGGCGGTTGCGGCCCGGCAGGCTCGTCACGTCCGCATACGGCTCAGCTGCCGTAGACGTCGAACGAGAAGTACTTGTTGTTGATTTCCTCGTATTTGCCGTTGGAGCGGATCGCGTCGATGGCGGCGTTGAACTTCGCCTTCAGCTCGTCCTCTCCTTTGCGGAGGCCGATGCCGGCGCCTTCGCCGTTGATGACCGGGTCCGGCGTCAGCGTCCCGAGGATGCGGCAGCAGGCGCCGTCGGGGCTCTTGATCCATTCGTCGAGCACGACGACATCGTCGATGGCGGCGTCGATGCGGCCGCTTTGCAGGTCGAGCTTGTATTCGTCGGCGGTCGGGTAGAGCTGCAGCTCCGCGTCCGGGAATTTCTCCTCGGCGTAGTTGGAGTGCGTGGTGGAGGACTGTGCGCCGAGCTTGACGCCGGCGAGGTCCTCCGGCGTGGCCCCCTTGATTTCGGAGGCCATCGGCACGGCGATCGCCGGCGGCGTGTTGTAGTACTTATTGGTGAAGTCGATGACTTCCATGCGCTCCGCCGTGATCGACATCGAGGCGATGATGGCGTCGAACTTGCCGCCGACCAGCGCCGGAATCATACCGTCCCAGTCCTGCACGACGAATTCGCATTCGACCTTCATTTCCTCACAAAGCGCGTTGGCGATGTCGATGTCGAAGCCGACGAGCGAGCCGTCCGCCTCGAGGTTGTTGAAGGGTGGGTAGGCGCCCTCGGTGCCGATGCGGACCTTCTCCTGGGCCGCAGCGATCCCGGCGGAGAGAGCGATGGCGGCGACGGCGGCGGCGGTGGCCGCAAAGCGGGTCATGATAGGCATGTTGGCTCCCTGTTTGCTTGAGCGGCTTTCCGGCCCGCAATGCCCGGGCTGTCGTTTGCATCGGACTGCCGGCCGGTCATGGTTGGCCAGTTTGCCGCCAATTTGCCGTTGACGCAAAGGGTCTTGGCCGGGCGCAATGGCCGGCATAGTCCCGCACCGCCTGCCCCGGAGTGATAGGCGCTCGCGGCTCGGAGAGTTCTGCCGCGAGAAGAAAGCGATCATCGATGGGAACGATCAGGGAGATTGTGTTCGATTGCGAACGGGCTCCTGCGCTCGCGCGATTCTGGGCGGCCGTGCTCGATGACTACAGCGTTCGCCCATACGATCAGGAGGAAACCGAACGTCTCGCCGCTCGGCTTGACGCCTGATACCGACCCGACCGTCCTGGTCGACGGGCCGGGGCCGACCTTGTGCTTTCAGCAGGTCCCCACGCGGGAGTACGAAAACAACCGCATCCACCTCGATATCGCAGTGAAGGACCGAAGGAGCGAAACGCAGCGACTCGTCGCGCTCGGCGGCAGGCCGGTCCGCGAACACGCGGAATACACGGTGATGGCCGATCCGGAGGGAAATCAGTTCTGCATGGTCGAGCGCTAGGGAGCGATGCCGAGCCCCGAAAACGGCAGGAACGTCACGAGGTCGCCGCGCTTCACCGCGCGTATGTCCTCTCCGATCTCGATCAGGCCGTCCGCCTCGCGAAGCGACGTGATGATTCCGGAGCCGTCGCGCAGGAATTTCCGCACGACCTGCCGGCCGGCATCGTCAGCGGCGAGCGTGCCGCGCAAGAACTCGCGCCGGCCGGTCTTGCGCTTCGGGATGTCGAAGTCGGCGGCTACGGAGAATCGCTGCGGCTCGGGCCATTTGCCGCCCGCCATCAGCGTCAGCATCGGCCGGACGTACATCAGGAAGCAGACGAAGGCCGCGACCGGGTTGCCGGGCAGCGCGACGACCGCACAGTCGCCGGCCTGCCCGAAACTCATCGGCCGGCCGGGCTTCACCGCAAGCTGCCAGAGATGTCGTTTCCCGATGCGATCGAGGCTGGATATCAGGTGATCCTCCTCGCCGCGCGACGCGCCGCCGGTGGTGAGGATGGCGTCGTGGCTGCCGGCGAGGTGCGCGAGACTGGTCTGAACGGCGGATTCATCGTCGGGCAGGATGCCGGCATCGGTTACGACGCAGTCGACGGTGGCCAGCAACGTCGCGAGCAGGACGTGGTTCGAGTCGTAGACCTGCCCCTCATCGAGCGGCGTCCCCGGCCGCACGATCTCGTCGCCGGTCGAAACGATCGCGACGCGCAGCCGCCGGTAGACCGCGACGCCGTCGGTGCCCGTGGAGGCGATGGCGGCGATTTCCTGCGGTCTCAAGCGCATGCCCGGCTCTGCGATGACCGCGCCTTCGGCAAGGTCCTCGCCGGCCCTGCGCCGGTTCGCGCCCTGCTTCAGGCCGGGAGGGATCGCCACGAAGTCGTGGCCGTCCTGGACGTGCCCCTCGCAATCCTCCTGCATGGCGACGGTGTCGGCGCCCTTTGGCATGACTGCGCCTGTGAAAATGCGCACCGCCGTTCCGCGCACATGCGGAAGCAGGGAGGGGTGCCCCGCGGCGATCCGCGCCACGACGGGGAAAAAGCCGCCTGCAGCCGCGTAGTCGTTGTGCGCGTAAGCGTAGCCGTCGACCGCGGCGTTATCGGCGGCCGGCACGTTCCGCGGGCTCGTGACTGTCTCCGCCAGTATGCGGTTCAACGCCGCCGCGAGAGGCACGCGCTCCGCCTCCGTCACCGGCCCGACGCGCTCGCGCAGAATGGCGAGCGCCTCGTCGTGGCCGAGCCGCTCGCTGTCGGTCAGGAAGCAATCGTCCAAGAGCCGGCGCTCAGCCATTCCGAGGTTTTAAGGCGAGCGTCGCCGCGATGAAATCGGCAATGCCGCCGGTATCGTTCAAGTCGAAGGACGGCCGCCCGCCGGCGTCGGTGGGGAAATCGGCGGCAATCGCCAGAATCGAGGCATCGTCATCGGCGAGGTGCTGCTCGCGGCTGGTCGCCTGCCGCCGCACCTCGATCTTCGGGTGGCCGGCGCGCTTGTAGCCCTCGATCAGGATGAGATCGCAGGGCGAAACATGCTTCAGCGCCGCTTCGAGCGGCGGCTCCGGCTCGTCGCGCAGCTCGCGCATCAGCGCCCAGCGCGTGCCGGAGACGATCATCACCTCGCGCGCGCCGGCTTCGCGGTGGCGGAACGAGTCCGTTCCCGGCTGATCGATGTCGAAGGCGTGATGCGCGTGCTTGACCGTGGCGACGGCGAAGCCGCGGCGCGTGAACTCGGTGACAAGCTTGGTGAGCAGGGTGGTCTTGCCGGAGTTCTTCCAGCCGGTGACGCCGAAGACGGGCGTGCTCACGCCGCGCGGCCCTCGAGCGCCGCCGCGATTTCCTCCGCCCGCGCAGCGTCTTCCGGCGTGTTGACGTTGAAGAAGGGATCGACCTTCGTCCCGTCCGGTAGCTCGATTTCCTCGAACGGCACGTTGAGGCGGAGGTAGCGGTCGGCGAAAGCAAGAATCTTGCCGCTCTCGCCCGCCGTGAGAAATGCCTCGAGATTGCCGGCGAGCGCTACCGGCCAGCGGCCGAAGACCGGATGCGTGCCGGCGGGCGAGGCGGCGAGCGTGATGGTGTCCTCCGCAGCCGCGCCGCAGGCGGTAAGCCGCTGTACGAGGCCCTCGGGGAAGAACGGCGTATCGGCGGCGACGCTGACGATGAAGCGCGCTCCCGGGGCGTTCGCCTCGGCCCAGCGCATCCCGGCGTGGAGCCCGGCGAGCGGCCCGGCAAAGCCCTCGATCGTGTCGGGCACGACCCGCAAACCGTAGGCGGAGAAGCGGGCGGGGTCGCCGTTGGCGTTCAGCACGATTCTGCCGACCTGCGGCCTCAGGCGCTCGATCACGCGCTCAAGCATGGTCTTGCCGCCGATGGTCATCAGCGGCTTGTCGCCGCCGCCCATGCGGCGGCCCAATCCACCGGCCAGGATGACGCCGGCGTGGGGTGGGCCAGAGTTCAATCGGCCACCTCGCGCGCCCCTTTGCGAACGTGGCGGGAATCTTCCTCCGCGGCATGCTCCGAGTCCGCGTCGAAGACGATGCGGTCGGCGCCGGCGAGCGCCACGAAGCGCCTGCCGCGCGCCCGGCCGATCAGCGTGAGATTGGCCTGCTCGGCCAGCTCCACGCCCCAGGCGGTGAAGCCGGACCGCGAAACGAGGATCGGGATCTCCATCATCACCGTTTTGATGACCATCTCCGATGTGAGGCGGCCGGTCGTGTAGAAGATCTTGTCGTGCGGAGAGACGCCGTTCAGCCACATCCAGCCGGCGATCTTGTCCACCGCGTTGTGGCGGCCGACGTCCTCCATGTAGACGAGGGGGCGGTCCTCCTCGCAGAGCACGCAGCCGTGAATTGCGCCGGCGGTGAGGTAAAGCGACGGCGTCGTGTTTATCTGCTTGGTGAGCGCATAGAGCCAGCTCGTCTTGATGGTCGGGTCCTTCGAAAGCCCGATCGACTCGAAGCCGGCCATCACGTCGCCGAACACCGTGCCCTGCGCGCAGCCGGATGTGCGCACCTTCTTCTTGAGCTTGTCCTCGTAGTTGGTCTCGCGCTCGGTGCGGACCACCGCGACGCCGATCTCGTCGTCGTAGTCGACGCCGGTCACCGGATTGTCAGCGGGAAGCATGTTCTGGTTCTTGAGGTAGCCGACAGCGAGCAGGTCGGGGTAGTCGCCGATCGTCATCATCGTGACGATCTCCTGCCGGTTCAGATAGAGCGTGAGCGGGCGTTCGGTGACGACGCGCGTCTCCACCGGCGCGCCTGCCTGGTCAATGCCCTTCACGACGCTGGACAGGCGAGGATCGTCCGGATTGGGAAGGATTCGGGGCGGGATCGCGCGCATGCGCGAGACAATAGGTATGCCCCGGCGACGCGGCAAGGAGCGGGGTTTCCTCCCCCGCATCGCTGGGGGAGGAACTTGATGCCTAGAGCGCGATGCGGTAGAGCGCGAAGCCGTCGGCGCCGTCGCCAGCCGGCTCGATCTTCACCGCGCTCACGTCGCCGACAAAATCCTTCGCCTTCGGCCCCGTCTCGAACAGCACGGTCGTGCCCGGCATTGCCGCGAGCTTCCAGTTGGCGTCGGCGGAGGGGTTGATGGTCCCCTTGTCGACGATGTAGCGCACGATGATGTCGCGGTTTGTGTCCGGGCCCTGGAAGATCACCTTGTCGGGGCCGATGCCGGGGAAGGCGCCACCCCCGCCGGCACGGTAGTTGTTGGTCGCGACGATGAATTTCTGCGCTGGGTCGATGTGCGCGCCGTTGTACTGCAGGTTGACGATGCGG